>JAGQIK010000372.1 GCA_020431405.1 Myxococcales bacterium
TCACGCTCAAAGAGCTCGAGCGCGCGCACATCGTCCGAGCGCTCGAGCTCACCGGCGGCCGCGTTAGCGGCGACAAGGGCGCGGCGAAGCTGCTCGACATCAACCCCAAGACGCTCGAGTCGCGCATGAAGCGGCTCGGCATCAACCGCGACAAGTCGTTCTCGAGCTAGCGCACGCGCTACGCCGCGCACGGCAGGCGCCTCGGCGGGCGGGCGTAGCGCAGCAAGGCGGCGTAGAGCTGCTGCAGATCGCTGTCGTCGTTGTAGAAGCCGAGCGAGATGCGCAGCAGCGGCGCGCCCTGCAGTGCGCGCGCGACGATGCCTTCGGCGGCCAGGTCGGCCTGCACGTCTTCGGCGGGACGGTCGAGGTGCAGGCTCACCACGCCGGGCGCGCTGCGCGCGGGGCTGACCACGCGCACGCCGGGAAGTGACTCGAGCATCGCGCGCGCCTGCTCGGTCAGCGCGGCGGTGCGCTCGAAGATCCACGACCAGCCGATCTGCTCGAGCAGGTCGAACGCGGCGATCCAGGCGCGGGTCAGTGGTCGGAAGGGTGCCGGCCCGCGCGCGAGCGCCGGCAGCCGCTCGGTCCAGCGCGCGCACTGGCCCTCGCGCACGTAGAGCAGGCCGCTGCCCTCGGGCGCGCAGAGCCAGCGGTGGCCTGGCGCGGCGTAGAGGTCGACGCTGAGGCGATCGACGCGCACCGGCAGCGCACCGACAGCCTGCGAGCCGTCGACGAACATCGGCACGCGCTCGGCGCGGCAGACGCTGGCCAGCCCGGCGACATCGCAGAGCGTGCCGTCGAGGTGCGAGACGTGCGAGAGCGCGACCAAGCGCGTGCGCGGCGAGATCGCCGCGGCGAGCAGCGCGCGGTCACGCACCGAGTCGCCGCTGATCGGCACGCGACGGATGGTGACGCCGGTGTGCGCGTGCAGCATCGACAGCGTGCCGAGCAGGTCGGCGCGCTCGTGCGTCGAGGTGATGATCTCCTCGTCCTCGCGCCAGCAGCGACCGCCGAGCACGGTGGCGATGGCGTCGTCGCTGCCCGTGGTGAAGAGCAGCTCGCGCGGGCGCGCGCCGAGCCAACGGGCGAGCCGCTGGCGCCAACGCTCGATAGCGTCGAGGAACTGGCGGTCGCAGCAGAGCGCCTCGCGTCCGCGCGTCAGCTCGGCCTCGAGGCAGCGTGCGAGCGTTGCCACCGAGCAGCGCGGCAGCGGGCCGCAGGCGGCGACGTCGAAGAACACCTGCTGCGATGCCGAAGGCAGCTGCGCGCGGATCCAGTCGAGCTTGCGTCGTTCGTCGGCGAGCATGGTCATCTCTCCAGAGCGCAGCTCGAGGCTCAGCCGCGGCAGGTTGTCGACAGCGATGCGATGGCGGCCTCGAGCTCGTCGCGCCGAGGCATGTGCGCGTCGGTGGGCTGCCAGGCGTAGCGAACCACGCCGTCGCCGTCGATCAGCACCGCCGACGGGATCGGCGCGTCGGCTCGCGCGTCGAAGAGGCCGAGCGATTTGGCCAGCTGGCAGCGCGTGTCGACGAGCACGGCCTGCACCGGGTAGCGCAGCTCGACGTTGGACTGTGTCGAGGTGACCTCGACGAGCTTGACGTTGGCCGACTCGAGCGCCGCCTGCGCCGAGCGCAGCGTCGCCGAGAGCACGTGGCAGACCGGACACCAGCCGCTGCGCCGGAAGTGCAGCAGCACAGGGCGTCCCGCCTCGTCGCCGAGCAGCGCGTGCGCCGGGCTCGCCGCGGCCTTGCGGCGTCGTGTGCCATGAAGGCGCCACAGCAGCGCGAGCGAGGCGAGCGAGATGGCGGGCGCGGCGACCGCCGGACGGCCCGCGGCGAGGGTCAAGAGCGCCAGCGCGACGAGCGTCGCGTCGTTGGCGTGAGACTTTGTCAGTGCAACCAGTCGATGCATGGCAGTTTCCTTCGACCGCGCTGCAGTGCAGCCAACGGGCCAATCAGCCAAGCGGCGAACCGACTGATATCGCTGAGACGAGGGGGCGGCGCGAGGGGGTACGCGCTCAGGAATTCCCGATGGCTCAGGAAGCGAGGCAGGCGACGGCGGGCGGCTGGCGGCTAGTGTGCCGAGGCCACCAGCGGCAGCTTGGAGTGCTCGGGCAGCAGCGGCTGGGCGGGGCGCTCGATGGTGCCCAGCCATCGCACGATGCCGGTCTCGATGTCGTAGACGGCGCGTACGATCTGGGCGTTGTCGTGGTGCATTGCCTTGGTCAGCTCGCTGATGTCGGCCAGATCGTGGGCGGCGAGCGTGGCGTTGCGCTCGACGGCCTGGCGGATCAGGCGCGGGCGCGGCGCGCGCAGGTCGAGCCCTTCGAGGGCCGGCGTGATGCGGCCGAGCAGCGCGCGGATCTGCGTTGGCTCGTGCGAGGCGAGACCGCAGCGCTGGTTGACGGCCGCCGTCACGGCGCCGCAGCTGTCATGGCCGAGCACCACCACCAGCTTGGTGTGAAGGTGCTGCACGCCGTACTCGACGCTGGCCGCCACGTCGGTGTCGATGACGTTGCCGGCGACACGGATGACGAACAGGTCGCCGATGCCCGTGTCGAAGATCAGCTCCGGCGGGACGCGCGAGTCAGAGCAGCCGACGATGGTGGCGAAGGGGTGCTGGCCGGCGGTGAGGCTGCGACGCCAGTTGCGCCCTGCGTGCGGGTGACGCGACCAACCGCGCACGAAGCGCTCGTTGCCATGCTTGAGCATGCGCAGCGCGTCCTTGGAGGTTTTGGGACGCTGGGGCGTGGTGTCGGCGGCGGGCGCGGCGCAGGCACAGCAGAAGAGCGAGGCGAGCAGGACAACGAGGAAGCGGATCATTAGGGCGCAACCTTTTTGGTACTGGCGGTTACCCCTGCACGTGGCGTGCTCGACGAGATCATTGAGGATCCGTCTAGCGAAAAGCCCCGATCGAGTCGCGTTGACCCGCCGCGCGCTCCCGCGCAGATCCGGGCGGGGCAGCCTGACGCTGGCGAGTGTGACCCCTGCCCTTGGATTGTCGCTTTGGCTGCGCGATGCTCTCGTCATGCGTGTTTTTGGGCTGTGTGTCCCGCTGCTGGCGCTGTGGCTGTTGCCCGCCTGCGGCAGCGGCGACCTCTCGCGCGACACCGTGACCAACTTGCCAGCGGGCGACGCCACCGGCACAGCGCGCGGCGGTCGCTACGACCTCACCGTGCGCACGCTGTCGTGCAGCGGGCAGTGCCCCACGTTCCAGGTCGCGATCTTCACCATCCGCATCTGCGAGGTGGGCAACGTCGACAACCAGACGGTCGATGCCACGCAGAACGACGGCGAGCTCGTCGTCAGCGGCGACGCGGGCCTTTACGTCGACGCGATGCGCGGCGGCGTGTGGCAGGACGGTCGCTTCGACGTCGGGGGCTACGCCAACGAGCAAGGCGTCGACATCACGGCGCGCGTCGAAGGCACGATCGCCGCCGACGGCACGATCAGCGCGCGTGCTCGCGTCTACGGGAGTGGAACGGTGTCGGGGACGTCGGTGAGCTGCAACGGCAGCTACGACATTACAGGCGCTCGCCAGTAGCCGGCCAGCGCAGCAGCGAGCGACATCGGGGTGGTGCGACGAAGCCGCCGCGGGGCTCGGAGAGCCCCTTCAACCTAACGGCTGCTCGTGACGTCTTGCAGGCGCAGGCCGGTGTCGCGCAGGTAGGGCATCAGGCCCTTCTTGTCGATCGTGCGCAACGCGCGCGTCGAAACGCGAAGCCGCACCCAGCGTCCGAGCTCGGGGATGAAGATGCGCTTGTTCTGCAGGTTGGGCTCCTGCCGCGTGCGCGTCTTGCGGTTCGAGTGCGAGACGTTGTTTCCGGCGAGCGGGCGCTTGCCGCTGAGCTTGCATCGTCGAGACATCGTTCGAATCCTCGGGTGTCGAGCCACGCCCTCGATCGGCGTGACGCGCAGAACTACCAAAGGCGCGCGGCGATTGCAAGATCCCCGAGCGCCTGGCGCGCCGCCGCGCTAAGTCCCTGCAAAGACTAGGTATGACGCCGCAGCCGAGGGCGATAACTGCCGAGAAACACGGCCGTAAGCGTGATCGCCGCGCCTGCCATCTGCGCTGGGCCGAGCTTTTCGCCGAAAAACAGCGCGCCCCAGATGGTGGCGAAGGTCGGCTGCAACAGCAGCAGCAGGGCGGCGCGCGCGGCGTGAAGCCGCTTGAGCCCACCATCGAGCAGCAGCCAGCCGAGCACCTGCGGCGCGAGGGCGAGCCCGAAGGCGATGCCGAGCGTCGCGCCATCGCGCGGCATCAGCTCGACCTGCTCGACCACGGCGCCGCCGCTGAGCAGCACGCCCGAGCCGAGCCCGATCCACGCCAGCCGCGGCGCGGCGGCGGGCGGCGGCGCGTCGCTTCCCGGCTCGAGATAGCTCGAGCGCTTGAGCGCCGTCAGGTAGCAGGCGTAAGCCATGCCGGTGCCGAGCCCGAAGGCGAGCCCCAGCAGGCGATCGCGCGAGAGCACGATGTCTGAGCCGACGCCGGTGAGCAGCACTACGCCGACAAAGCCAAGCGGCGCCGCGATGGCGAGCAGCAGCGAGAGGCGGTCGCCGAAGACCACGCGCCCGAGCGCGGCGGTCCAGAAGACCTGCGTGTTGGCGAGGATCGTCGCCATGCCGGCGCCGACGTAGACGATCGACTTGTGCCAGACGAACAGATCGATGGCGAAGAACAGCGCGGCGAGCGTCAGCACGCGCGCCATCTTCTTGGCCGCGCTGCCGTGCAAGCCGAGCCCCAGCCGCTGGCCGCGCAGCCGCGATAGGCCGGCGAACAGCACGGCGCCCATCAGCATGCGCCACGCGCCGATGGTTGTAGGCGCCATGTTGCGGCCGATCAACAGCTTGACGAACACGGGGGCGAAGCTGACCATCAGCGCCCCGCTTGCCATCAGTAGGTTGCCTTTGAGCCCCTCGGTCATCGCGCTCGACGATCTTTCATCACGCTTGTAGCCCGCACGATGACGTCCCTCCCGCGACTTGTCGATCGCAACTTCGTGCTGCTGGTGACGGCGCACTTCATCTCGTGTTTGGGCTGGACGTCGATGTTGCTGCTGCCGGTCTACCTCGAGCAGATCGGCGCGACGCGGGCGCAGATCGGCTCGCTGATGGCGGCGGCGGCGATCAGCAGCCTGATCCTGCGGCCGCTGGCCGGCTGGAGCCTCGACCACCTCGGGCGCCGCTTCACGCTCGTCTTCGGCTCGCTGTTCGGCGCCGCCGGCATGGGGCTGGTCGGGCTGGTGCACGAGGTCGGCACGCTGGCCTACGTGATGCGCCTCGTCTTCGGCATCGGCCAAGGGATCATCTTCACCGGCTACTTCGTGTGGCTCACCGACCTTCTGCCCGAGGTGCGGCGCACCGAGGGCATCGCGCTGTTTGGCGTGTCGGGCTTGGCGCCGCTGGCGGTCAACGCCTTTGCCGATCAGCTCGGCGTGGTGGGCTCGCAGCTGCACTGGTTCTTGCCGCTGCTCGGCGCCGTGATGCTGAGCGCACTGCCGGCGCTCTTCGGCGTGCCCGAGACGGTCAAGCGCGGCGCGGCGGCGGCGGGCGCGAGCCCGACGGGAAGCGACGGCGACACGCCCGAGGCGCTGGCGCCGCCGCGCGTGCTGCGCATGCTGATATCGCGCGCGATGCTGCCGGTGTGGTTGGCCACGGTGGTGCTGGCGACGATGGCCGCGGTGTTCTTCTCGTTCGTCACGGTCAGCGCGGCGTCGCGCGGCATCGCGCGGCCGGGGACGGTGTGGCTGGCGTATGCCGGCGGCGCCATCGTCGTGCGCGTCATCGGCGGGCGGCTGCCCGATCGGCTCGGCACTTCCAACCTCGTCGCGCCACCGCTCGGCGCCTACGCCGCCGCCACGCTGGTGGCCGCCCGAGCGCGCAGCAGCCTCGCGCTCTACGCCGCCGGCGTGCTGGCCGGGCTCGGTCACGGCTACGGCTTCCCGGTGCTGACAAGCCAGGCGATGACGCGCGCCGACGCGCGCAGGCGCGGCGCCGCGATGGCGATGTTCACGGCGCTATGGGAGGGCTCGCGCCTGGTGATGACGCCGCTGCTGGGTCTCCTCGCCGACAAGCACGGCGACGCCGCGATGTTCGCGCTGGTCGCCGCCGGCGCCGCCGGAGGGCTCTTGCTGTGGCTCGCCGCCGAGCGCTGGCAAGCGCGCGCCGCTTGACGCTGCGCCAGCGGCGATGATCAAGTAGCGCCGTGTCCGACAAAGCGCACGCGTCGCCTCTGCGCGAGATGCTGCAGCCGCTCGTCGATCTGGTGCGCGCGCCGCGCGCGCTGTGGGCGATCAACATCGCCTACTTTCTCGACGGGCTCGTCTACTTCGGCATGCTCAGCGTGCTCGGCAAGTTCTTCATCGAGTACGTCGGGCTGAGCGACCAGTGGACCTCGCCGATGGTCGGCTTTCTGACCTGGGGCGTGACCTTCTCGATGTTCCTGCTGGGCGGCAAAGCCGACGTCTGGTCGCCGCGCTTCTCGATGGTCTCGTCGCTGTTGACCATGGGCGCCGGCCGGGTGGTGCTGGTGCTCGGCGTGACGTTGGGGCTCGCCAAGGGCGGGCTGTGGTCGCCGATCCATTGGGTCGCGCTGTTCGGGCTGCTGTTGATCGTGATCGGCAACGGCGTCTTTCAGCCGGCGGCCTACGCCTCGGTCAAGACGTTCACCAACGAGCACACCGCGCCGATGGGCTACGCCATGCTCTACGCGGTGATGAACCTCGGCGGCTTCGTGCCGACGTTCATCTCGCCGCCGCTTCGCCGCGCCCACGGCGTCTACGGCGTGTTTCTGGTCTACGCCTCGATGAGCCTCGCCTCGGCGCTGCTGACCGCGCTGCTGCTCACCGAGCGGGCCACCGCGCGCGCCAAGGAGATCCTCGCCGCTGACGACGACGACGACGACGGCGCGCCAAAAGCCGAAACGCCCGAGCCGGCCAAGCAGACCGTCGTGCGCGAGCGCAAGAGCGTCGGCACGTGGCTGCGCGAGCATCCGCTCGCCGACGTGCGCTTCGCGTTCTTCATCTTCATCCTGATCCCGGTGATGACGCTCTTCGCGCACAGCTGGCTGACCACGCCGCACTACGTCGAGCGCGTCTTCGCCGGCAGCTGGGTTGGCAAGAACTTCGAGGCGGCGACCAACCTCAACCCACTGCTGATCTTCGTGCTCGTGCCGCTGACCACGGCCTTCACGCAGAAGGTCAGCGTGATGCGCATGATGATCGTCGGCACCACCGTGATGGCGCTCTCGCCGCTGCTGCTGGTGTTGGCGCCGAGCACCTTCACGCTGTTCGCGTATCTGGTCGTCAAGAGCCTCGGCGAGGCGCTCTGGCAGCCGCGCTTTCTGCAATACGCCGCCGAGCTGGCGCCGCCCGGCCGCACCGGCGCCTACATGGGCGTGGCGCAGTTCCCCTGGTTTCTGACCAAGATGCTCACCAGCCTCTACGCGGGTGTGCTCGTGGCGCGCTTCATCCCCAAGGGCGGCCCCTACGAGAGCCAGACCATGTGGGCGCTTCACACGGCGATCGCCGTCGTCACGCCGCTGGCGCTTGTCTTCGCGCGCAAGTGGCTTGGCCGCGACATCGAACCGTAGAGACACGACCTAGAAATGGCAGGGACGGGGCAGCGACCGCGATGGTCACTGCCCCGTCTGTCCGGAGGGAGGGGGGAGAGGCTAGAAGTTTGAGGCTTCGCGGTTGGAGGCCTCGGAAATTGCGCGCGCCAGGTCATCAGCCCTCTGCGAGCCGATGAGGACGCGATCACCGTTGTCGAGCACCAGCTGAACGCCGCGGTTTCCGCTGACGTTGTATGCACGGTTGCTGCTGAAGCCACGGATGCCCCAGCCGCCATACTCGAGGATCGGACGATAGGTGCGAGCACCGAACGCCGCGATCTGATCGAACGTGATGCGACGGTTGGTGAAGAGGCCACGGAAGCGGATGATGATTCCGCTCGCGTCGACCTCTACCACCAGCTTCATCCAGTAGAACCACACGAGCATCCCGATGGCGATGATCGAGCTGCCCACACTGACTGCGACCAGCTTGCCGCCGAGCGCGGCCACCACGCCGACCTGCGAGAGGGCGACGAAGATCAGCAGCGCCCAGATCCAGCCCTGACGAAACTTCTGTACCTCGAGGAAGAACGGAACGTCCTCTTTGCGAGGGGTCACGGTGGCGGTGGCGGAGAGCCTGTTGAACAGACGCAGCATGGTGACCTCCTTCCTCGGCCGAAGCTTTTGCTGACGGAGTGGCCTAGGCCCCATCTCATGAGCAACAGCCATGCCGACGGCGGCGGCCTCGTAAGTGATTGAAGGATGGCGTGCGCGGCGAGTCGATGGGGCGGCGCGGGTGCGGGGCACCAACGCGCTGGCGCGCCGGGCGCCAAAAGCGCGTCAGATTGTCAGCGCGATCGTCAGGGATGAGGTCGCGCGATCGTCAGGGCGCCGATGCGCCAGAGCAAGCGTAGACGGTGCCGTGCTTGCCGCCCTGCACGATGTTCTGTGTGGCGATGTAGTTTTCGTACCAGAAGGCGTGATCGCCGGTGCCCCCGTTGCCGTTGGCGCAGACGCGATCGCTCTTGGCGTTGAGCGTGGCGATCTTGCAGTAGGCAAGCCACGCCGACGAGCCCATGAAGCCGGTGTCGCCCGCCTTGGTGATGTTGGTCGGCTTGAAGCCGAGCTTGCCGCTCGGGTTGACGCCGGTGTGGCTGCAGACGACGCCGTTGCGCGCGTGACGAGTCGACTCGAAGCAGTCGTCGCGCGGGATCGGGTAGCGCCCGAGCTCGATGCCGAGCTCGATGTTCATCGCCTTCCACACGGCGCTGCCTTGCCCGCTGGCGACGATGGCGCAGACCACGCCCGAGTGCGCCGCCGCGACGGCGCCCTGACAGTCACTCGCCGACATCGACGAGCCGAGCGCCTTGCCGTCCTTGACGCGCACCAGCTGCGTCGCGCCGCCCTGCACGTCACAGCGCACGCCGTTCTGCGCCGGCGGCGGCGCGCTGTCGGCGGCCGGCGGTGAGCCATCCAAGCCGCCACGACCGCCATCGGCCCACGGCGGCGGCGGCGGATCGAACGCGTCGGCCAACATGTCCGTCGCGGGCGCCCCACCATCGACGACCTTGACCGTCGGCGGCGCGCTGTCGAGCAATCCCAACGGCGGCCGCGAAGGCGCCTCACCCTTGTCACAGCCCACAGCGACCAACGCCAGCAACACCAGGCGAAGCGAAGCGAGCCTACGCCCCCTGAAGCCCGAAGCCCGAAGCCTGAAGCCCTTCCGACCTAGTACTTGAAGTTCGTCCACGACCGCACGATCTGCTTGTACACCGTCGCCGGGTGCTTGCTCTGCGAGTACTGCTCGATCACGCCGCCGGCGACGAAGTCCTGACGGATTTTGCGGTTGTCGTAGTTGAAGTTGAGCACGCGGCCGTCGGATGCGACGAACTTGCTCGTCTCGAACGGATGCCAGGTAAACGTCTCGTCGCCGCCCCACAGCTCGCCGTAGAGCGTGACGAAGAAGTAGTAGTCCTCGAACGGACGGCCGGCGTCTTGGTGGCACAGCGCGCAGGCCTGGTCGTTCACGGCGACGAAGCCGGCGTTGTAGGACTTGGGCACGATCTGGAAGCTGGCGTCGGTGCTCGGCGCGTAGGTCTTGAGCGAGCCGCTCTGCTTCCAGACCTTGTTCTTCGCCGAGCGGAAAGGCTCGCTGCTGAGCAGCGCTTGCAGGATCGAGCTGTCGCCGAGCGCCGGCAGCTTGTCCACGCCGCCGCTGAGCGCGGGAAACGACTTGCTGTAGTTGGACGACTTCAGCTGGCCTGACGTCAGCGTCGACGGGTCGCGCAGGTGCGCCACGAGCGCGGTGATCTCCGCCGAGCTCTGCCACTGCGCCTTCTCGGCGCGCTTGCGCTCGAGCGCCTTGGCCATGTCTTCGGCGGTGGGGAAGGGCCGGTGCACGTCGACGGTCCAGCCCGAGATCGTGCGCGTGCGCGTGCGCACCTCGAACGGCCAGCGCGTGCCGTCCGACGCGACGACAAAGAGCAGCTCGCCGAAGACGGTGCCCAGCGGGAACATCCACTCGTAGCGCGTGGTGTTGCCGTTGGGGCGCCGCACCCAATACACCGCGGGCAGCAGCTTGCCGGCGCTGTCGCGCGGCAGGTGCCAGAAGTCGATCACCTCGGCCATGCCGTCGGGCACGCCGATGGGGCGGCCGAAGGGGAAGCGGAACTCGTGGCCGGAGAAGAGCGCGTCGTGGCCGCCGGTGACGATCAAGCTGGGGTTGATCGTGTTGGGGCGCATGCCGATCGGCGTGACGACGTTGTCGCCGTGCGAGTCTTGATAGCCGGGCACGATGCTCTTGCGGTCGTAGAACATCGTGTCGCTGCTCTGCAGCAGCGCGACCAGCGACGCGTCGGCGATGCAGGGCATGCGCGAGGCCATCTGCGTCAGCGTGGCGGCGTCGAGCAGCGTCACCGGGCGCGCGGCGCTGGCCGTGATCGCAGGCTTGGTGCACGCGGCGCCCGGCGGTGGCGGCGGTGGCGGTGGCGGTGGCGGCGGCGTGCTGCCTTCGGGATAAGTGCCCGCGTCGGTGAGCGGTGGTGGATCGATGTGCGTGTCGTTGCCGGGTGCGGCCGAGTCGACGCCCGGCAGCAGCGAAGGCGGCGGACGGGTCGGCACCTCGGGGCCGCAGGCGGCCAGCAGCGCGCAGGCCACGGCGGCGGCGACGATCGAGCGGGGGCGAGCGATGTTCACAGCCGGGAGCTCCTCGAGCAGTGATCGGGGGCGTGTGACGACAACGGTTGGGGGAGCGAGCCCACGAGCTGCTCCGAGCGCGTCGTCAGCGCTTCGCGATCATTGAGTTTTATCTCTGGGCCCCGGCGTACCGCGCGGGCTGTTACGCAACAGCTATGCCGTCGGCCGGCCGGCCGAACACTCGCGGCCTGCCGCGCTGGCTCGCCCGCCCTCGCGGCGCGCGATAGACTGCACGCCATGCTCACGTTGGCGAGATGGCTTGGTGTGTTGGCAGTGGTGCTCACGATGGCGACCGCGTGCTCGAGTGACAGCGACCCGCCGCCCGGCGGCGACGGTGGCGTCGACGGCCACGTCTCCGAGGCGGGTGTCGACGCGGGCGCGCTGCCGCCGACGGCGCTCGAGACGGTGGTCAGCCGGCTGATACTGCCCAAGAGCGGCTCCGACTTTGCCGTCGATCTCGACAACGATGGCGTGTCGGACAATCACTTCGGCCGCATCCTCGCCGCGCTCGCGACGGCCAACCCGACCATCGATCTGCAGCAACAGCTCGAGACGCAGATGGCGCGCGGCGTGTTGCTGCTGCTGCTGCGCCTGCACGCCACGGCGCTGGACAACGCGTCGGATGCGCGCGTGGCCGCCTTCTTCGGGCGTGACCTCGACGCCGATCCGAGCAACGACTTTTCGGGCACCAACACGTTCGGCCTGCAGCAGGGCAGCCCCACGTCGCTGATCTTGCGCGGACGGCTCACCGCGGGGCAGCTCGAGGTCGGCCCAGGGCCACTGACGCTGCCGTTTCCGCTCGGCGAGTCGTCGGCGCTCGTCGACGCCAAGAACGTGCGGCTAACGGCCAAGGTCAGCCCCAACGGCTTCACCGAGGGCGTCTTCTCCGGCGCCTTCTCCGTCGACGCGATGAGCACGGTGCTGCTGCCCGAGCTGGCGCGCGAGATCGACCGCCAGTACAAGACGTCGGCCACGCCGCAGGGCAAGAAGTTCCTCGAGGACAACTTCGATCTCGACAAGAACGGCACCATCACCGAGGACGAGCTGCGCAACAACCCGATCACGGGTCTGCTCTTTCAGACCGCCGACGTCGACCTCGACGGCGATCAGCAGAAGGAATCGATCAGCTTCGCCATCGGTTTCGAGACCGTGCTCTGCACGATCAAAGAGTAGCTGGCGCCTCGCGCTTGCTTCGGGTCTAGATGCGGGACTCGAGCGTCTCGCAGAACCAGTCGAGGTCGCCGTCGCTGACGGCCGAGCGGCGGATGACGCGCGGCGCGCCGTCGGCGAGGTAGATAAAGACGTGCTCGGCGGTGTGATCGAGGCGCATCACCTCGCTGACGTGGAACTTCTGCTCGCCGCCGACGTCCGCATCTCCAGCGCCCTCGTCGCCTTCGCCGGGGTCGCGTTCGCTCGCGTCGCCTTCGTCGCCTTCTCCGCGGGGCTCGGGCGGGCCCAGCTCGCGGTCGATCAGCGCGTCGCCTTCGAGCAGCAGCTCGCGCTCGCCAAATTGTCGCGGGTCGGCGGTGTGCATCCGTCGAGCTGTGCGTTCGGCGAGCCGTATAAAGAGGACCGGATACGTCGCAGCGACGCCGACGCCGATGACCGCGCCGAGGACGAGCCACAACAGCGCGCGCCCTTGGATCAGGCCGAGCACCACGCAGACCGCGAAGACGATGAGAAACGACAGCAGCTGCACGGCGCGCGTGATGCGCGCCACCTCGGGCGAGGTGGCGAAGTGGTAGCGCACGAAGGCGATCATGTCGTCGACGGTCACGGTGTAGCGGATGCGCATGAGATGCATGATAGCGCGCGGCGCCGCTGCGCCATCATGATGATTGCCAGCGCTCGGTGGCTGCGCCAGGCTATCGGGGCGTGAGCGACAAGGCGCACAAACTCCCGACCCGCGAGCAGGCGGCCCCGCGTGCACCGCGGCCGCGCTTGCGGGTGCGCCTGCGCGCGCTGGCGCGCCGCATCTACGCGTGGCGCTACTACGTGCCGCTGACGCCGCTCGGCGTGATGGTGTTGGTCTCGGCGCTGTTCGTACATTTCGCCATCGCGCCCAACGAGGTCGACTTCGTGCTGCACTCGGCGAGCCTGGTGGCGCTGGGCGTGCTCGCCTTCGCCGTGGCGCTCGTGATCATCGTCAGCCTGCTTCTGTGGCTGCGCCTGCGCGGCTCGAGCAGCGCTGCCGAGTGGGATCGCGGCGGCGCGCTCGAGCTCGAGAGCGGCGCGCGCTGCGTCACCGGCTACAACTTCCCGCGCTTTCGCATCTGGCCGATGGTGCAGGTGACGCCGAGCTGGGCGGCACCGGCCGATGTCGACGTGGCGATGGAGAAGCAGCCGCGCGCCGCGGGCGGCGGCCTCTCCGAGGTGGCCGAGCCGCGCTCGCGCGGACGCCATCCCACGTTGGTGCGGCGCTTCATCGTCGCCGACATCTTCGGCCTCGCGCGCCTCGGCGTGCGGCGCACGTCGGCGCGCCCGGTGCGCATCTCGCCCTCGCGCGCACGCATCGGCGGCCACGTCATCGCCCACTTCATCGGCGGCGACGCGCTGTCGCATCCGGCGGGGCCCACCGACGGCGAGATGCTCGACATGCGCCGCTACGCCCACGGCGACCCCATGCGGCGCATCATCTGGAAGGCCTTCGCGCGCTCGCGCCAGCTGCTGGTGCGCACGCCCGAGCGCGCGGTGATGCCGTCGCCCTCGGCGGTGGCCTACTTGGTGGCTGGCCCCGGCGACGAGCCCACCGCTAGCGCCGCGCGTTTCTTCGTCGAGGAGGGGCTGCTCGGCAAGGACTTCCTCTTTCAGGCCGACGGCGCCAACACCCCCACGCAGCGCGAGGACGAGGCGCTCGAGCAGATCATCGACTCGGCCGCTTTTCGTGACATGGGCGGCGAAGGGCTCGGCCGCTTCATCGCCGGCGTCGAGGAGCGGCGCCGCTCGGCGTTCGTGCTGTTCGTGCCGCCGGTGATGGGTCGCTGGCTCGAGCACGTCGAGATGGCGTCGCGACGGCTTTCCGGCGCCACGGTGGTGCTCGCCGTGGACCACGAGGCCAGTGCCAAGCGGCGCGGCGTGTTGCGGCGGCTGTTCTTCTCGTCGCCGGCGGCGGGCGCGCAGGAGCTGTCGGCGCACAAGCTGCCCGAGCTGGTGCGCCGCCTGGGCAAGGCCGGCTACGACGTGCGCGTGCTGCACAGGCCCAGCGGGCAGCTCGTGCCGACGACGTCGCTCGAGGCGCTGGCACGATGAGTGGGGCGGCCAGCGGCGCGCTCAGCGATCCGCGTCGTATCGCCGCGGCCTCGACGGCGGGCAAGGTCGCGGCGCGCCCGCGCGAGGACCTCGACTCGCTGTTGGTGACGGTGATCAAGGCGCTGCTCTACGCGCTGGCGATCACGTTCTATCTGTTTCCGCTCTCGTCAGTGCAGGGCATCGGCGCGGCGATCGGCATGGCTTGGCTCGGCATGTTTCTCGCGAGCCGCGGCTATCGCGCCTCGCTGCGCGTCAGCGCGCTGCTCGTGGCCACGCCGCTGCTGCTGCTCAGCGCGCTTCTGCTCGGCGACCGCCTGCTCGACTCGTCGCTGGTCGCCGGCTGGTTTGGCGCCGCCGGTACGCTGGTCGGATCCGACGTGGTGACCTTCGGCCTCGGCGCGCTGGTGATGGTGTTCTTTCTGCGCTCGCTGGCGCTGCGGCTGCGCGCGCTGTCGATCCTCGAGGTGGCCTTCGTCGCCGGCTCGGTGGCGACGGTGCTCGCGGCGCATCGCGGGCGTATGCTCAACCGGCCGCGCTTTCTGACCGACTGGGCCTGGTCGATGGGCATCGACCCGACGACGATCCTGCTCGGCGTCGGCGCAGGCGCCACGCTGTTGGCGGTGTTTCTGTTCCTGCGCCGCCAGAGCCTGCTCAAGCTGCTCTCGACGCTGCTGCTTCTGCTCGGCATCGGCGCGCTGTTCTACTTCGTCGCCGACAAGCGCATCGACTCCAAGGCCGCGGCCGACGCGCTCGGCCTGTCGGGCAAGAAGAAGCAGAACAAGAGCAACAGCAGCAAGAACCCCTTCAAGGACAACTACAACAACAACGACAAGCCGCGGCCGGTGGCCGTGGCGATCTTGCGCGATGACTACAGCCCCGACGATGGGCTGCTCTACTTTCGCCAGCAGGCACTGTCCAAGTACAACGGCCACCACCTGATCGCCGACGGCACGTCCGACGCCGACGTGATCACGCGTTTTCCGCGCGCCGGCGATCCGCGCAGCGGCGCGCAGACGCAAAACCCGAAGCACCACCTGCTGCTGCCGACGACCATGTATCTGCTGGTCGATCACCCGCAGCCGCCGGCGCTGACCCACGCACAATCGATCAAGCTCATCGACAACCCCAACCCCAAGCAGTTTGTCGCCGCCTACGAGGTGCGCTCGCAGGTGCCCTCGGTCTCGCCGCGCCGTCTGCTCGGCCGCAGCTCGATGGGCGCCGACTGGGACGCGGCCAAGCGCCGCCACTACACCGAGATCCCCGACGACCCGCGCTACAGGACCCTCGCCGACATCGTCGTGCAGAAGATGGACCCGCGCTTTTCGCACGACGATCTCGCCAAGGCCTACGCGATCAAGCGCTACCTCGAAAAGCAGGGCTTCTACACGCGCAAGAGCAAGCACAGCTCGCAGAAGGACCCCACGGCGTCGTTTCTGTTTGGCAGCCTGCGTGGCTACTGCGTGCACTTCGCCCACGCGGCGGTGTATCTCTTTCGCAGCCAGGGCATCGCGGCGCGCGTGGCGCTCGGCTACGCCGTGCAGACGCGCAAGCGCTCGGGCGGCTCGTCGATCTTGATCATGGGTGACCGCGCGCACGCGTGGCCCGAGATCCACCTCGACGGTGTCGGCTGGGTCACCTTCGACGTCTACCCCGAGCGCACCGACATGCCGCCGCCGCGTCCGGTGGACTACGATCTCGAGAAGCTGCTCGGCGAGCTGGCGCGCAAGGACACCACCGGCGGACGTTCGGCCGACGGCAAGCCGCTGGTCGTGCCGTGGGCTGCCATCGCCCGCGGCACCGCGCTGCTGCTGGCGGCGCTGCTGCTGCTGGCCTATCTGATCAAAGGCTGGCGCCGGCTGAGCCCGTCGATGCGGGCCGGACCCTCGTACTGCCGCACGGCCTACGTCGCGCTGCTCGACCGCCTCTCCGATCTCGGCGCCGCGCGCCGCCCGGGCGAGACGCGCGAAAAGCACGCGGCCCGGCTGGCGGTGCTGGCGCCATCGCTCGACGCGTTGACGCGCGCACACCTGGGCATGACGCTAGGCAGCAAGAACCCGGCGGGCAGCGCGGAGTTTGCCAAGCTCGTGCGCGCCGTCGACAGCGAGTTGAAGAAGAACATCCACCCCGCCAAGCGCGCGCTGGCGCTGCTCAACCCCATCGGTTGGCTGCGCACGCGCTAGGAGCGAGAGACTACGATGAGCGCCTTCGCTAAGTGCAACATGTGCGGCAAGCAGATCAACAAGGGCGACACCTACTACAAGTGCACGGTGTCGACCTGCAACCGCAAGCGCATGCCGCTGCGCTTCTGCTCGCCGGGTTGCTGGGACGCGCACCTGCCGACCGTCAGGCACCGCGATCCGGCCTACACCGAGCACATCGCGGGCCGCGACGACGACTAGCGCGCGTCTCAGGCCTCGCCGTCGTCGGCCTCGAGCTTGCGCGGCGCACCCTCGTCGCGCGCGTCGCGCAGCGCGGCGGCGAGCTGCTCGAGCAGACGCAGCATCATCACGAAGGCGATGATGGCGAGCACCAGCGTGGCGCCCCCGGCGATCAGCAGCAGCCCGGCGCTGCGCACGACCCGCGAGACAGCGAGCACGCGCAGGCCGACGGCGGCCAGCGCGGTGATGATCACCAGCGTACGCGTGTGCGAGGCCTTGTCGGCGAGCAGCTGGCTCGCCGTGCGCGCGGCGATCTGCTGCAGCGACGAGAGCAGCAGCGCCACGCCGACGAGGCTCGCGAGCTGGACAACGGTGGTGTAGATGTTGGCCTCGCGCATCAGGCGCGCCGCCGTGTAGAAGCTGTGCCCGGCGATGCTGCTGACCACGCGCAGCTGCGACACCTCGCCGGCCGCGGCGACAGCGAACAGCGCCAGCGCCGCGATGGCGAGGCCGCTGCCGCCGATGGGGCGCGGCGTGAGCGCGAAGCGCCCGACGGCGGCGAGCACCAGCAGCGTGGCGACGATGCTCGCGACGGGCACGAGCAAGGTTACCGCCTTGAGCATCGGCGCCGAGCGTGCGAGGCCCGCCAGCAGCGCGAGCACGACGCCAGCGATGAGGATCACCAGCCGCGTGACCAGCGCGCCGCGCAGCGAATCGAGCGCGCTGCCGCTGCGCAGCTGCCAAGAGGCGCCCTTGTCGCCGGCGGCCGCGGCGTGTCGTGCGTGAGACAGCCACCACAGCCCGAGCGCCACCGTGCCGGCGATGTTGACCGCGCGGACCACGTGTCTCGCGACGGCGTACCAGGTCGCCCGGTAGAAGCGCACGCCGAAGGCGCGCAGCAGTGACATCGCCAAGTAGAAGACGGACTGCAGCAGCACGGCGGGCGCGATCCTGCTCGCCGCCGTCGGGGGTGCGCCCGCGGCCCGCTGGCCCTGCAGCAGGGTCAGCAGCAGGGCCACGCTGGCGACGATCTCGGCCGCGGCGGTAAGGATGCCGATCAGCGACACGACGACCGTGCTCGCGCCGCGGGGCAGCAGGTCGACTAGACCGTAGCTGCCGTACAGCAGCCAAGACGCGCCCGCAGTCCAGAAGGCGAGGCTCGCGAGGGTCGCGTTGCCGAGGCTCGGCGCCGCGTCGCGGCGGTAGCGCGCCAGGCCGAGGATGAACATCAGGCTCGCCGCCGAGACGAAGCCCCCGCTGACCTGCAAGACGGTCAGCCAGCCGGCGAGCGGCAGCGACTTCAACAGCGCCAGACGGGTCAGCCAGCTAACGGTGCTCACCGCCTCGAGGGCGAGCAGCACCACGCCGAGGTATCGGGCGCTGTGAAGGCTCGGCTGACGCTCCGCGTCGGGTTTGTGCTTCATGGCCGATCTCGATGATAACAGGGCGGAATAGCGAAGCCCCACGAGGTGTTGTCGCGGTGAACAGAAGGCCGCAAACTCTGGGGGGCTCGCGCGTACGATGTACCATGCCCCGCGGAGCCGAGGAGAGCGCGTACATGTCCGACTCTTTTGTCGCCAGCTCGACCGTGCGGCGCACCGACGAACAAGGCGAACAAGGTGATCAAGGCGAA
>JAGQIK010000373.1 GCA_020431405.1 Myxococcales bacterium
CGATCAATCGCCGCCCGACCTGCCGCGCCGCAACGAGCCGGCCGTCGTGCGCGCCGTCGCCGCCGCCGTCGCCGCCCCGCCAAGAGCGCCGCCTAGCACAGGGCGGCTACCTACATCTGCCTACATAACCCAGCAGATTTTCAGCTCAAAAACTTGGCCATCGCCCCTCCTCGCCGTTAGCTAGGAGGGGCGACGCGCTCGCGCGCGGCGCTGGCAATCCTTCGAATGAATGGACGTTTTGGCAGTCCACGCGGAGTGGTGGGCGCGGCATCGGTGCGCCTGCCGACGGAGAGCACAGACATGGCCAGAGTCATCGTGATCACCTCGGGCAAAGGCGGCGTTGGCAAGACCACGAGCGCCGCCAGCATCGCCGCCGGCCTCGCGTCGCGCGGCTTCAAGACCGTCGCCATCGACTTCGATGTCGGCCTGCGCAACCTCGATCTCGTGATGGGCGTCGAGCGGCGCGTGGTCTACGACCTCGTCAACGTCATCAAGGGCGAGGCGAACCTGCACCAGGCGCTGATCCGCGACAAGCGCGTCGACGGCCTCTACGTGCTGCCCGCCTCGCAGACGCGCGACAAGGACGCGCTCGATCTCGAGGGCGTCGGGCGCGTGCTCAAAGACCTCAAGGGCATGGGCTTCGAGTACATCGTTTGCGATTCGCCGGCCGGCATCGAGCGCGGCGCGCAGATGGCGATGTACTTCGCCGACGAAGCGATCGTCGTGACCAACCCCGAGGTCTCGTCGGTGCGCGACTCGGACCGCGTGCTCGGTCTGCTCGACGCCAAGACGCGCCGTGCAGAGCTCGGCCTCGAGCCGATCAAGACGCACCTTCTGCTCTCGCGCTACTCGCCTCAGCGCGTCAAGCAGGGCGACATGCTCGGTGTCGAGGACGTGCTCGAGCTGCTCGGCATCCCGCTGCTCGGCGTGATCCCGGAGTCGAAGTCGGTGCTCAAGGCGTCCAACTCGGGCACGCCGGCGATCCTCGACGAGACGAGCGACGTGGCGCAGGCCTACTTCGACGTGGTCTATCGCTTCCTCGGCGTCGACCGGCCGCACCGTTTCATCCACGAACAGAAGCGCGGCTTCTTCCGCCGGCTGTTCAGCTAGACAGGACGAGGTGACGCATGTCCCTTCTGGACTACTTTCGCCGCTCGCGTAAGAAGTCGGCCAGCGTCGCCAAGGATCGACTGCAGATCCTGGTGGCTCGCGACCGCTCCGCGCGTGGCGCGCCAGATTACCTGCCGCTGTTGCGTCAGGAGCTTCTGGCCGTGATCGCCAAGTACGAGACGATCGATCTCGAGCAGGTGTCGGTGTCGCTCGATCGCTCGAGCGGCTGCGAGGTGCTCGAGCTGAACATCGTGTTGCCCGACGCGCCGACCCTCGCCGCCGCCAAGCGCGAAGCGCGCCACGCGGGTGCCGTCACGACGCCGACCCTGCGCGTCTAGCGCGCGCTAGCGGCGTGCGTCGCCGGCCGCGGCGTGCGGAAGCGCGCCGCTACTTGCTGGCGGGCGAGCTCTTCTGCGCGTCGAGCTCGGCGATCTTCTGCGTCAGGTGCTGCACCGCCTGCGCGTAGTAGTCGCGCTGACGCTGGATCTGCTGCATCTGGATCGCGTTGGCCTTGCCGCGCACGCGCGCGATGACCTTGTCGAGCTTGCCCACGCGAATGCGCGCGCGCTCGAGGTGGCCTGCCATCTCTTCGCGCGACATCGGCTTGCCCATGCCCTTCACCGGCTCGGTCTTGGGCGTGGTGCTCGCGGTGTTGTTGGGGGCGGGCGCGACCGACTGACCACCACCGCCAGAGGTGCTCGACGTCGTGTTGGTCTTGCCCTCGGCTTTGCGCGCAGCGGCGCGCGCGACGTTGAGCGCGGCCTGACCGCTGGACGCGCCCGACGCGCTCGCGGTGGGTGCGCGTTGCGCGGTGCCGTCCCCATCAGGCTTGGCGTCGGGCTTCGGCCCGCGGCGCCACACGACGAAGGCGATGACGGCGACGACGGCGATTACCGCACCTGCGATCCAGACCTTGCCCTTCGATTGCATGAGCCTGCTCCCGCTTTTTTCCTGTGAACCCTCGCTGCCCTTCGCCCGATTCCCCTGAACAACGATCCCGAGGTTGAATTGATCGTGCACTTGAATTGATGGTGCACGGCGTCCGTCAGCGTTTGGGACGAACTCGCTCGTACAGCGGCAAGTTAGGCAAAGGCGGCGTTCGGCGCCGCCGGCGGTAGATCGGCGGGGGCGCGATAATCGGCGCGTCCTCCACTACGGGAGGCGTCACGGGCTGGGGCGTCAGCTGTTCGGCGGGTTTGTCAGGCGACGTCACGGTGGCCCCATCCTTCGGATCTGCGTCGAAGCGCCAAGGCGCACGACGCCGAGGCTGTCGTGTACCTAATCAAGTCTCGTGCCACGGCCCGGCCCGTGGTGGAGTGCCAGAATTGGGAGTGATTTCGCCACTTGACCTCGGCCATCGGGCGGGCGTAGAACCTCCGAAGCGCACCCGTTCGGAGGGAGTACCCCCGATGCTCAATCGCGTCGTCCTCGCGCTCGATCGTACAGATGTCGCCCGCCGCTTGCGCAAACGCGTCGAGCAAGACGACGTGGTCGTCACCGAGCTGAAAAACGGCGCGGACATCTGGGACAAGCTGACGCGACAGAGCGCCGACGCCGTGCTGGTCAGCCGCACCATGATCCCTGACCCCGCGGTGCAGACGGTCGAGGCCTGGGAGGAGCTGCCCGACGCCCCAGCGCTGATGGTGCTCACCGACGACGACAACGAAGACGAGCACGTGCAGCTGCAGGCGGCGGGCGCAGCGGCCGTGGTCGGGGCGCGCGTCTCGCTCGACAGCATGGCGAGCCTGCTCTTCAGCGTCCTCTCCGAGCGCGACGAGCTAGCTCAGGAGCGGCTCGCCACGCGCCGCGCGCTAACCCAGCCGCGCCTCTCCGACTTCGTCTCGACCAGCGGCGTCATGCAAGCCTTCGTGCGCACCGTCGAGCGGGTTATCGACAGCAACGTGTCGCTGCTGATCCTCGGCGAGACGGGCGTCGGCAAGGAGCGCCTCGCCCAGGCGGTGCACTACGAAGGGCCGCGCAAGACGGGGCCCTTTATCGCCATCAACTGCGGTGCGTTGCCCGAGACGCTGCTCGAGAGCGAGCTCTTCGGCCACGAGGAGGGCGCCTTCACCGGGGCCATCCGCTCGCGGCGCGGCTGCTTCGAGCTAGCGCACCACGGCACGGTGTTTCTCGACGAGATCGGCGAGCTTCCCCATCACCTGCAGGTCAAGCTGCTGCGCGTGCTGCAAGAGCGCGAGGTGCGCCGCGTGGGCGGCGAGCGCAGCATCAAGGTCGATGTGCGTGTGATGGCGGCGACCAACCGCGACCTCAAGGCGCTCATCGAGCAGGGGCTGTTCCGGCAGGATCTCTACTACCGGCTGAGCGTGATGACGCTCGAGATCCCGCCGCTGCGCGAGCGCCGCGAAGATATTCGCGAGCTGGTGCGCACCTACATCGACTACCTGCGTCCGCGCGTCGGCCGCGATGTCTACGGCATTCGCGCCGACGCCATGCACGCCATGGCGCAGTATCGCTGGCCGGGCAACGTGCGCGAGCTGATCAACGTCATCGAGCGCGCCATGTTGCTCGCCGAGGGCGAAGAGATCGGGCTCGTCGATCTGCCGCAGAGCGTGGCCGTGGGGCGCGAGCCTTCCGAGATGATCATGCTGCCACCGCCCGGCGCCGCGCTCGACGACCTGCCACCGGAGTGGCTCGAACGTCCCTGGAAGGACGTGCGCCGCGAGGCCGTCGAGCGCATCGAGCGCGCCTACCTCAAGGGCCTGCTCGAGGAGACCAAGGGCAAGGTCGGCGAGACGGCCAGGCGCGCCGGCATGCAGCCGCGCTCGCTGTTCGAGAAGATGCAGTATTACCAGCTGCGCAAGGAAGACTTCCGCTAGCTGCGCGCCAGTCGCCGAGTGTCGCGGTCGAGGGGCGGCGTCACCGCGTTACGGCCGGGCTTTGGTGCCTTCGGTCTCGTTCTGCGCGATCTCGGTGATGGTCTTGACCAGCGCCTTGCGCTTGGCGCTGCCGCGCGAGAGGGCTCGCTTGAGCCGCCGTAGGTGCTCGTGGTGCGCGCGCGACGTGTCGGGCAGCGCCACCTGGCGCCGGTAGTGAAACACCGCGAACGCGTGGCGTCTGAGCGCTTCGACAAACTGCGCCACGTGCGTCTGCTCGATGGCGCGTAACTGCGTGAAGCTGCGCTCTCGCGTCTTGCGGTTGGTGGAGAAGCGGATGCGTCCGATGCGCCCGTAGCCGCGCGCGGGCAGGTCCTCGATGACCAGCGTGCGCACGTCGATCATCGGAAAGCCCTTCTCGAAGAGGTCGTAGTAGAGGCGCGGACCGCGCGAGCGGATGCGCGCGATCTGCCCGCCGAAGGGCACGATCGGCGTCACCGTCGCCGCCTGCATGTGCGCCAGCAGGCGCACGCGATCGTGGCGCGTCAGCCGGCGCGGCACGACCTTGGGGCGCCGGCGCGGCTTGAGCGTGGTCAGGATCTCGCGGAACTCGTCGATGCCCACCACGACGTTGAGGCCCGAGCCGCCGCGGTAGGCCGCGTGGTAGGCGCCGATCAGCTCGAGGCGCCCCGTCTTGCAGCTCAGCGCGAGCACGGGGCTTCCGCTGTTGCCGGCCGACAGACGCGCGTCGATGACGAAGTCGAGGTGGTTCCAGGTGCCTTCCTGGTCATGGTCGCGCGGGTTGATGACCTTGCCGGTGGTCAGCGCCTGGAAGGCGCCGAGCGGATAGCCGCGCGACTGCACGGCGTCGCCGGCCTTGAGCGCTGCGCTCTGGCCGAGCGTGAAGGGGATGCGGTTGACCGAGACGGGGCCCTTGAGCACCGACACATCGAGCTCGGCGTCAACCACGACGCGCGAGAGCTGAACGTCATCACGGTTGTAGGAGTCGTTTTCGTTGTCGACGATGGTGACGCTTTGCGATAGCCGCTTGCAGCCGTCCGGCACGTCGTCGACCTTGTTGGCGCCGCCCGTGACGAAAGGCCACTCCGAGACGTGCTCGTTGGTCATCAGATAGGTGGCGCTCTTGGCGCGGCGAAACGCGAAGGCCGTGCCGTGGCGGCGAACGGTCTTGCGCGTGCGCCGGATCTTGCCCGACGCGTCGTAGTCGATGCACTGGTAGACCGCTGTCGAGCGCAGGCAGAAGGTGTAGCGGCTCGATGCTTCTTCGAAGCGTACGGCGGCCGGCATGCGCGCCCAGTCGCTGGTGTACGTGCCGCTGCACAACGCGCGGATCGTGCGCTTGCCGACGATGCCGGCAGGCTGCCGCGTCTTGGGCTTGGTCTCTTTGCGTTTGGCGCCTGGCGGATGCGAGGCGCTGCGCGCCTTCTTGCGCTTGGCGCGCTTCGTCGGGTGGACAGGCGGGGCGGCGTCGGACGACGCCGAGTCCAAAAAGACAACCGCGCCGAACAGCCCGATCACCATCGCGACGAGCGCGAGGTTGGCAGACTGTCGGCGCGGCGTCATCGGCGATCGGCGCGCGATGTTTTCGCGTGCAGATCGCACGTCAGAAAGCAGCGTTATTTCTTTTTGCGCTTGGCTTTCTTCTTGGCTTTCTTTTTCGACTTCTTGGCTGCCTTCTTGGAGCGCTTGGCCTTCTTGGCCTTCTTCTTCGAAGACTTCTTGGCGGCTTTCTTCTTGCCAGCCGCCTGCGCCACCGCGCCACCACCCGAAACGGCCGGGACGGCGAACGTCAGCGCGAGAGCTGCCACGATGGCGTAGATGAACGAACGCATTCTCTTCTCCTGTTCGGCCCACGTTGTTGGTCGGGCCTACCTTTTCGCGAACCATGCCGCGTTTGTTTTCGGTCGAGCACGTCGACCAACCGTCGGGCTGACTCACTTGCTACCGCCATGCCAGAACCGGCCAGATGCGTCCATTCAACAGATTTCAGGTACCTCTAGAGCATGACGCGTTCAAAGGCCCTCGTCGAGAGTAGGTCATAGGCCTGATAGTCGGAGTTAAGACCCCCGGCTGTCGGTGGCGACACCTCCGATCGGAGGGTGCCATCGCAGGCGCGAGATCGCGCGCGATCCGCTCATGACGCGTCGCGCCGCGCGGCCTCGACCTTGACGGTGATCGCGTCGAGCACGGCACCCGTGAAGTCGCGCTCGTAGTAGCGCTCGGCGTCGCGAAATCCGCCGGTAGCGTAGACGTTGATCTCGACGATACGCGTGCCGATGAAGTCGAGACCCGAGAGGAAGATCCCGTCGCGCGCGAGAAACGGCGCCGCCGCGGCGATGGCTTCGCGCATCGCGTCGGTGACCTCGCCCGGCTCGGCGTGTCCACCCGCGTGGATGTTGCTGCGAAAGTCAGTCTCGTGCGGCACGCGCGCCACGGCGAGCGACTTGCCGTCGACCTCGAGCACGTTGCCGTCCATCACCACCACGCGCACGTCGCCTTGCGTCGCCTCCGGCACGAAGTGCTGCGCCATGCCGTAACCCTCGCGCGTGACGACCTCGGCGATCTGTCGCAGGTTCTGGCCGCCAGGCTCGACGACGAACACGTCGCGCCCACGCGTGCCGGCGAGCGGCTTGAGCACGCAGCGTCCCGGCGCGCCGTTGATGAAGGCGAGCAGACGGTCGACATCGCGCGAGACCTCGGTGACCGGGCGATAGCGCTCGTCGAGCTGCATCAAGTAGAGCTTGCTGCTGGCGCGGATCAGACCGTCCGGATCGTTGAGCACGACCACGCCGCGATCGCGCGCCACGCGCGCCAACGCCAGCGCGGTCTCGTGCGCGCCCTGCGCGTCGCGCGCCGGGTTGGTGCGCATCAGCAGCGCGTCGATCAGGTCGAGCTCGATCCAGCCGACCTCGGTATCGCGCAGTGCCGCCACCGTTAGCGCCTCGGCGCCGAGCGAGCCCGCTTCGATGGTGCACGCTTTGGCGATCAACCGGCCGTCGCGCGCGACGCCGAGGTCGTCGACACCTGTGACATGCACGGTGTGTCCGGCGGCGACGGCGCGGCGCACGAGCATGAACGTCGTCATCGTGACGACGAGATCGTCGATGGCGTTGACCACGAAACAGAGCCGCAAAGGCGCGTTCATGCGCTCTCCTCGTCCTTGTCGTTCTCGTTTTCGTCTTTGCGCTTGGTCGGCGCGACGAAATCGATCTCCACGCGTTTGACAAAGCCGCGGTCCGCTGCAGCGGGCACGCCGAGATGCACGATACGCGCGCCGGTTTGCGCCACGGGGTCGACGCTCTTGCCGATGATGACGCCCTTTTCCGGGGCACGATATTCGCGCACCACATCGCCGAAGACGTCGACGAGGCGCGCGATGAGCTCGCCTTCCTCGACGAGATCGGTGACCTGTGGAAAGACCTCGAGCAGCCCGCCACGGTCGGTGTACATCCACGACGAGCGCTCGCAGATCAGCGGCTCGAGGCCGGGCGCGAAGGCGCGCTTGGGCAGCATGCTGGCCTCGGCGAGCAGCGCGCGCAGCCCGCCGAGGGTTCGGCGGATGAACTCGGGTTGAAAACGCGACGGGTTGCCGATCTCGACGGTGATCGATGGGATCTCACGACCCATGGCGGTGCCGCGCAGCGTGTGGTCGTTGGCCGGGTTGTGCACGATGATCTGCGGCCGCATCAGGTACGCCATGCGCGAGGTCTTCTCGTGCTTCATGTCGGCGCGGATGTACAGCGAGTTGACGCGGCCGAGGCTCGCGGTGTGCAGGTCGACCAGATAGTCGAAGCTGGGCAGAAACGTACGCACGAGGCGATAGGCGTAGACCTCGGCGGCGCTGCCGTCCTTGCGGCCTGGCATCAAGTGGTTGAGGTCGATGCCGGAGTGCGAGCCTTCGGAGAAGCCGCGCTGGTGGCGCATGTAGCCTGGCACGTTGGCGACGACGAGCGCGACGATGGTGCCGCGCAGCTTCTGCACGTCGAGCTTGTCAAAGAGCCGGTGGATTACCGGGATGCCGTTGATCTCGTTGCCGTGCAGCGCCGACGTCATGCCGAAGGTCGGTCCGGATCGTTTGCCGCGCGCGACGAGCACCGGCACGCGCAGCGGCAGGCCTAGGCCATCGTCGGCGAGCTGGACGAGCAGGCGACTGATGGCGCCTGCGGGCAGCGATTCGAGCGAGAGGCTGTTGGTCAGCAGCGGGCGCTGCAGTGGGCCTTCGGTGATGTCGGGCTGGGGTTTGGGCGATGCCATCGCCCGAGTCTTTTTGCGCTCGAGAATTGGGCTCTCCGTCGACGCTGCGGTGACGCATCCGCCAAGTGCTTGCGCGGCGTGCGAGGTTCTTGTCAGCATACCGCAGCCGCGACGGCGATACGCCATAGACCGAGGGAGCCCGATGGCCGACAAGACCGAGTTTTCCAAACCCGCCCGGCGCGTGGTCGCCGGCGAGTTCGAGCACGAGCGCCACTACTACCCGCGCGTGCTCAACGCGCAGATCCACCCCACGGTGGCCAACTTCCTGGCGCTGTCCACCGAGCGGCTGATCACGCGCTACTGCCACATGAACCCGCGCGTTAGCCCCGAGGCGCTCGGCGAGCTGTTCAACTACCAGCCGCGCTGGTTTGCCTGGGCCGGCGCCGACCTGTTTCACGTCGCCACCGCGCAAGGTCAGCGCCAGATGGTCATCATCGAGACCAACTCCTGTCCGTCGGGACAGAAGTCGATGCCGCTGCGCGACGAGACCTCGGAGGAGGGCGGCTACGCGCTGCTGATGGAGCGCACGTTCCTGCCGATCATCAAGTCGCGGCGCCTGCCGCCCGGCGATCTGGCGGTGATCTACGACAAGAACCCGATGGAGAACACGGGCTACGCCGCGGCGCTGGCCAGCGCGGCGGGCGAGCCGGTGTGGCTGGCGACGTTTTACGCCGACGATCCCGATCCGAGCGTGCGCTTCGACGACGGCGTGATGTTGGTGCGCGACGACAAGGGCGACTGGCACCCGATCCGCGCCGCCTTCCGTTACGTCACGCAAAAGCCGTGGAATCGCATCCCGCTCAACACCAAGACGCACATCTTCAACCCCACGCGCGTGTGCGTCTCGGGCGGGCGCAACAAGATGCTCGCCGCCAAGGCCTACGACATGTTCAACGCCGAGCTGCTCGGCAGTGGCCTCTCGATCCGCACGCCGGAGACCATGTGGGACGTGAGCCATCACGAGATCCCGCTGTGGGTCAAACGGCTCGGCGGCCTGGCGGTGGTCAAGAACCCGTACTCCAACGCGGGCCAAGGCGTCTGGACGATCACCAACCAAAAAGAGCTCGACGACTTCATGAAGCTCGAGCAGCAGTACGACCAGTTCATCGTGCAGAGCTTGATCGGCAACTACCAGTGGTCGTCGGTGGGGCGCGCCGGCCGCCTCTACCATATCGGCACGGTGCCCAACAAACGTGCGCAGACCTTCTGCGCCGACCTGCGCATGATGGTGCACTGGACAGATCGCGGCTTCCGTCCGCTGGCGATTTACGCGCGGCGCGCGCGAACGCCGCTGGCGCGCACGCTCGACCACAACGTCAGCTCGTGGGAGATGCTCGGCACCAACCTCTCGGTGAAGACGGCCGACGGCTCGTGGGACACCGAGACGCAGCGCCTGCTGCTGATGGACCGACGCGACTTCAACAGCCTCGGCATCGGCATCGACGATCTCACCGAGGCGCTGGTGCAGACGATGCTGAGCGTGATCGCCATCGACAAGCTGGCCAGCGAGCTGACCAACCAGAAGGGGCGCTTCCGAATGAAGCTGTTCCGCTCGATGGACAAAGACCCGGCGCTGCTCGACGAGATCGTCGCCGGCTCGGCGGGCGGCGCGGGCGCTGCGACGGGCACCGGCCCGCTGTCGCCCTGAGCGGATTAACGCACTAGCGCGCTAGCGCGCCAGCGCGCGCAGCTTGGCGCTGACCTTGCGCAGCTCGCGCATCAGGTTGGCGTGCCGGCGCGCGCGCATCGCCGCTTGCGTCGCGGCGTCGGCGGCGACCGGCGCGAGGTTGAAGCCGCCTTTGGCGTTGCGGGGGTGACACGAGGCGCAGAGCACCTTGTCGTGCACCACCGTGACGAACGGGTGCGCCGGGATGTCGCGCGGCGTCGCGGCCACGCGCAGCGCGGGCGCATCGCAGGCGAGGCGCGACAGGTCGATGGCGGCGACGCAGGCAGGCGCGCGCAGCGCGAGGCCGCGCCGCATCTCGAGCGTCTCGACGATGCCGGTGACGTGCGGCGTGAAGCTGCGGTCGATGGCCACCAGCTGGCCGAACAGCGCGCGCCGCTCGCCAGCGCGCACGGGGCGGAAGGCCAGTGCGTAGGCGAAGAAGGTCTCGTGGTGAAGCGTCGCGTCAGCGGCAAGCCCTTGCGTCGGTGTCCGTAGCTCGCGCCAGCCGCTCGGCGCGCCGATGAAGCGCCGGAGCTGCGTCTCGGGGCGCGCCGGGAGCTTGCCGAGCGCTTCTGCCGACAGCGCGAGGCGCGCCAGCAGCCTCGCCGCCGCGCGCGCGACGGCGGTGTTTCCGCTCCACAACGCCTTGACCGCGACGATCAGCACCGCGCTCTGCGCCGCGACGCGCTCCATCACGTGCAGCGCGGCAGGTCGTAGTGTTGACAGCGCGGCCATGCGCGCGCGCGGCTCGCTCCACAGGTCGGGTTTGCCGGCGAAGTGGTGGCGCGCCATCTTGCGCACCAGCGCGTGCGCCGCCTCGATCATCGCCGCCACCTGCGGATGCGCAGCGCGGCACGACCCGCCGGCGGGCGGCGCAGCGGCGAAGCCGCGACAGTCGTAGGGCACGACGTCGCCGAGCTGACGCGCAGTGAGCTTCGTCGTGTCACCGTCGCTCGCGGGCGCGTGTGTGCGCGCGGGTTGCTGCGGGGCGCGCGGCGAGCGCGTCGGCGGCGTTTCGCGCGCGCAGCCCGCGTTCGCGACCGCGAGCGCGCCGATCAGCGTGACGATCCATCGCATCACCGCATTGTATCCGCGGCGCGGCTTGACGTGGGCGTGTGCTGGCCGCGACCCTAGGACACCGTGAAGCTTCCGCTCGTCGTCGTCTCGCTGCTCTTTATCGCCGTCGCCGTGGCGATGGCCACCCGCCGCGTGCGGTTGCCCTACACCGTGGCGCTCGTCGTGGCGGGCTTGGTGCTCTCGCTGGTCAAGAGCACGTTCTATCCAGGCGGCGACATCGGCTTTCATCTCACGCGCGAGCTGCTCTTCGATCTCCTGCTGCCGGTGCTCGTCTACGAGGCCGCCTTTCATCTCGAGACGCGCGAGCTGTTCGCCAACTGGAAGGCCATCGGCACGCTCGCCGTGCTCGGTGCGATGGTTGGTATCGGCAGCGCGGGTGGGCTGATCTACCTCTCGCTGCGCCTCGTCGGCGTCGATCTGCCCTTCGGTCTGGCGCTGCTCGTCGCCACGATCCTCGCCGCTACCGATCCCATCGGCGTCATCGCGCTTCTGCGCGAGACGCACGCGCCGCGCAAGCTCGCGGTGCTGATGGAGGGCGAGAGCCTGATCAACGACGCCGTCGCGGTGGTGGCCTTCGCCGTGGCCCTCGTCGCGCTCGGCCTCGAGACGACGCAACCCAAGGTCACCGCCGAGTGGCTGCTCGGCTTCATCGGCTGGGAGCTCCTCGGCGCGTTTCTGCTCGGCGGCAGCATCGGCTTCTTCTTCGCCTGGCTGACCTCGAAGGTCGACGACCACCTGATCGAGGTCACGCTCAGCAACATCGCCGCCTTCGCCAGCTTCCTCGTCGCCGAGCACACCCACGCCTCCGGTGTCATCGCTTGTCTCATCGCTGGCATGGCGGGCGGCAACTTCGGCGCCAAGTACGGCATGTCCGCCACCACGCGCATCGCGGTGGAGTCGTACTGGGAGTACATCGCCTTCGTCGCCAACTCGATCGTCTTTTTGCTGATCGGCCTCGACGTCGACGCGCGCACGCTGCTCGGCGACCTGCCAGCGATCATCGCCGCCTGGCTGTGTCTGCTGGTGGCGCGCGCCGTGTTCGTCGGCATCGCGCTGCCGCCGGTGACCAAGCTCGAGGGCGGCCTGCCGCGCGGCTCGCTGTGGGTCATCTGCTGGGGCGGTGTGCGCGGCAGCATCGCGATCGTGCTGGCGCTCGGCCTGCCGGCCGCCACGCCGCAGCGCTCGTTGATCGTCAACATCGTCTTCGGCGCCTGTTTGATCACGATCCTGCTGCAGTCGCTGACCATGGGGCGCGTGCTGCGCCGCTTCGGGCTCGTCGGCCACAGCGGCGCCGACGCCGACGCCATCGCGGAGCTGCAGGGGCGCATGCGCGCCTGGGAGGCGGCCTGGGCCGAGCTCGAGCTGCAGCGCCGCAACGGCGCCATCGACGAGGAGGTCTACAAAGAGCTCAAGCAGGAGCTCGCCGACGAGCAGCGGCGACTCGCCGACGCGCGCGGCGAGCTGCGCGGTGGGCTCGAGGCATTGCGCGCGGTGGAGCGCAAGCTCGCGCTCGCGCGGCTGCTCAACGCGCGCAAGGAGGCGCTGCGCAAGGCCGCTAACGAAGGCGCCATCGATCGGCGGGTGATGCGGCAGCTGGTGGGCGAGATCGACGAGGCGCTGCATCGCGGCGTCGACGCGCACGCCGCCGATGAAGCACCCGCCGCCTCCGATGACGACGCGCGCGCCGCCGCCGACGACGAGAAGACGGAACCTGAGGCATAATGCGCGCGCGATGAGCAAGAAGAAGACGAGCCACACGCCACGCCGTCGTCTGCGTCGCCGCCGGCGCCCACCCAAACCGGTTGGCGCCCCGCCAGGAACGCTGATCGCCAGCATCGACGCCGCGGAGACCTCGCTCGAAGTCTTCGGCATCGGCGCCGACGAGATCGTCCACAAGCGCGGCGTCAGCCTCGAGGAGCTGCAGAAGCTGCGCAGCAAGTGGTCGCTGATCTGGATCAACGTCATCGGTCTGCGTGACGTCGCGCTCGTCGAGCGCGTGGGCAACGAGGTGGGGCTGCACAAGCTGGCGCTCGAGGACACGCTCAACGTCGGCCAGCGCCCCAAGGTCGAGCTCTACGGCGATCACGCGCAGGTCGTGCTGCGCAGCTACAAGCTCGACGACACGCTGCTCACCGAGCAGATCTCGGTGTTCTTCGGCAAGGGCTACGTGGTCACGTTCCAGGAGTTCGAAGGCGACTACTTCGAGCCGATCCGTGAGCGGCTGCGCGAGGGACGCGGGCGCGTGCGCACCGGTGGTGCGGCCTATCTCGCCTACACGCTGATCGACACCATGGTCGACGCCTACTTCCCGATCTTCGAGTCCTACGGCGAGCGCCTGCACGAGCTCGAAGAGCGCATCATGGACGACGCCAACCCGAGCATGCTGCGCGAGGTGCGCGCCGCGAAGCGCAACCTGCTGGCGCTGCGGCGCGGCTTGTGGCCGCTGCGCGAGGCTTTCGCGCGCCTCGAGCGCGACGGCCAGGAGCTGGTCGACGAGACGACGCGCCTCTATCTGCGCGACACCTACGACCACGTGGTGCAGTTGCTCGACATCCTCGAGACCTACCGCGAGCTGGCGGGCTCGTTGCTCGACATCTACCTCACGACGATCAGCAACCGCACCGCCGAGGTCTCGAAGGTGCTGACGATCATCGCCACCATCTTCATCCCGCTCAGCTTCATCGCCGGCCTCTACGGCATGAACTTCGACGGCGCGAAGTCGACGCTCAACATGCCCGAGCTGCGCTGGCAGTACGGCTATCTCTACGCGCTAGGGCTGATGGTGTGCGTGGCGGGCGCGATGATGACGTTCTTCTGGCGCAAGGGCTGGATCGGCTTTGGCCGCGGCGGTCAGTCCGCCGAGGAGCCGGAGGAGGCGCCCGCCAGCGCAGCGGCTGCGGCATCGCCGCCCACGTCGGGCGCGTCGGACGGCGAAGCGAGCAGCTAGCCGAAGGCGAGAGCTAGCGCCAGGCGACCCGCTTGCCGCGCGCGCCGAGCAGCACCAGCTCGATGGCGTCGCCGCGGTTGTCGTGCGCCACGGGGCCGGCGGCGCCGTAGCCGACGGCGGCGAGCTGCTGGCCCTGCACACCAGCGGCAACGAGCGCGCGCAGCACCGACATCGCGCGCTGCGACGAGATCTGAAAGCTCGCGTCGCGGCGCTTGTTCATCGTCGCCGTGACGTGGCCGGCCACCAGGAACTGGCGCTGGCGAACCGAGGCGAAGACGGGCGCGAGGCGCTTCAGCAGCTTGCGGCCGCCCTGGGTGACCACCGTGCCGCGCTTGAAGAACAGCGCCGAGCTGGGGATGCGCACCAGCGCGCGGCCGTCGCGCGTGCCCGACTCGATGCTGCCCTTGACGCCGGCGGCGACGAGGGTGGCGCGCAGCTTCTCGACGATCTGCCGCTCCATGCGGCGCTTGATAGCGCGCTCGTGGGCGCGCGCTTCGGCCTGCGCTACGGCGTCGCGCTCGAGGGCCAGCAGGCGACCCTGCCGGTGGGCGAGCTTGGCGCGAAGCTTGGCGATGCGCTCGCGCGCGGCGCGCGGGCCTTCGCGCTCGTCGATGGTGACGGCGTTGCCCAGCTCGAGCGCCATCGCGCTCGCGCTGACGCCGGTCTTGCCGCTGCCAGCGAACATCGGCGCCTTGCCGCTGCCGCCGCCCGCTTCGGACGTCGACGTGTCGGCGGCGGGGGCGGCCGACGCGCGCGGTGCGCCCGACTGGACGGTCATGCGCGAGCCCGCGCAGCCGACGGCGCCGACGCAGGCGAGGGTGAGCATCAAGGAGCGGGGCTTCATCGGAGCTCTCCGTGGTGGGATTGTGAAGCGACTGCTGAGCAACCGCCGTGCCACGCCGGCGGGGCCACGCGAGGAGGTCAGACGGCCGGTTTTGGCCGCGCGGCGGTGCTTCGGAGTCGGTGACACCGAGGCGCGCCGCGCTCGATTGGATGCGCCGGTGCCGAATTGTGGAAGGGACCGCTGCGTGCGCTCAGCGCGTGGCGAGCCCGATGGCGTGCTCGGCGAAGTCTTTGTACTCGTAGAGCGCCGGCCCGCGCCGCTTGTAGTCCTCGTCGCTGGGCAGCCGCATGCGCACCGCGACGAGCTTGGTCTTGGGCACCACCACCAAGTATTGGCCGTACGAGCCGCGCGCCGAAAACGCCGAGAGCGGCCCTTTCTGAATCACGTTGTAGAGCGGCAGCGAGTAGCGCGCCGCGCGCTTCTGCAGCTTCTCGAGCTGCTTTTTGCCGCCGAGCAGCTTCTCGAGCGCGGCGAGGTAGGCGTCGCGGCTCGGATACTCCTTGTCGAGCAGCTCGCGCTTGGCCGCGCGGCGCACCTTGGCGCTCACGCCGCCGCTTCGCCAGGTGCGAAGCTCGCGCTTGGTCAGCACCGGGTGAAACGTGGCGTGGCGCCACCACAGCAGCCCGCAGGGCGGATAGATCTTCTGCGAGGGCTGTATCGAGCGCTCGATCCACGCCGAGCTGACGAGCTGCTTGCCGTTCCACTTGCCGCCCTGCAGCACCAGCTGGCCGACCTTGGCGAGGTCCACGGGGCGGATCAGAAGCTCGCCGGCGACGCGCGGGTGGCCATCGGCCCACTTCATCCAGTAGTTGCCGACCACGCCGAGGTGGCCGAACAGCCGCGTCTGCAAGAAGTCGTCGAGAAACAGCCCCGTGGCCTTCCACACGACCAGCGCCAGCATGTCGACCGCGTTGTTGTTGTAGCGAAAGCGTGTGCCGGGGTGCGTAAAGAGCGGCGTGGTGGTGGCGTGCTCGAGCAGCTTGCCGACCTCGGGGCGGCGCTTGGTGCGGCGCGGCGAGAGCCCCGAGGTGTGATTGAGCAGCCGCACCAGCCGCGTCTTGCCGACCTTGCTGTCCTTGAGCTCGGGCACGATGTCTTGCACGCGCTGCTCGACGGACTTGATCTTCTGTTTGTCGAGCAGGATGCCGACGGCCAGCGACGCGATGGACTTGCTGACCGACATCGTGATCAGCGCGTCGTCGGCGCCGACCTTCCAGTAGCGCTCGTAGACGAGCTTGCCGTTCTTGAGGATCACCAGCGCCGAGGACTGCTCGGCCTCGGCCTGCTTGACCATCGCGTCGAGCTTGGCCTTGTCGATGCCCTCGCGCGCGGCATCGCCGAGCAGCAAGCCGTGCCGCCGCGGCGGCCCCGTGCGGCAAGCCGGACAGCGCGGGCAGCTCGCGCCGAGCGCCGCGCTGGCGCTGCCTGCGCCTTGGGCGCCGCGCGCCGCGCACGGCGGACAGGGCGTCTTGCGCCCCGCCTCGTGTGTGCTGCAGCCAGCCGCGAGCGTCAGCAGCGCCGTGGCGAACGCGCGGGCACGCATCTACTCGAGCGCCAGCGTGCCGAGCACAGCCACCGTGCGCGGCGGGCTCTTGGGGTCGAAGCCGAGCACGTCGCCGAGGGTCAGCAGCGCGCCGCTCTCTTCGAAGCCCGCCAGCTGCACCAGCGCCGTGACCAGATCGGCGAGCACGATCTCGCCGCTGAGTGTGACCTCGGCGCCAAACGCGCCGCCCGCCGCGAGCGGCCCCTTGATGACGAGCTTTTCGATGGTGGCGCTGGTGGCGATGGCGCCGCTGGGCGAGGGCAGCGGCAGCGTGACGCTCACCGGCGCCGACTCGAAGCTCTGCGCGTCGAGCTTGGCGATCTTCGTCACGACCACGTCGCTGTATTTGGGATCGCCGCTGCTGTGGGCGGCGAAGGCAAGCGTGCCGAGATCGGCGCCGCCAGCGCCCGCTACCCGCGCCCAGCTAAAGCGCGGGAAGAGCTGCTCGAGCACTGTCTGCGCGACCTGCGAGCTCGGCTGCGTCAGCGAAAACCCCTTGTCCTTGGAGAGCGCGCGCAGGGTGCTGCGCACGATGGCGCCGCCGACAGCGATCTTCTGGCCGCCCACCTCGAGCTCGCCTTTGACCTCGAACACGCCGGCGGCCGCGCCAGGATCGAACGTCGCGTCGCGCTCGCTGACCGGCTTGCCGCCGATGGTCACGTTGGTCTTGAGGTCGCTCGCGCTCGGCCAGCGGATCGCGGCGCTCGTCCCTGGGTCGCCAAAGGCGGGGGTGATCTCGAGCGTGTTGCTCGAGACGTTGCCGGCCAGCAGCGCGTCCACCTTGGCTTGACGGTTTCGCCAGTAACTCAGCGCGTGGGTCTTGAAGTTGACGCGCCACGGATAGGTCGTGCCGTTGGGCTTGGCCGTCTCGGGCGTGTCGCCGCCGCCGACGACCTGCGCCAGCGGGTAGCGATAGGCGCGCTCGCGCCGGCGGATCACCACCTCGGCTTGCGCCATCGTGGCGAGCGCCTTGTCGGCGAGCGGCTTGGCTTTGGCGGCCGCCTGGGCGTCGTCGTCGCCGGCGATCTTGGCCTCGCGATAGGTCAGCACTGCGTCGTAGAGCTGCTGCGTGTGCCGCGCGCGCAGCATGTTGTTCTCCACGCCGTCGATGACCTCGGCGAGCCACGGCTTGCCTGCCTCGGGCACGTCGGGCTCGATGGCGCGCAGGCGCGCCAGCCACTTGCCGTAGGCCGCGTCCATCTTGGCCAGCCGATCGAGGTCGCCCTTGCGGAAGCTGTCGACCTCGCCCTGGCTGAAGCCGAGCACCGTGTTGAAGGCCACGCGCACCGGCTGAAACTCGAGGCCCGTGGCGGCGCCGATCTCGTCGGCGGGGTCTTCGCCCGATAGATACGCGAACAGCCCACCGGGCCGGCCGCGATAGTCTTCGAACTGCAGCAGGTACTGGCGCTGGTGAGTCACCAGCTCGTCGATGACCTTGATCGCCTCGCTGCGCGCCGCACAATCTACCGCGCCGATGCCGTCCTTGACGGTGAACGTCTCGGGCGCGCAGAGCGGGTCGAACAGCTCGCCGAGCACCTGCTCGAAGCTCACGTCGCTCTGCCAGTGCAGCATGCCCACCGCGTAGTCTTGCTGCCAGTAGCCCCACTCGTGCCCGGAGTTGAACATGCGGTGCGCGTAGAGCGTGCCGCCGTTCTTGACGAGCAGGTCCTTGACCAGCTGGATGTCGCGCCAGCGCGTCCAGATGTAGAGCGGCAGATAGACCGGGATGGTGTTGTCGTAGCTGAGCCACCAGGCGCCCTCGGGAAACCACTCGAGCGGGCGTCCCGCCGCCGAGGCCTTCTTCATCAGGCACAGCTTGTGGCCGAACGTCTTCTGGTTGTAGACGTAGGCGTCGTTTTCCAGCGGGTAGAACATCACCGTGTGGACCTTGACGCCAAAGCGCGGGTCGGTGTGGAAGGCGAGGTCGTAGTAGTCGACGGTGCCCTTGCTGTTGGTGCCGGGCGGGCAGCCGAGATCGTCGAAGTTGTCGGTGGGCTGGCTGCCGCTGATGTGGTCGTTGATCATGACCTTGAGGTCGGGCCGCAGCTCGAGCGACTTGCGGCCGGCCCAGTTGATCCAGTCGACGGTCTCTTTGTCGGGCGTGACGGTGAACTCGGTGGGCCCGAAGTGGATGCCGAAGTCGACGGCGTCGGGGGCGGCGGCGAGCTGCGCGGTGACGTAGTCCTCGATCTGCTTTTTGACGGGCACGGGGCGCGACGGATCGATGTCGGCGCTCGCGCCCTGCTGTTGGTTGTGCAGCGAGATGCCGGCCCCGCCGCGCATGCCGAGCACGCGCTGCAGCGCGCGCAGCTGCTCGACACGCTGCTGGCGTCGCTCCGCGGGCGCGATGCCGCGCCCCGCGCCGCGAAACGTCTCGCCGCGATTCTTGATGATCCAGTCGTTGACGTTGGCCGCCTCGTCGATGGGGTGGTTGCTGTCAGAGAACGCCTCGAGCTGCTCGAGCGGGTGGGCGCCGTGGAAGGTGAAGCCGCGCTTTTCGTAGTCGGCCGAGAAGGTGATGCCGTCGGCGCCGGGGCGGATCGCGGTCGACGCTTCGGCGCGGCGCCGCAGCAGGTGCGACGGGTTGCGCGGCAGAAAATCCTCTTCGGGATGGTAGTAGCGCGCGCCGAGACGTCGCAGCACCTCGTATACGGCGTACTGCTTGCCGAGCGCCGTGCGGCCGTCGGTCCACACGATGGTGGCGCCGCCGTCGTCGTCGAGGCCGTTTTCGAAGCGGCCCACGCGCTCGGTGACGATGCGGAACGCGTCGCCCTCGAGCCCCGCCAGCGATAGCGGTGCGAGGTGGCCGCTGCTGACAGTGGCGGCTTCGAGCACCAGCACCAGACCGGCGCGGCGACGCTCGGTCAGCGCTTCGATGGCGCGCCGCGTGTCGTCGGCGACGCGTTCGATCTCGACGCGCTTGCCGTCAGCGAGCCGACCCAGCGCGCGCTGCGTTGGCGCCAACATGCGCTCGATAGCCGGCGTGGTCTTCGCGGCGAGCGGCGCGATCACCAGCAACGTGCCCTGTGGCCGGTCGTCGTCACTGCAGCCCAGCGCGCCCGCGCAGACGGCAAGCACGACCAACATACGAGCAAGGCTCGGCCTGGCCTTGGAAGGCAGTTGCGAGAAGCGACGCATGAGCGCGAGCCTACCGCCATTCATCGCGGCGTGTTTCTTCCTTGTCATCGCCGGCCGGGCGGCCGGTGCAGCTGACCCGCTGGTCACGCGTCCAGCGCACAGCATAGCCACGTGTAGTTGCTCAACTTATCGTAAAGCTTCTGATCTCCACCGGGGCATTTTGACGCGTTGCGCAACGGTGCCCGGCGCGCTACCGTTATGACTCCAACGATTGATGGAGAGCGCGCGATGCCAGAGACCACCTATAGCGTCGATCTGAGAGATATCCGCTTCGTGCTCTACGAGTACCTCGGGCTCGAACGCCTGCAGGCGCTCGGCTACTCGGCGGTCGATCGCGAGGCGATCGACTTGATGCTCGAGGAGTGTTTCAAGGTTAACCGCGACCTGCTCGCGCCGCTCAACCAGGTCGGCGATCGCGTCGGTCTTCGTTTCGAAGACGGCAAGGTCATCACGCCCGAAGGCTTCAAGAAGGCCTACGACGCCTTCGTGCAGGGCGGCTGGATGCGCATCACCGAGCCCGAAGAGGCTGGCGGCATGGGCCTGCCGTACTGCATGGCGCTCGCGCCTACCGAGATGAACGTCGGCGCCAACTGCTCGCTGGCGCTCTCCATCGGCCTGACCTACGCGGCGGCGTCGACCATTCGCGCCCACGGCGCGCCGTGGATGATCGACACCTACTGCGAGAAGATGGTCTCGGGCCAGTGGCAGGGCACGATGTGTCTCACCGAGCCTGCGGTGGGCACCGCGCTGCCCGACATGAAGACCAACGCGCGCAAGGTCGGCGACGAGTGGTATCTGCGCGGCACCAAGATCTTCATCACCGGCGGCGAGCACGATCTCACCGAGAACCACGTGCACCTGGTGCTGTCGCGCACCGAGGGCGCGCCGGCGGGCTACAAGGGGCTGAGTCTCTTCATCGTGCCCAAGTTCCGTCCCGACAAGAGCGGCAACCCCGGCGAGCCCAACGACGTCGTGTGCGCCGGCATCGAGCACAAGATGGGCATCAAGGCCTCGCCGACGTGCGTGATGCAATTCGGCGAGAACGATGACTGTCGCGCCTGGCTCATCGGTGAAGAAGGCCAAGGCCTGCCGCAGATGTTCCACATGATGAACCACGCGCGCATCGGCGTGGGTATGCAGGGGCTCGCCATCGCCTCGCAGGCCTATCAGTACGCGCGCGACTATGCCCGCGAGCGCGTGCAGGGCACCGACATCGAGAAGATCAAGGACAACGACGCGCCGCGCGTGACGATCAACCAGCACCCCGACGTGCGCCGCATGCTGCTTTCGAGCAAGGCGATCGTCGAGGGCTCGCGCGCGCTGCTCTACAAGACGGCCAACTTCCTCGATCTCGCCGCCGGTGGCGACGACAACGCCGAGACCTATCGCGGCGTCGTCGAGCTGCTGACGCCGATCTGCAAGGCCTGGGTCTCGGATCGCGGCTTCGACGTGACGCGCGACGCAGTGCAGATCATGGGCGGCTACGGCTACGTCTCGGAGTACCCCGTCGAGCAGCACCTGCGTGACGCCAAGATCGCGTCGATCTACGAAGGCACCAACGGCGTGCAGGCGCTCGATCTGCTCGGCCGCAAGCTGCCGGCCAAGGGCGGCATGCACCTGCAGATGCTGCTCAAGCAGATCGACGACTTTCTCGGCAATCAAAAGGGTCACCCTGGCCTCGCCAAGGACATCGCCTTCTTCGCCGACGAGTTCGAGCGCTGGAAGGGTGTGACGATGAAGCTCGCCGCGCTCGGCATGGGCGGCGACCGGCGCTACCCGGTGCTCTGCGCGACGCCCTATCTCGAGATGGCGGGCAACACGGTGGTCGGCTGGTGTCTGCTCGAGCAGGCCGTCGTCGCCTTCGACAAGCTGCAGTCGACGTACAGCGCCCGCGGCGCAGCCGACGAAGCGGCGCGAGCGGCACTGCACGACAAGGACAGCGAGGCGGCGTACTACTTCAACAAGATCGAGACCACGCGCTTCTTCGTCTACAACATCCTCACGCGCAATCGCGGCATCGCGGCACAGATCGAGAGCGGCGACCGCTCCGCGCTGGCCTACATGGCCTGAGCCGCGCGCTGCACTGACCCGCGCTAGTCCGTCGTCTCGTCCGCCGCCGTACTGTCGGGTGCGGCGGCGGCCTTCGCCAGACCCTCCGCCACCACGCGCTCGAGCTCCTCGGCCACGCCGCGCTCCCACGGCTTGGAGAAGAACTCGTCGATCAGACCATCGTCGATCAGCTGCTGCAGATCGCTTGGCGGATAGGCGCTGAGCATCACGCGGGTGGCTTTCGGCTGCAGGGTCCGGGCGGTGAGCAGCACGTCCACGCCGCTGCGGCCCGGCATCACGCAGTCGGTGACGATCAGATCGAGCCGTTCATCGCGTAAGATCTGCTCGGCCTGCTCGTAGTTTTCGGCCTGGAAGACGTCGTGATGGCGTAGCAGCCGAGAGAGCGCCCTCAATACACCAGCCTCGTCGTCAACGATGAGGATCTGGAGCTTGGTGCATGACATAGGACGGAGACGGCGCCTTGATCACACGTTTTATTCTGCTGCCTTGTGGCAGGTCAAGAATTCGCGGCGGCGGATTGGCTCGACGGAGAGCGAATCGAACGCCGACAATCGTGCGTGTCGAGCTGACACGGGCTAGACCTCCGATACGATGACTCTATTGCGGCTTTTACTTGTATTTGTGCTGCTGGCGCTGCCCGCCGGCGATGTCCACGCGCTGCCCTGGCCGAGCTCCAGCACGCATCGCGGTGCCATTAGGGGTGCGATCAAGGGCTTCAAAAGTTACAGCGACTGCGTCGACAAGCTCGCTCGCAGCGTTCCGGCGAGCGCGCTCTCGGTGACCCTCGACGGCAAGACCCTGTCGCTCATCTGCCGCGCACATCAGGCCGCCGCCGAGAACAGCGAGGAGCCGTGCAAGCTGATCGGCAGCCGCGACTACCAGCTCAAGCGCGCCTGTCAGCGCTTCTACGCTATCTACAGCGGCAAGTGGCAGAAATGCCCACGTAGCGGCTATCCGTCGCACCACGAGGGATTGTGCCTGGCGCTCTCGACACGCCAGCCGGCGCTGTGCCGCGCCGCGAAGCCCAAGGAGCGCCCGCTGTGCGAAGCGCTGCTCGGCAAGGCGCAACGCTGTGACAAGCTCGACAAGTCCGACGCGGCCGCCTGCCGCGCGCAGGTTCGCGCGTGGCGCGGGCTTTACGGCCCCAAGAAGCCTGTTTTACCGGTTGCGTTCGAGCCGTCGTTCGAGGCGCGGGCGAGCGCGCGCTCGGCGGGTGTGAAGCTGCCGGCCGGCGCGGCGAGCTTCAAGGCGGCCTTCGTGCGCTACGGGCTGCTGCTCGCAGACGCCACTGGCCAGGGCGACGCGTTGGTCATCAATCGCCAGTTCGCGCCGCGCGACTACTACAGCTACCGCAACCGGCCACCGCTGCAGGTCGAGCTTTGGATCTCGCTCGCCAGCGGCAGCGGCGGCGCCGCCAGCTACACGGTGGGCAGCGGCAACGGCGGCGGCAAGATCACGTTCCGCGGCGGCAACGGGCGCTATCGCACGATGACCGCGCAGAGCGGCACCGTGAAGGTCACGCGCCTCGAGCGCAAGCTCGGCGGTCGAATCGTCGCTTCATTCAGCCTCGTCTACAGCGACGGTGTCGACAAGGTCGCGCTCGACGGACGCTTCGAGACCTTCGTACGCGAGCTGTTGCCGCTCAAAGACGTGGCGCGCTACGTGCGCTACCGCTTCATGCCACAGCCGAGCACGCGCCACCGCTCGCGCTACAGCAGCGCGCGCCTTTCACCCGACGAGGTCAAGCGCATCAGCGCGCGCATCCGCAAGGTCAAAGAGAACCGCTATTGGGTCGATCCCAGCGTGCGCGACGAGATCGCCAAGAACACCGGCTGGATCATGTACGGCGGCTCGATCAGCAGACGCTACCAGAGCGGCGGCAGCTACAGCTGCTATCGCATGTACACCGTCTATCGCAACAGCGTGCTGTGGCTGCTCGGCTTTCGCGACAACGACGTCGTCTGCAAGGTCAACCGCCGCAAGCTCGACACGCCCGAGGACGCCTACGCCGCCTACGGCACGCTGCGCAGGACGCGGCAGCTGTCGTTCGAGGTCGAGCGCGGCGGCAAGACGATCACGCTGCGCTACAGCATCCGGCGCGTGCGCGGCAAGCGGCGCGCCGGCGCGGCGAAGTCCCGCAAGAAGCGCTCCAAGCGCACGAAATAGCGTCGTCGTGATATTCTGACCGGGCGCCCGGCCGCGAGCGCGTGCACGCATGCGCGCCGCGTTCGTCGGCGAGATCTAGCCCGAGAAGAACCATCATGATGACCTCCCTCAAGGACCAAGCCGTCGAGAGCACCGTCGACCTCAACAACCGGCGCGTGGTGCAGATCCTCGAAGCCGCCGCGAAGTGCTTCGCCAAGAAGGGCTTCAACGAGACGAGCGTCAAGGACATCGCCGCCAAGGTCGGCGTGACCAAGAGCATGGTGCACTACTACTTCGATAGTAAGGCGCACCTGCTGCACGAGGTGCTGGCCTACTACAACCAGCGGCACCTGCAGCGCGTCACCGACCAGCTCGAGGTCATCGGCGACAGCGCGCACGAGCGCTCGCGCACGGCGCTCAAGTCGCTGTGGAAGGTCATCCGCGAGGAGCGGCGCTTCTTTCGCCTCTCGCTCGAGTTCTGGGCCATCTCCGCGCACGACAACAAGCTGCGCGAGCGCCTGCGTCAGACGCACGAGAAGGCGCGCAAGCTGGTCACGGTGGGCATCGAGGACGCGCTCGGCGCCGACAAGGACAAGCTGCCGTTCTCCAACGAAGCGCTCGGCGCGTTGATCCTCGCCGTGCTCAACGGCATGGCCGTGCAGGACTACGCCGAGCCCGACGGCGTCGACATGGACGAGACGTTTCGCGTGTTCCTCGCCTCGCTGCTCAGCGGCATGTCGCTGCTCAAGATGGGCTAGTTAGCGCTTCGAGCGCCGAGCGCGAGCTCAGCGCTTCGAGAGCCAATCGAGCAACGCCTCGCCGCGCAGCGCCAGGCGCAACCCGGCACGCAGAAGCTGCGCCAGCTGGGCTACGCCGACGTCGCTGACAGCGCGCGCGCTGGGCGGCCGCTGCAGCATCTCGGGCAGCCGCTGGCAGATCGCCTCGAAGTAGCCCGATTGCACGCAGCCCTCGAGCGAGAAGATGTAGAGCTCGTTGGTGTAGCGGCAGGCGCGCTCGAGCTCGTCGAGCAGCGTGTCGAGGTCGAGCAGGCGATCGGCGATGCGGTCGCGCACGAACTCCACGCCGCCGCCGGTGATGCCCACCGCGATGGCGTCGGCTTCTTCGCCGAAGGCCTCGATCAAGCCGGCGCCGAGCAGCTCGGGCAGCATGCTGCGATACAGCATCAGCACCTCGCGGTCGGGCAGAAAGTCGACAAAGCCGAGGGCGCGCTGCAGCAGCGACGAGCGCGCGGCGCGTTCATCGACGATGAGCGGGATCTGGTAGCTCTCCACGACGTAGCCGCTGCGGCGGATCTCGTCGACGATCTGCGCGTAGCGCTCGACAGCGCGATGCACGTGGCTGCGGCTGCGGCGGTTGCGCAGCAGCGTGCGCAGCGCGCGCATGCCGTGGCGCATCAGCGCGATGGCGTCGTCGCGCGGCGTCTCGACGTCGAGGCCGATGGTGCGCACGGCGAGGGTGTGGTGCTTGTTCCAGCTGTCGAAGGTGTAGAAGCGGTCGAGCGCGGCGTCGGCGTTGTCGGCGGTGAGCCAGTAGCCGAGGGCTTCGTCGAGCACCAGCCAGGCCGTCACCGCGATGCCGCGCGCGTCGAGGCGGCGCAAGAGCTCGGCGCGCTCGGGCGACATGTCGAGCATGCACATCGAGAGGCTGGCGCCCAGCTGGGCGAGGCCGTCCTCGACGCGCGGGTCGTCAAAGAGCGCCAGCAGCTCGGGGGTCTCGAGCTCGACGAAGAAGGTCAGCTTGTTATGCACGGGCAGCATCCACTGGCGCAGACCTGATATCATCAACTTGGCGGGGAGAACAGCGCCGCCAAGGCGGTGGTTTTTTTGACCTGGACCGCCCGGCCGTCCATACGCTAAGGGGCGCGACGGGTGGTTCGCGCCAGCTCTCCCCGTATGACGTAGCAGTACCCCTCGAAAAGCGGAGAGAGGATGGCCGTGCGCCCGCGCGAAGACCTAGACGCTCGAAAGGTAGACATGCGCTACGCCTTGGCGACGATGGTGCTCGCGATCCTGGCCGGCCTCGGCTGTCCGGCGGCAGGAACGCCCAACCAGACCAAGACGGCGGCCAACGCGTCGGGTGGTGGCGCGGGCGGCGGCAGCGGCGCCACTGCCGGCAGCGCCGACGCGGCCGGCGACCCGAACAACGGCGCGGCTGGCGCTGGCGCGGCCAACGGCGGCGCAGCGGGCCAGGGCGGCAGCGGCAGCGCGATGACGCCGCCTGATCAGGTCAAGCCCGAGCGGCGCGTGACGGCCTACCTCGACGGCCAAAGCCGCGTGATGGACATCGACGAGGCGCGCGCCTACGGCTTCACCATCGTCGATCTGTCCGATGATTGGGTGCCCTACATCTTCTGGTCGAAGACGCCAGGCCAAGACGACTTCGCGCTCAACCGCTACCAGTTCAATTACGTCGGCCTCGCCAACGACAAGGTCGACGTCAACGGCGCGCGGCTCGGGCGCGACCGCCACAACTATCACGAGGTCTACGGCATCCCGCCCTCGATCAACGTGCTGCGCAAGCGCTTCCTCGGCGACGCGCAGAAAGAGTGCTTCAAGTCGCTCGATTACGACTTCTTCAAGAGCTACTACGGGCCCGTTCGCGCCGCCGATCCGGGCAGCTCCAAGCGCTATCAGCGCCGCTTCTACTCGGCGCGCGCCAAGTTCAAAAAGGCGCTGCGCCAAGCGCGCGTGCGCACCCTCGACGCGCTGTTGGCCAAGCCGCGCTACGCGGCCGTGGCGCGCAGCTACCGCGCGGCCAAGTGGCGCTACGAGGCGATCAAGAAGATGCAGCAGCGGCTGATCTGCGAGGGCATGTACGGCCGCCGCCGCCCGCGCCTGCAGCTCGGCGTCGTCAAATGGGCCACGCGCGTGGCGCTGCGCAAGTTCGAGCGCAAGCACAACGTCTACGGCTGGGGCATGATCTTCCAGCGCACCTCCGACGCACTCGGTCGCACGCCCGTCGAAAACAACTACGAGTCGCTCAAGCGCATCATCACCGAGCGCGTCGTCAGCGCCGCGGGCATCCTCGAGGACGGCAGCTCGCGCGCGAGCTACACCGGCGAAGACGGCAAGCGCCATCGCGTGCGAAACCTCGTCAAAGAGTTCGGCGACGCGGCGCTACGCCACATGGGCCTCACCAGCGCCGAGGCCGCGCGCAAGTGGGTCACCAAGACGCACAGCGCCGATGACTTCAAGCACATGTTCATCGCGGTCAAGCTGCCCGAGGTGCCCGAGTACTACTCGACCAACATGGACTTCAGCGTGGTCATCGATCGCGGCGACGTCTGGTACGACCTGCCGTTCAACGACAAGGGCAAGCGCATCGCGCAGCCGCGCGCGCGCATGCCGAGGTTCACGCTGCTGCTCAAGTACAAGGGCCAGACGTTTCCGCTCGTGCGCTGGCGCACGACCATCGGCGGCTGGAACAAGGAGATGCGCCACGGCGAGGAGTACTACAAGTACAAGATCTCGGATGTCGGCAAGCGCATCTGGAAGCACATCGTCGCCGGCCCGGCGTGGCTGCCGCCCGACAAGACGCCGCCGCGCGACATGGTCAAGTACGCGACGGTGCGCGGGCGCGCGCAGCGCGTGGTGGCGCAGAGCGTCTTCGGTCCAGGCTACGCGTCAGCTTACGGGCTGGCGGCGGCCTACCACATCGAGCCGCGCAGCCACCGCGACAATCAGATCCGCACCCACGGCAGCGTCAACTACATGAGCATCCGCGGCAGCTTCTCGCACGGCTGCCACCGACTCTACAACTACAGCGCCGTGCGGCTGTTTTCGTACGTGCTGCGCCACCGCCCGTTCAAGCGCCTCGGCCAAGCGCACGTCGGCTACACCAAGCGCTTCGAGTACAAGGGCGACGAGTTTCAGGTCAACATCCACACGCGCGGCTACCGCTACGAGCTGACGCCGCCGGTGCCCGTCAACGTGCTCAAGGGACGTATCAAGGGCGAGCGCAAAGAGCCCTACGAGGACTACGTCAAGAAGCCGGGCAAGGTCTACCAGAGCGACCTGGTGCCCAAGGGCAAGAAGAACGGCAACGGCATGGCTCAGCCGCAGCCGTTGTAGCGCTAGCTATTTGCGGCAGCGCGAGAGGCAGCGGCGCAGGGCGTTGTCGGCCTGTCTGAAGCAGCCGTTGCGGCCGGCGCGGTCCGTCGGTGGGATCGCGCGGCAGCGCTGGTAGCTTTGGCTCTTGGCGCGGTAGCACGCGTCGCGGCAGGCGCCGGTGGGCGCGAGCGGTGTGGGCTGCGACGGCGACGGTGCCGCGTGCGCCCGCCCTATCGCCAACCGCCCCATCACCAACAGCCCCACCACCAACATCAATGCGATGAATACCGCGGCGATGGTGGCCGTCGGGCGGGCGTGCGTGTCAGCTTTGGCCATGCTCTGCCGATCATCATAACAGCCGATTGCATTCTCGGCGCACGCGCAATACGCTGCCCGCGCCGCAGGCCCACCGGCGGATGGGCCTTCATAGTGAGGTGATATCGATGCGTTTGATGAGTGCGCGCTGGGTCGTGGTCGCCGCGATGATCTCGCTGCTGCCGCTGCCCGCGCAGGCACGAAAGAAGAAGCTGAGCCTGGCCGAGCTGGCCGCCTTGGAGTGGAAGCTCGAGCAAGCGACCAACTCGCTGACCAAAGAGGCGAGCGTCGCCAAGCGCAAGAAGGCGCTGGCGCAGCTGGCAGCCATCGATGACCCGCGCGTGATCAAGCCGCTGGCGATGGCGCTCAAAGAAGACCCCGACGCCAAGCTGCGGCTCGCCGCCGCCGAGGCGCTGAGCAAGCACCGCACGCCGGAGGTCAAGGGCGTGCTGCTGCTGGCGAGCAAGGCCGATCCCTCGTCGGACGTGCGCGCGGTGGCCAAGCGCGCGCTGCCGCGCATGCGCCGCATGCAGCCGGCGCAGCTGCCGCTCAAGGCGCAGAAGTTCAGTAAGCCCTCGACGGTCAACGGCGCGGTGATCCGCAAGACGCTGCAGCTTCCGGGCGGCAGCGCGCGCAAGTGGGCCATCTGGGCGGCCAACGGCACCAAGTTCCGCGGCCGCGAGGCGCTCGTCAAAGCCCACCTCAAGTACGATCCGTCGGCGCGCGTGCGGCGCGCCGCCGCGCAGGTGATCTCGCGCATCGCCAAGAAGCGCGCGCTGCCGGCGCTCATCGCGGCGATCTCGGCCGACGGTGATCCCGCGGTGCGCTTCTCGATCGCGCGCGAGATCGCCAAGTACAACGACGCCGGCGCTCTCGCGGCGCTGCAGAAGATCGCCGCCGACGACGCCGACGCGACGGTCAAGGCCGAGGCCAAGGACCTGCTCGAGCCGTCGACGCCGGTTGGCCAGCGCCTGCTCAAGATGCGCATTCGCCTGCTGCGCTCGTCGAGCCCGGCGGTGCGCGTGCGTGCGCTGAGCGAGCTATCGGGCTTCACCGACTGGCGCGCGATGGTGCCGATGTCGTGCGCGCTGCTGACGGACAAGAGCGCCACCGTGCGCAAGGCCGCGGCGCGCACGCTGACCAACATGCACGACCAGTCGGTGCTCACGGCGCTGCGCGTGGCCGCCATCATCGAGCCCGACGCGGCGCAGAAGAAGGCCGTGCGCAAGCTGCTGGTCGGCCTGCGCAAGAAGGTCGACGCGCTGGTCAAGCAGCTTCGGCGCGGCGACGTCAACCAGCGCGCGCTGGCGGCGCGCGCGCTCGGCAACGCGGCCTACCCGCAAGGGCTCAGCGCGCTGATCACCGCCATCAAGGACAAGGACGCGCGCGTTCGGCTGGCCGCGATCAACGGCCTAACCAACTACAACAAGAAGGCCGCCTTCGACGCGCTGCGCACGGCGGGCAGCGACAAGGACCGCCGCGTCCGCAAGGCTGTCGACGCGTTCTTCAAGCGCCGTGACCGCCTCAAGGGTTGGCGCAAGTTCTTCAAGGACAGCAACCGCCTGGTCACCAAGACGATGGATCCCAACCCGACCTGGCGCGCGGACGCGGCGATCGGCCTCGGCGTCGCTGGCGCCGAGCGCACGCTCGGGAGCCTGCTCAACCTGCTGCGCGCCGACAAGAGCGAGGAAGTGCGGCTGGCGGCGGCGTGGGCGCTGGTGCTGATGGCCAGCACGGCCGGCGAGAAGGCGCTCAAGAAGGCGGCCGCCAAGGACAAGAGCCAGCGCGTGCGGCTCGCCGCGCGCAAGTACCTCGTGATCCACAAGGTCGGCGTCTCCGACCTGGTCAATCAGCTCGCCGACAGCAGCGCGTCGGTGCGGCGCGACGCGGCCGAGGCGCTTTCGCTGCGCGCCTCGAGCAAGGTCATGCATCACCTCATCAAGTCGGCGATGTGTGACGCGGATCCGCAGGTGCGCTCCGCGGCCATGCGCGGTCTGGCGCGCATCGGGCGGCCGCTCGCCAAGAACGTGATCCGCCTGGCGCGCTCGCGCGATCCGGTGCCACACGTCAAGCGCGTGGCGACGATGATGTACATCCTCGCCGGCGGTAAGTAGCCGCCAGCCACGCGGCCCGCGCCCGCCTAGCTGTTCCCGCCGCTGATGATGCCGTCGATGTACTGCTTGTTCTGGCGGTACAGGCCGCTGCCCGAGTAGCGCAGGTAGCGCGCCACCTGGCTGCGCATCGACTTGTCGTCGCCCGACAGCAGCGACATCAGCCGCTGCTTGACGTCGTCGTAGCTCGCGGCGTAGCGCGCCAGCATCGACGCCGCGCTGCGCGCGACGTTCTTGTCGCTGTCGTCGAGCGCGCTGAGCAGCAGCTTGCGGCCGTGCGGCCCGGGCGAGTAGAGCGACGAGATGATGCGCGTGCGCTCGTTGGCGCTGTCGGCCGCGCGGAAGCGATCGGCGAGCAGGCCGATGGCGTCTTTGCCGCCGATGCGCGCGAGCTGCTGTGCGGCGTATGACGAGGTGTCCTTGTCGGAGAGCGCGCGGCCGATGGCCGCCACGGCGTCGGGCGTTCCGATCTGGCCGAGGGCCTGCACCGCGGCGCGGCGGGTGCTGGCGTTGGTATCGCCGAGCCGCTCGCCGAGCAGCTGCTCGGCGGCTTTGCCACCCACAGAGCCGAGCTGACCGAGCGCCGCCTGCGCTACTGTCGGGTCCGTGCTGCGCGCAGCGGCGAGCAGCCCTGCGCGGTCCTTGGCGTAGCCGAGCGCCTGCACGGCGTACTGACGCGCCTGTGCGTTGGCGGTGGGGTCGTCGACGATGGCCCGGATCTGGCGCTGCGTCTCGGGGTCGTTCATGCGGCCCAGCGCCCAGATCGCGCTGTAGCGATCGGTCTTGCTGTTCTTGAGCATGTCGATGAGCAGCTCGCGCGCCTTGTCGCCGCCGAGCTGACCGAGCGCGTTGGCCGCGGCGCGCCGCGCCGTGTTGTCGCCCTTCTTGAGCACCTCGGCGAGCGCGTCGCGCGCCTTGTCGCCGCCGAGCTTCGTCAGCGCGTTGACGGCCGCGTAGGAGGTGCGGTAGTCGCCACCGAGCGCGGCCTTCATGAAGAAGCTGCGCGCGTTGGGGTCGTCGATCTTGGCCAGCGCCGAAAGCGCCGCGCGCCGCATCTGGTGGTTGCCCGAGCGGTAGGCCTCGAGCAGCATCGCCTTGGCTTGGCTGCCCTGGCGCTTGGCCAGCGCCGAGAGCGCGCGCGACGCGACGTACGGCGAGCCGCTCGCCATCAGCGTTTGCAGCGTCTTTACGACCTCCGGCCCCTTGGCGTTGGAGAGCGCGGAGATGGCTGCCTGCTGCAGCTGCGGCGTGGAGCTCGGCCCGGCGGCCGCCAGCAGCGCCTGGCGCGCCTCCGGATCGTCGCTGCTGGCGAGCTGCCAGATGGCGTCCTGCGCGAGCGGGCCGCGCTTGCGCACGACATCGATCAGCGCCGCGCGCGCCTCGGGCGTGTCGGCCGAGCCCAGCGCCTGGATCGCGCTGCGGCGCGTCTCGACGTTTTCGCTCTGCAGCGCAGAGGCCACCGCCTGCGCGGCGGCCGCGCTGCCCTTGCTGCCGAGCGCCTGCAGCGCGGCCTTGGAGATGGCGCGGTCGGAGCTGGCAGCGAGTGACGAGAGCAGCACGTCGACGTCGTCACCGGCGTAATTGGCGAGCGCCGAGACGGCCACCGCGCGAGCGCTGCTGTCGCCGCTCTGTGCGAAGCGGATCAGCGACATCTTGGCCTGCTGCGTGCCGAGCGCGCCGAGCGCGCGCAGCGCGGCGTCGCGCACGCTGCGATCGCTCAGCGCGCTCGAGCTCTGCGCGAGGCGCTCGAGCGGTTGCTGGGCGCTGCTCGAGCCGGTCTGACCGAGCGCGCGGATCGCCGCGGTGCGCAGCGGCTCGTCGCGTTGCTTGGCCAGCGGCAGCAGCGCTTGCACGGCGCGCTCGCCACCGGCGCTTCCCAGCGCCGAGATCACCGCCGAGCGCAGCGAGCGCCCTTGCACCTCGCCGAGCAGCTCGACGAGCAGCTCGGCAGCGCGCGCCTCGCCGAGCGCGTTGACGGCCACGCGCTGAAGGCGCGTGTCACCCGAGCGCACGATCTCGGCCAGCTCGCGGCGCGCCGCGGCGTCGCCGAGCAGCCCCAGCTGGCGCACGGCGGCGACGCGCACGCGATGGCTGGTGGCGTTTCGCAGCGTCTCGATGACGGCGCTGACCGCCTGCCGCCCGCCGTTGCGTCCGATCTGGTGCAGCAGCCGCACGCGCTCGGCGTAGCCGGCGGCGGCGATGCGCTGCTTGAGCTGCTCGAGGTCTTCCTTGCTGTCGGCCCGCACGACGGTCCGCGGCTCGGACGGCTTGCGCAGCCATCCGACGGCGGCGGCGGCGGAGAGGATCAGCACCAGGACGCCGAGCGCACGAGTGCGCCGACGAAGTCGCGTGACATCGCCCATCGCGTTGCCTTTCGAGGGGAAATCAGGCGGCCGCAGCCGCAGTAGTTAGTACGCCATTGGACGCCCGAGACTTGCTTTGGTTCTCCGCAATCAATCCGTCAGCGCGTCCCAGGGTTACGGTCGTGGCGTCCGTGTGTGCACGTACGCTACATCTGCGCGACTTTTTTCATGATTCGTCACGGTGCGTACGTTGACCCACCCCTGGGTGCCGACCTAGAATTACAGAGTTAGCTTTACTCTCAGGATCGCGTGCCGTGAGCGCCCCGGACGCTCGCGACGTCACGTGTGCGCGACCACTTCGGAGCCGACGTGCCTCGAATCAAGATCCTCGCTTTCGCCGCGCTTAGCTCGCTTGTTACCGGCACCACAGCGCATGCCCAGATCAAGCCGAAGATCATGATCATCTTCGACACGTCGGGCAGCATGCTCGCCAGCAGCAGCGACGGCTCGCCGCTGTGCAACGGCGTCGGCCAGACCAGCCGCATCTACCAGCTCAAGGTCGCGCTGTTCGACGCGCTGCAAGGCGTCGGCGCCAGCGAGGTGGACTTCGCGTTGGCGACCTTCCCGATGTTCGTCGACCCGATGCGCACCCCCAAGTGCTCGTCGAGCTGCAGCGATCCGCCGGCGCCCAACCTCTGCTCGGGCCACTACTACGTCACCAACGCCCAAGACTCCGAGTCCAACAGCGGCAACAACGCCTGCAAGGTCTCGACCCACACCAACCCCAACAGCGCGAGCCAGCAGAACGCCACCTGCAGCGTCGCCGCCAACTGCCCCTGGTACGCCGGCTACAAGAACGAAGTGCTCAAGGTCCCCTTCGGGCGTCCGCCCGAAGAGATCCTGCTCTACTTCGACCAGCAGGAAGACGCCGGCCCGGTCGCGGTGCTCACCAACCCCGAGGTGCGCGCGCGCGGCAACTGGTACACGCCGCTCGGCAAGAGCCTGTTCTACGCGCACGGCTACTTCGACAAAGAGGTCGCGCTGCCGGCCAGCGACTACCGCAAAAAGTGCGAGCGCCTGGTGGTCGCGTTCTTCACCGACGGCGAGGAGACCTGCGACACGTCGACCTCTGACGCCTTCTACCCGACCAAGTGGGCCACAGCGCTCAACCAGAACCTCGGCGTGGTGGTCAACACCGTCGCCATCGACATCAACCAGGGCTCGATCCAAGCCATCGCCAACGCCGGCGGCGGCCAGTACTTCAACGTCTCGGGCAACGCCAACGCGCTCAAGACGGCGTTCTTGAGCATCATCGCCAACTCGCTTCCGCCCAGCGAGACGTGCAACAACCAAGACGACGACTGTGACAACCTCGTCGACGAGGACTTCCCGCTCAAGGGCAAGCCCTGCACCAACGGGCTGCTCGGCGCTTGCGCGCGTACGGGCGTCTACGTCTGCAAGCCTGACGGCAGCGGCGTGCAGTGCAACGCGCCGACGGCTACCGGCACGGCCGAGATCTGCGACGGCATCGACAACAACTGCAACGGCCAGATCGACGAGGGGCTCACCAACTGCACGCCCTGCGCGCCGCAGCCCGAGATCTGCGACGGCAAGGACAACAACTGCAACGGCCAGATCGACGACGGCGTGCCCACCGGCGTATGCGGCAGCAACATCGGCGAGTGCAAGCAAGGCACGCTCAAGTGCGTCAACGGCATGTCGACCTGTGACGGCGCGGTCGGTCCGCAGGCTGAGACCTGCAACAACAAGGACGACGACTGCGACGGACAAGTCGATGGCCTGCTGCGCGCGTGCTACCCGTTCGCCACCGGCTGCGATCCGGTTGCCGGCACCTGCCAGGGCCAGTGCCGCCTCGGCCAGGAGACCTGCACCGCCGGCGTCTGGGGCAACTGTCAGGGCGCCGTCGGTCCAAGCGCCGAAGTGTGCGACGGCCTCGACAACAACTGCGACGGCCAGATCGACGAGAAGGCGGAGTGCCCTGGCGGCTCGCAGTGTGTGCAAGGCCAGTGCACCGAGCCGTGCAACACCGGCGAGTTTGTCTGCAAGGCGGGCCAGATCTGCAAGGACGGCTGGTGCATCCTCGACAAGTGCGATCGCGCCGAGTGCCACGCCAAGGGCTGGATCTGCGAGGCCGGCGAGTGTGTCGACCCGTGTAAGGGCGTCAGCTGCAAGACCTTCGAGAAGTGCGTGCAGGGCCTGTGTGTCGACCAGTCTTGCTACAACCCGAAGAACGCCTGTCCATCGGGCAAGCGCTGCATCGACGGTCAGTGCGCCGACGATCCGTGCGCCGGCGTCAGCTGCGGCGTGGCCGAGTTCTGCTCCAACGGCAGCTGCGTCAAGCTCTGTGACGGCGTGCAGTGTCCGCTCGGTCAGAGCTGCCAGGTCGTCGACGAGGGCGGAACGCTGCAGACCAAGTGCGCCGACGACGCGTGCGCTGGCTCGTATTGCGGCAACGGCACGGTCTGCAAGAACGGCAACTGCATCAACGACCCGTGCCTGGCGGTCTCGTGTCCAGGCGGCCAGGTCTGCGTCGATGGCCAGTGCATCAAAGACCCCTGCCAGACGGTGACGTGCCCGTTCGGCTACGCGTGCAAGCTCGGCAACTGCAGCCCGACCAGCGACGCGACGACCACCGATCTGCTCGCGACGGGCGCCGGCGGCTGCGCCTGCAAGCTCGACGCGGGTGACGCGCTCGCATCGCCGCCGCTCTCGATGCTGCTGCTGCTCGGGCTGGCGCTGCTGCTGCGCCGGCGCCGACGCACGAGGCGAATGTAACGAATAGAGCTTACTTGGATGCGCGACGCCCAGCGCGGGGTCGCGAGAGGACGAAGCATGGCCCACAGATTCGCCGCGAGAGGCATCGTCGCGGCGCACGGTTCGAAGCTCGCAGCGGCGCTCGTCGCTGCCGTGCTCGTCGCGACGCTCGCGCCGCCCGCTGCGGCGCAGATCAAACCGAAGATCTACATCCTCTTCGACACGTCGGGCAGCATGCTGCAGAACTCGTCGGGCACGTTTCAGGACGGCGACGGTTCGCCACTCTGCAGCAACCGCGGCAACACGTCGCGCATCTACCAGCTCAAGACGGCGCTGTTCGACGTGCTGCAGGGCATCGGCGCCAGCGAGGTCGACTTCGCGCTGGCGACCTTCCCGATGTTCGTCGGTCCGATGCGCACGCCCTACTGCGCGCTCGGCCCCGGCTTGAGCGCCACGCCCTGCTCGGCGCCGCCGAGCTGCTCGGGTCACTACTACACGGCAGCATCGACGCTCTCGGAGAACCACCCCACCAACGAGGGGCGCTACGGCTGCAAGGTCTCGACGCACACGCCGGCGAGCCAGACGCTGGCTACCTGCGCGACGGCCGCCAACTGTCCCTGGTACAACGGCTACAAGGCCGAGGTGTTGAAGGTCCCCTTCGGGCAGGCGCCCGAGGTGATCATGAGCTACTTCGATCAGCAGGAAGACACCGGTTCGGTCGCGGTGTTGCAGAACCCCGAGGTGCGCGCCGGCAACGGCTGGTACACGCCGCTCGGCAAGAGCCTCTTTTACGCCTATGGCTACTTCCACCGCGAGGTGGTGCTGCCGGCGAGCGACTACCGCAAGAAGTGCGAGCGCATCGCCATCGCCTTCTTCACCGACGGCGCCGAGACGTGCAACGAGACGACCAGCGACAACTTCTATCCCACCACCTGGGCGGCGCGCCTCAACACCGATCTCGGCGTGACGGTCAGCACGGTGGCCATCGACACCTCAGCCGGTCTGCTGAGCCAGATCGCGACCTCGGGCAAGGGCTCGTACTTCAACGTGTCGGGCAACGCCAACGCGCTCAAGACGGCGTTCCTCAACATCATCGCCAGCGCGCTGCCACCCAGCGAGACGTGCAACAACCAAGACGACGACTGCGACAACCTCGTCGACGAGGACTTCCCGCTCAAGGGCAAGCCCTGCAACAACGGACAGCTCGGCGCGTGTTTCCGTACGGGCGTCTACGTTTGCAAGTCCGATGGCAGCGGCGTGCAGTGCAACGCGCCGACTGTGCTCGGTGCGCCCGAGATCTGCGATGGCATCGACAACAACTGCAACGGCCAGATCGACGAAGGGCTGCCCAACTGCACGCCGTGTGCGCCGCAGCCGGAGATCTGCGACGGCAAGGACAACAACTGCAACGGTCAGATCGACGACGGCGTGCCCACGGGCGCGTGCGGCACGAACATCGGCGAGTGCAAGCAGGGCACCCTCAAATGCGTCAACGGGATGTCGACGTGTGACGGCGCGGTCGGCCCGCAACCCGAGACCTGCAACAACAAGGACGACGACTGCGACGGGCAGGTCGATGGTCTGCTGCGCGCGTGTTACCCGTTCGCCACCGGCTGCGACCCCAATACGGGGACCTGTCAGGGGCAGTGCCGCCTCGGCCAGGAGACCTGCACGGCCGGCGCGTGGGGCAACTGCCAGGGCGCTGTCGGACCGAGCACCGAGATCTGCGACGGGCTCGACAACAACTGCGACGGCCAGATCGACGAGAAGGCGGAGTGTCCGGGCGGCTCGCAGTGCGTCAACGGCGAGTGCACGCAGCCGTGCACCCAGGGCGAGTTCGTCTGCAAGGCGGGCCAGATCTGCAAGGATGGCTGGTGCGTGCTCGACAAGTGCGACCGCGCCGAGTGTCACGCCAAGGGCTGGATCTGCGAGGCCGGCGAGTGTGTCGACCCCTGCAAGGGGGTGACCTGCGGCAAGTACGAAAAGTGCGAGCGCGGCGTTTGTGTCGACCAGTCTTGCTACAACCCGAGCAAACGCTGTCCGAGTGGCGAGCGCTGCATCCAGGGCGCTTGCCAGAAGGATCCCTGTGCCGGCGTCAGCTGCGCGCAGACCGAGTTCTGCTCGAGCGGCAGCTGCGTCGCACTGTGCGACGGCGTGCAGTGTCCGAGCGGTCAGACGTGTCAGGTCGTCGACGAAGCGGGCACGCCAAAGACCAAGTGCGTGGACGACAGCTGCGCCGGGCTGGTCGCCTGCGGCGACGGCTCGATCTGCAAGGACGGGCGCTGCGTCAATGACCCCTGCCTGCCCGTCTCGTGCAGCGGCGGCGAGGTCTGCCGCGACGGCAAGTGTATCGAGGACGTCTGTGAGAAGGTCACCTGCCCGGCCGGCTACACCTGCAGCTTCGGCAACTGCGTACTGACGCAGCCGCGCCAGTCGCGCGACGTGCTCGCCACCGGCGCGGGCGGTATCGCGTGTCAGATCGGGGCGCGCGCGCCGCAGCTCGGCGATGTCCCGCTGTCGCTGCTCGTGCTGCTCGGCGTGGCGCTGCTCGCGTCGCGGCGCAGGAGATTCCAGCGCGGCTCGCGCCGCGAGGAATATCAGGTTGCTTCGACCGCTCACGCGGTGGAGCTGCGACACCATAAGAATAGGCGTTAAGTATCTTGAGAGCTCACTGGAGACGATCTGCGATGAAGCGACTCGGCCTTGTGGCCCTCTGCGCGGCGCTGCTAAGCGTGGCCCCCGGCTGCGCACAGGATCCGTACAAGATCCCCAACACCGGTGACGGCAACGGAGGCGGCGATGGCGCTGCCGACTTGAGCGTCGACCTGGCGCCGCCCGACGTGTTCTCGCCCGACGTGGGACCCGACATCAATCTCGCAGATCTCAGCTACGACGCCTGCATCGCGCAGGTCGAGGCCTGCAACAACGCCGACGACAACTGCAACGGTCAGATCGACGAGGGCTACGACAAGCTCGGCGACGCGCGCTACTGCGACAACTGCAAGGGCTGCCAGCACCTGCTCGCGCTGCACGCGGTGCCGGGCTGCCAGGCTGGCAAGTGCGTCATCGCCAGCTGCGCGGCCGGCTACTACGACGTCAACAAGGACCCCAAGGACGGCTGCGAGTATCAGTGCACGCCGACGGGCGCGAGCGAGATCTGCGATGGCCTCGACAACGACTGCAACGGGCAGGTCGACGAGGGCGTCTCGCTGTCGATCAACATCTGCAAGACACAGGGCGCCTGCGCTGGCGCGACCGCCGCGTGCAAGGGCAAGGACGGCTGGGTCTGCCAGTACGGCCCCGACGTGGAGCTGCTGCCGTGCACGGCCGACGCGGATTGCGGCAACGGACAGAAGTGCGACATCGCCAAGGGCGTCTGCCCCAACGTGGTGCGCGTCGACGAGCAGCTGTGCGACGGCAAGGACGGCGACTGCGACGGCAAGGCCGACGATCCGTGGGACAGCCCCGGTCTTTCGACCAAGCTCGGCGACGAGTGCGAGGTGGTCAAGGCCTGCCCCAACGGCAACAGCGACTGCGACACGGCGGGTGGCTCGAGCTGCGTGAGCGGCATGTGCACGCCGAAGAAGGGGCGCTGCCGCGACGTCGGCAGCTACGTCTGCAAGGCCGACAAGAGCGGCCTCGAGTGCAAGCTCAAGACCGCGGGCGCGGCGCCGGGTGCCGAGACGTGCAACGGCATCGACGACAACTGCAACGGCATCGTCGACGACAACGTTACCGACGAGCAGTGGGTTACCGTTGGCGTCTTCCAAATCTTCAAGTACGAGGCGAGCCGACCCGACGCCAACACGACAACCGCGGGAATCGAATCGGCGGGTCGTCCTTGCTCGGTGCCCAATCGGCTGCCGTGGGCGAACGTCACGCGCACCGAGGCGCTGGCGGCGTGCCAGCGCGTGGGTGGAAGGCTCTGCACCGTCGCGCAGTGGCAGCAGGCCTGCCGTGGTCCTTCGAACACCAACTGGCCCTATGGCAACACGTTTGACGGTTCGCGCTGCAACGGTCGCGCCTACGATCCCACTAAAGACGCACCACTCGTAACGCAGCTGCCTGCGCAGTGTGTCAGCCCGTGGCCGGCTGGTGCTGGAGGCGGCATCTTCAACATGAGCGGCAACGTCAAGGAGTGGGTTGTTACGGGCTTCTCGGGCGCCAACCCCACTGGCTACGAGCTCAAGGGTGGCGCCTACGACACGCCGAGCCTGGCCAACGCGGGCGCTGGTCTCTCGTGCTTCTACCAGTTGCCGGCGCCGGCCGCGTCGCTGCAGCTGCCCACCATCGGCTTCCGCTGCTGTAAGTAGCGCCTCTGTCGGGCCTGGTCCGGCCCGCCGCGATCGCCTGTGAGCACCAGCCTCGTCATCGCGCTCGCCACGCTGGCGGGCATGCTGCTGCTGTCGACGGTGCATCCGCCGGTCAGGCGGCTGTGGGTCACGGCGCTGGTCGGCGTCAAGTGGGCGCTGCTATGGCTGCTCGACTACTCGGGCCTGCGCGCGCAGCTGCTCGCCGAGCGCGGGCTCGAGCATCGCGTGCTCACTCGCCCGCGCCTGGTTCGGCTTGCCTTCGAGGATCTCGGCTCGACCTACGTCAAGCTGGGCCAGATCATCGCCTCGAGCCCGGGGCTCTTTTCGGCGGCGTACGTCGAGGAGTTTCGCAAGGTGCTCGACCGCGTCCGTCCGATCACCTTCGAGCAGGTGCAGCGTGTCGTGACGGACGAGCTCGGCGCGGCGGCGCGCGAGCTGACCATCGAGCGCGAGCCGCTGGCGTCGGCCTCCATCGCCCAGGTGCACGCAGCACGGCATCGCGACGGTCGCGAGCTGGTGCTCAAGGTGCAGCGTCCCCACATCGCCGATCGTGTGGAGGCCGACATGTCGATCATGCTCACCATCGCGCGCGCGGCCAATCGCGCCGTGTCGAGCATCCGCTTGGCCAACCCTGTCGGCGTGGTGCAAGACTTTCGCGACACGATCCGTTCGGAGCTCGACTTCAAGCACGAGGGCGAGAACAACGAGGAGTTCAACCGCATCATGCAGCGGCGCGGGCACACGCGCGTATGTGCGCCGAAGGTGCACTGGGATCTGACGACCAAGCGCGTATTGGCGATGGAGCGCCTCTACGGCGTCAACGTCGACGACGTCGAAGCGATCGAGCGCGCCGACCACGACGCCGAGGAGCTTCTGCTGCTCGGCATGCGCGCTTGGTTTCAGTGCGTGATGCTGCACGGCTTCTTTCACGGCGACGTGCACGCCGGCAACCTGATGTGGCTCGACGATGGCCGCATCGGCTTTCTCGACTTCGGCATTGTCGGCCGCTTCTCCGAGGCGCAGCGCGTGTTGGTCACGCGCTACATCGTCGCCATGGCCACCGGCCAGTACCGCGATCTCGCCGCGGTCGTGATGGAGATGGGCTCGGTGCCCGAGGACGTCGACATCGAGGCGCTCGCCGAAGACATGAAGCAGGCCTACGGTCCGCTGCGCGGCTTGAGCATGGGCCAGATCAACTACGGCGAGATCCTGCCCAACATCCTCGCCATGTCGCGACGGCATCGCGTGCGCCTGCCGCAGGAGTTCATCCTCATCATCAAGCAGGTGCTGTACTTCGATCGCTACGCCAAGCTGCTCGCACCCGACCTCAACATCTTCACAGACCCGCGCATGATGGGGCTCCTGCTCGCTGACGTGCAGCAGGTGTTGGCGCCGTCGGCGCGTGGCCCGGACTGACCTAGAACGTGATGGCGCCGGCGAGGCCGAGCGTGCGACCGCTCGTCTGGTCGTAGCGCAGCATAGGCGCGATGGCAAAACGGCGGCGCGCCTCGCGTCGCATGCGCGCGGCGGTCAGCGGCGCGTCGACGAGGTCCCAGATGGCGAGGCCGACGGCGAGCATCGCGCAGCCCACCGATGCGCCGAGCCAGCCGCCGTGCACGCTGCCGTCGCTGGCCGACTCGCCGAGCGCCTTCGCCGCGAAGAAGACCGCCGAGCTGATCAGGGCCGTGCGGCCGGCGGCCGTGAGCAGCCCGCGTAGAGTGTTGCCGACGTAGAACTGGCCGATGCTCGGCCCGATGGCGAGGGCGCCGCCGGCGAGGATCAACGACGTGTAGAACATCGCCGGCGAGCCGAAGAGCAGGCTGGAAAAGAGGGTGCCGGCGGCCACCGACATCGGCACCATCGTCGTCAGGAGCGGCCCCACGAGCGCTTTGGCCGGGCTCGGCAGCCCGTCGATCTGGGCGAGCTGCGCCTCGGTGTGCAGCGCGAGCGCGCCGTTGGCGTGGGCGGTGGTGGTGCAAAAGGCAACTGCGAGGGCGATGGCAAACGGGATGACGTGCTTCATGTCGGGCTCCTCGGTGGGTGGGGAGCCCTAGTGCAAGGCGGCGGCCAAGCCGCCGTGCATGAAAAGCGTATTTATTTCAGAAGGTAAGGTGGGTGGGCGATATGACAAGAATGTCGCGATAAGCGCCGCGAAGCGAGGTCGACAAGCGCACCGCTATGGACACTTGCCGTTAGCGCCCGCGGCGTAGATCGCGTTGACCTGCGTCGTGGTCAGCGCGCTGGTGAACACCGCGAGCTCGTCGATGTCGCCGTTGAAGTCGATAGGCACGCAGGTGTTGGGACACAGCGTCTGTCCGCCGATGCGCAGCATGTCTTCAGCGGGGAAGGTCAGCGTGCCCGTCACGCCGCTGTGCAGCGCGATGCTGGCGTCGAGCGCGCCATCGACGTAGAGGCGCAGCTGTGTGTTGGTCAGATCGCGCACGAAGGCGACGTGGTGCGCGTTGCCATCGCTGATGGTGGCCGTGCCGTTGATCTGCTGGCTGCCGTTGAGGTCGGGTCCGCCCGAGTCGTCGTCGCGCAGCACGCCGCGCAGCTTGCCGCCGACCAGATAGAAGCCCATCGACGCCGGCGATCCCGCCGTGCCGCCGGGACAGTTGAGCCCGCACTCGTACTGCGACGCGATGGTGACCTGCGTCGTCGCGGTGGTCTTGATCCAGGCCTCGACGGTGAAGGAGCCGCTGAAGACGTTGCCGAGCGCCGCGGGGATCTCGACGTAGTCGCCGCTGCCGTCGAACCTGAAGGCGTTGCCGACCACGCCGCTCGCGTAGGTGGTGTTGCCGCCGAGCGTGCCGTGATGGGCGCCGGTGGTCGAGTCGTTGGGGTTGTTCTCGCCGCGCCACCAGCCGACCAGCCCCGCGGGCGCCGTGGCGCACAGCGGCATGGTGTCGGGCGCGATATCGGGCGCGATGTCCGGTGCGATGTCCGGCGTCACGTCCGGCGTCACGTCGGCTGCGATGTCCGGTGCGACGTCGGGCGCGATATCGGGCGCGATGTCCGGCGCGATATCGGGTGCCACATCGGGTGCGACGTCGGGCGCGACATCGGGCGTGGCGTCGAGGGCTTGATCGGGACCTTTGTCGACGCTGCTGTCGCGCCCCGTGTCGAGTCGCTGGTCGACACCCTTGTCGGCAGGCGCGGCGCTGTCGCCGCAGGCTGCGACGAGCGTCGCAGAGATGACGAGACAGCCGAGCACACGCAGCCTACGCCTACGCCTCATATCGATACCCTTCCTGTAACGTGATGCTGGCGCGAGTACATCACCGACGGCAAAAGTCGGCAACCTCGCCTACGGATCGCTAGCGCTTGAGCTTGCGCGACAGCGTGTTGCGCCCGATCCCGAGCAGGCGTGCGGCTTCGCTCTGGTTGCCGTCGCAGTGCGCCAGCGTGCGCTCGATGTGATCGCGCTCGACGTCTTCGAGGGCCATGCCTGGCGGGTAGCCGCTCGCGTCGTCGCTCGCGCCGGCGTGCTCGTCAGCGCCCGAGGCGGGCGGCAGCGACAGGTGCCGCGGCTCGATCAGCTCGGCGCGCGAGAGCACCACGGCGCTCTCGATGCAGTGCTCGAGCTCGCGCACGTTGCCGGGCCAGTCGTGGCGGCACAGACGCTCGAGCGCGGCCTTGCTCAGCGCGCGTGTCGGGCGCCGATGCCGTCGTGCGAAGCGGGCGAGGAAGTGTTCGGCGAGGCGCCGAATGTCTTGAGCGCCGCGCTCGCGCAGCGGCGGCACCGAAAGCTCGACCACGCGGATGCGGTAGTAGAGGTCGCGCCGAAAGCGGCCAGCGCGGATCAGCGCCTCGAGGTCGACGTTGGTGGCGCTGATGACGCGCACGTCGGCGACCAGCGTCTCGCGGCCGCCGACGCGCTCGAAGGCGTGCTCCTGCAGAAAGCGCAGCAGCTTGCCCTGCGCTTCGAGCGGCAGGTCGCCGATCTCGTCGAGAAAGAGCGTGCCGCCGGCGGCCGTTTCGACCTTGCCCTCCACGCGCCGATCGGCGCCGGTGAACGCGCCGCGCTCGTGACCGAAGAGCTCGCTCTCGATGAGGCTGGCGGGCAGCGTGGTGCAGTCGACGTGCACCAGCGGGCCGCGGCGCCGCTCGCTGCTGTCGTGGATCGCGCGCGCGACGAGCGTCTTGCCGGTGCCGCTCTCGCCGCGGATCAGCACCGTGGCGTCGGTGCTCGAGGCGGCCAGCGTGTTGTCGTAGAGGGTGACCATCTGCGGCGAGTCGCCAACGATGTGGTTGAACGGACCGTCGATGAGCAGCCCCGCGTCGGCCTCGCTGATCGGCTGCATCGAGGTGCGCGTCAGCGCGTCGGCGACCTCGTCGGCGAGCTCGCACAGCCGCTCGCGGTCGCGCTCGCCGAAGCGCCCGTGCTTGCGGTTGAGCACCTGCAGCACGCCCCGCACGACCTGCGCCTCGTCGCGCACCGGCACGGCCAGCATGCTGCGCGTGGTGAAACCGGTGCGCTCGTCGATGCCGGGGTAGAACGCTTCGTGCTCGCTGACGTCCTCGAGCAGCATGGCGTTGCCGGTCTCGGCCACGCGCCCCGCCACGCCGGTGCCGAGCGGCAGCCGGATCTCCGAAAGCTCCGGCAAATGGGCCACGCGGCTGACGAGCTCGCCGGTGACGGCGTCGAGCAGGTAGAGCGTGCCGCGTTCGGCGTCGAGGGCCTCCACCACGCGATCGACCATCGCCGTCAGCAGCTCGGCCTTGGTCACGGGCCGAAGCAGCATCGACTTGACCGAGCGCAGCACCGAGCCGCGCGTGTCGCCGCCGCCGCCGCCGATCGCGTCACTCGCCATGATGCGCATCGTACGGCTGACACTTTCGCCGGGCAAGGCGTGCAGGTCGGGCCTCAGAGGTGCACCCCGTCGCGCGCCGCATCGCCACGCGTCATCGCAGCCCCGGCGCTGCCCTTGGCCTCGCCGCGCGTGTCGAGCGTCAACACCAGCCCTTCGCGCGCCGCGCGCGCACCGGCGAAGCGTGCGCGCGCCGTCGCCTCGATGGCCGCCACCGCGTCGTCATCGCGCGTGGGGTCGTGATGAAAGAGCACCAGCGCGCGCGCGCGCGCGGCCTCGGCCAGCTCGCAGCCCTTCAGCCAGGTGCTGTGGCCCCAGCCGACGCGCTGCGGATATTCCTCGGGCGTGTACTGCGCGTCGTAGATCAACACGTCCGCGTTGGCGGCAAGCTCGAGCAGCGCCGCGTCGAGTCCGTGCTCGGGGTGCTCGGTGTCGCTGGCGTAGACCACCGCGCGGCCGGCGTGCTCGAGGCGATAGCCGATGGCGCCGCCCGGATGCGAGAGCGGCGCCGTGCGCACGGTGATGGCGCCGATGCGCAGCGTGGCGCCGGGGCGGATCGGCTCGAAGGAGAGGCGCGCGCCCATCACCTCGAGGCTCACCGGGAAGGTCGGCCCCGACATCTGCTTGGCCAGCGCGGCGTGCAGGTCGGCGGGGCCGAGCATGCGCACGCGGCTTCGCGGGTTATAGAGCGGCCCGCAGAAGGGTACGCCTTGGATGTGGTCCCAGTGCAGGTGAGAAAACAGCAGGTGTGCGTCGAGCGGCAGCGCACCATGCGCGGTGCCGAGCTGTCTCAGTCCCGAGCCGCCGTCGATGATGACGCGCTCGCCGGCGAGGTTGACCTCGACGCAGCTGGTGTTGCCGCCGACTTGGGCGGTGTGAGGTCCGGGGGAAGGGATGCTGCCGCGCACGCCCCAGAAGCGGACGCTGTCTGCGGCTTCGTTGGCTTCGTTGGCTTCGTTGCTAGCCGTGGTGGGGTTTTGCTGCTGTTTCATGATGCCTCCTTCGGCGCGTTCGCCAAGGAGACATCGCAAGAGTGATGCCACGCACAAGGGCGCGTGATCGCGCCCGTGCGCACGCACGGCTGCACCAAAGCGGTGCAGCGCGTCGGCCTACTGGATCGGTTTGACGCAGTTGGCGATGTCGAAGATCAGGTACTCGAGGATGCGGTCCTGCGGCGAAGCGCTGGCGCCGCAGTACTGCGGATACGGCTTGGGATCGGGGAACAGCCCGAGCTCGTCGTCGCGGCCCTCGGTGTGGTAGCTCGAAAAGAGGATCTTGCCGCAGTTTTTGAAGTTGTACGTCACCGTGAGCGGACGTGTGCCGCTGACGCTGCTGTCGCGCGACTGGATGTTGCCCTCGACCCAGACCTTCACGTCCTTGTGAAGCTTGTGCATGATCACCCAGTCGATGAGGAAGTGCTCGATCTGAGCGCGGCCGTTGTTGATCGTGCTGGGGAACAGGCCGAGCCACTGCGCCATCTTGCTGTCTTTGATCGTGCCGCTGACGGTCAGACCGCCCATGCCGATCGCCGCCGCGTCCTTGGTCTCCGGCGAGTCGCCCGACGGGCCCGGCTCGAAGTCGATGAACGGCGCCAGCGAAGGCAGCTGCTCGATCCAGTCGTAGCTCCAGTCGGTGATGTACAGGCGGCCGCCCGACTGCACGTACGCCTCGAGGTTCTGGCGTACGCCCGGCTTGGCCAGCTCCGTCTCGAAGGTGTTGTTGGTGCAGTTGATGAAGACGATGTTGTAGGTCTTGAGCTTGTTGAGGTCGTTGACCAGCGTGCTGAAGTTGGGCAGCGGCGTGGTCGGTGACTTGAGCTGGTCGGCGCCCTCGTAGAGATCGAAGGCGCTGTCGTCGAGCCCGATCTTGCGCAGCACGCACTCCATCTTGTCGAAGTCGCCGGTGGCGACGGCGATCTTGGGCACGGCGTCGGCGCGGTGGTTCTCGCCGTCTTTGCGCGGCAGGCGGCTGATGGTCGCCGGCACGTCGAGGGTGGTGTTGGGCGGGATGTCGAGCTCGTGCACGCGGCGGAAGCGTCCGTTCTGGAACACCACCACGCGCTTGCCGGGGCAGACGCGCATCTCGAAGGTGCCGTCGCCCTCGGTGGTGGTGAACCACAGGTTGTCGGCGCTGCCGAACGTGCCGCAGACCTCGCACTTGACCTCGGGCACGAACAGCTCGGGCACGCTCGCCGGCACGAAGACCGACGCGCCCGGCACCGGGTCTTGTCCGTTGGGCGCGAAGACGGTGCCCTTGAGGATCGTCTCCTGACCGGGACAGCTCGGCGTGATCGGGCCGCCGCCGTCGCCGCCGCCGTAGCCGCTGCCGTCGGAGGTGCCCGTGCCGCCGCCGTCGCCCGGATCGAAGTCCGTGTTGGCGCAGCCGGCGATAGCGGTGATCAGAGAGAGCGCGACGACCGAAGTAAGTCTAAGCATGCCGATACAGCTCCTGTGGACACACACTTTTCAGCACATGGGGACGGAGGATCATCCACAGCACGGTGCGGTGTGTCAAACGGTCATAACGGTTTAGGATACGAGCCCTCATCACGGGAGGCGAGCCATGAGCGGCATTTTTGCGCCAGGACTGCTCCAAGGGCAGTCCTGGCTGGTCACAGGCGGCGGTACGGGCATCGGCAAGGCGACCGCCGAGCTGGCGGCCTCGCTCGGCGCGCGCGTGGTGATCGCCAGCCGCAAGCTCGAAAACGTCGAGCCCGCGGCGCGCGAGATCTCCGATGCCGCGGCCGCGGCGGGCGGCAGCTGCAGCGCGGTGACGTGCGACATCCGCGAGCCCGAGCAGGTCGAGGGCATGGTCGACGCCGTGCTCGAGCGTCACGACGGCGCCCTCGACGTGTTGATCAACAACGCCGGCGGCCAGTTTCCGTCGCCCGCGCTTTCGATGTCGGTCAACGGCTTCAACGCGGTGATCCGCAACAACCTCAGCGGCACGTTCTACGTCACGCAGGCGGTGGCCAAGAAGGTGATGGTGCCCGGCGGCAAAGGCGGCGCCATCGTCAACGTCATCGCCAACATCTATCGCGGCTTCGCAGGCATGGCGCACACCGGCGCCGCGCGCGCGGGCGTCGACAACCTCACCAAGTCGCTGGCCGTCGAGTGGGCGGCGCACAAGATCCGCGTCAACGCCGTGGCGCCCGGCATCATCATGACCAGCGGCATGAAGCAGTATCCGCCCGAGCTGGTGCGGCAGAGCCGCAAGACGATCCCCTTCAAGCGCCTCGGCAGCGCCGAAGAGGTGGCCGAGCCGATCGTCTTTCTGGCCTCGCCGGGCGCGAGCTACATCTCGGGCGAGACGCTCTACGTCGACGGCGCGGCGCGCCTGTGGGGCGATCTGTTTCCGATCCCCGATCCGAAGGACGAGTGAGCGGAGCTACACGTTGATGCTGTAGCGGCGCAGGCGCGCGCGCAGGCCGTTGCGCGAGAGGCCGAGCCGGCGCGCGGTGCGCGAGATGTTGTTGTGCTCTTCGCGCAGCGTGCGCGACAGCAGCTCGCGCTCGAGCGCGCTGACCGCCTCGTCGAGCGTGGCGTGCTCGCGCGCGGCGACGGCGCCGGCGGCGGCGACCGTGGTCGTCGCGGGCGCGTCGGGTGACGGCAGCGCGGCGGCGTCGCCGATGCGTAGCGCCAGCGCGATGGCGTCGGCACCCTCGCCGGCGACCAATCGCTCGTCGTCGGCGAAGGCGTCGGCGGCGAAGCGGCGCTGCAGCAGCACGCAGCGGCGCGCGCCGGGCAGCGGGATCGCGAGCATCGGCCCGAGGTCGATGGTGCGCGCTTGGCGCAGCGCAGCGTGCACGATCTCGGCGTCGTACTGCTGGTCGCTGCGCGGGATCTCTTCGGCGCCGGCGGTGCGGCAGCACAGCGCGGTGAGCTTGCCGTCGGCGACGCGCTCGATGACGAAGCCGCGTTCGGCGTGCGACAGCGCGACGACACGCTCGAGCAGCTCGCCGAGCACGTGGTCGGCGTCGCTGGTGGTCAGCTCGCGCGCGCTGCCGAACAGCGCGCTGCGCGCGGCCGCGAGATCGACGGGGCGGCGGCGCGGGTTGCTCGGCGCCTCGATGGTCGGCACCATCGGCGGCGTGATCGTGTCGCCTCCGCCCGGCGCGAGCGGCCGTACGGTGCGGAAGCCCACGCTGGGCATCGCCTCGCCCGAGCCGACACGCATGCGTCGCGCGGCACGGCACGCGTCGCCCGTCTCCTCGAACGAGCCGCCGCGCACGACGTAGGCCTCGGCGTCGTCCGCTTCGTCCTCGCGCGTCTGCGTCCACTCCGAGACGAGGCCGGCCATGTCGCGTGCGCCGTAGATCGACATGTCGTGCTCGGCGCTGCCCACTGGCGCGAGGTGCGGCCGACCGGGGCGCGAGTTGCGCGCGTGACAGTACGATGCGTCGAAGACGTCGCCCCACGGGAAGGCGCGGCCATCGACGCCGCGGCAGGCCTTCTCCCACTGCTCTTCGGTCGGCAGATGGTGCACCACACCGGTGCGCGCCGAGAGCCATGTACAGTAGTCGGCGGCCGCCTCGTAGCTAATGCCGGTCACTGGCAGGCGTGGATCGGCGGCTTCGCGCGCGCCGTAGCGCGGCGTGTAGCGCAGCGCGCGGCCAGGATCGTCGGCGGCGACGTCGTCGAGGAACAGCAGGTACTCGCCGATGGTCACCGGGTAGCGCGCGATGGCGAAGTTGTCGACGAACACGGCGCGCGGTGCGCCGCCGCCGGCGGCGTTCATGTCGCCGCCCATCTGAAAGCGTCCAGCCGGCACGTGCACGAAGTCGGGGCCGATGGCGCGGCCGGTGGTCAGCGAGACGTGGCTCGAGACGTGGCTGCCGCGCGTCATCTTGAGCGGCTTGCGCGTCGGCGCGTGGCCCTTGAGGCGCATTTCGATGACGTAGCTTCCGGGCGCGAGATCGATGGGGCCTACCGGCGTGACGCCGAGGTCGCGAAAGTCGCTCTCGACCAGCCGTCGCTGCTGCTGCTCGAGGCGCGCGATGCGCACGCGTGCGCCGGGCGGATCGCTCTCGAGGCTCAAGGTACCGGTGCCTTCGATCAGATCAGCGTAGCGGCCGTCGTCGAGCTGGCCGAGCAGCGCGAGGTAGCTCTCGCAGGCCAGCTCGTCGCCGCGCTCTTCACTCCAGCTCGCCAGGTGCCAGTAGAACGCCGCCAGCTCGAGGCGCGTGTCCTCGCAGTCGGGGTCGGCGTCGAGCACGCGCTGGTAGTGCTCGACCACGGCGCTGACCTCGTGCTGGACGGTCTGCTCGGCGATGGGCAGCAGCTGCTCGGCCTCCCAGAGGCGTTCCTTCTTGGCGGGGCCGTCCCACGGCCTGACCTCGGCGTGCAAGGCGAAGAGCTCGTCGCGAAGTTGGTCGAGCTCGCACAGCTGTCGCTCGACGTCGTCGCGAAGTCGGCGGGCTTCGCCGAGCCAGGCGTTCTTGTCACCGCTGGGGGCCGAGGTCTGCAGAGGGAAGGTCAGGATCATTGCCAGCTCCTGTCACCTGCAGGTGCAAGAAGTTGACCAGGGGCTGGGCGCCGCTGGGGACCTGTAATATATAATATATAACAGCTACTTATCGCTGCACAGGGTGTATCGCGGCGCGCCTGTGTCCGGGATCACGGGTCCCTAGTGCGGCAGCTGTGGTAGCCGTTTTGGCGAGACCGGTGGTCAGCGGATGCGCAGGCTCGACAGGTCGGGATCGCGGCGCGCGCGGGCCAGCCGGCGCCGCCCCAGCGGCGTTCCCAGCGTGGCGAGCTTGTGCAGGTATTGGCGCGCGAGCCCGTGCTTGCCGAGCAGCGCGGCGGCGCGCGCGGCGTTGTAGAGGATCGGCTCGAAGCTCGGGTCGATGGCCATCCCGACCTGATACCAGGCCAGCGCCTCGGCGTAGCGGCGCTTCATATATAGCGTCGAGCCGTGGATGTCGGCCACGCTGGTGACCTCGCGCCGCGCGATGCCGCCCTTGAGCAGCGAGCGCGTCAGCCGCTGGGCGCGCGCGCGCGCCTCGGAGAGCTGCGCTGCGCTTGCCGAGCGCGCCGGGCCAGCGGCGTGCTGAGGCAGCTGGGGGTCGGTGGAGCGCCCGATGACGCTGCCCGCGGCGGCGACGGGCAGGGATGTGGGTGACTTGGCCAGGCGCTTGGTCGGCGCGGCCGCGGCGTACTCCGGCGTGCCGCTGCCGCCGAAGCTCGCCGTGGTTTCAGGGACCTCGGCGCGTTCGCGACAGCTCGCGAGCGCCAGCAGCAGCATCATCGAGACCCAGCGAGACACCCGCAAAGCCTAGCAGACACAGAAGTCCGCCAAGGGCTGCACATCGGAGCCAATTGGCGGTACAAATGGGGCCCAAAGAGGAGGCTCCAGATGAACTCTCGCTGCCGCACCGCGATGACGTTTGCTGCAGCGCTGCTGCTTGCTGTCGGCTGCGCCCAGCCACCGCATCGCGCGGTCTACACCCCGCTCAACGTGCGGGCCGCCCGTCCAAAGCTCAAGCCGGTCGTGATGAAGAAGATCATCCAGATCAGCGAGCGAGTCGAGTTCGAGGTCAACAAGGCCGTGCTCAAGAAGGTCTCGTTCCACGTGCTCGATCAAGTCGTCGACGTGATGAAGAAGAACACCACCATCAAGCGTGTCGAGGTCCAGGGTCACACCGACTCCAGCGGCAGCCCCGACAAGAACATGTCGCTGTCGCAGGCGCGCGCCGAGTCGGTGATGAAGTACCTCATCACCAAGGGCATCGAGGCCGAGCGCCTGCAGGCCAAGGGCTATGGCCAGACCAAGCCCGTAGCGAGCAACGACACGCCGGAGGGTAAGCAGCAAAACCGCCGCGTCGAGTTTCACATCGTCGAGCAGTAGACGACCACCGGAGAACGCACCATGCGAATCAAACAAGCTCTCAGTCTGATGGTGGCTGTGGCGCTGCTCTCGCTCGCGGCTGCTGGTTGCGCGGGTGGTCCGCTCAGCCCCGCCGTGCGCAGCGACATCGCGCGCCAGATGGTGGCGCAGCGCCCGGCGCTGAGCCGCTGTTACACCGACGCGCTCACGCGCAATCGCCAAGCCACGGGCAACATGACCGTCAACTTCACCGTCACGCGCGCCGGCGGGTTCAGCGGCCTGACGATCAGCAGCTCGTCGATCAGCGATCCGAAGCTCAACACCTGTGTCGAAGAGGCGCTCGCCTCGATGCGCCTCGGCGTCCCCGGACCGGACCGCCCCGTGAACGTGACCTACCCGGTCAACTTCACCCCCGAGGCCATTCCGTAGTGGGGCACATCACCGTCGAAGCGGCCGAGGCGATGCTCGACCGCGAATACAAGGTGCTCGACCATGGCTTTGTACGCCTGGTCGACTACCTCGGCGGCGACACGCGCATCGTGCAGTCGGCGCGCGTGTCGTACGGCGAGGGCACCAAGACGGTGCGCAAGGATCGCGGGCTCATCAGCTACCTGATGCGCAACCTGCACACATCGCCGTTCGAGCAGGTAATCCTCACGTTCCACTGCAAGATGCCGATCTTCGTCGCGCGCCAGTGGGTGCGCCATCGCACCGCGCGGCTCAACGAGATCTCGGGCCGCTACAGCGTGATGGCCGACGAGTTCTACCTGCCGCGGCCCGAAGACATTCGCTACCAGAGCCAAGACAACAAGCAGGGGCGCTCGAGCGAGGACGTGCCCGAGGCGCTGCAGGCCAAGGTGCTCGAGCTGCTGCGCAGCGAGCAGCAAAGTGCCTACGCCAACTACGAGGCGCTCATCGGCGATGACGTGGCGCGCGAGCTGGCGCGCATCAACCTGCCGGTGAGCCTCTACACGCAGTGGTACTGGCAGTGCGACCTGCACAACTTGTTTCACTTCCTCAGGCTGCGTATGGACCCTCACGCGCAGCTCGAGATTCGCCTCTACGCCGAGGTGATGGCGAAGATGGCGCAGGCCGTGGCTCCGCTGGCCTACGAGGCCTTCGAGGAGCACATCCTCTACGCCGTTCGCCTCTCGCGCGGCGAGGTCGAGGCTGTGCGGGCGCTCCTGCGCGGCGAAGGCAATCCGCTCAAGGGGCGTCGCCGGCGCGAGCTCGAAGCCAAGCTTGGCGGCGAGCTGGCGCTCGGCAGCGTCGGCTCACCGGACGACAGCGACGAGACGGACGGGGCGGTGAGCGGCGAGAGCAGCTGATCGTCGTGGGTGCCGTCGCCGATCTCAAGCGCACCGCGGTGGAGACGTTGCTCGCTGCCGAGCCGTTCATCCTCGTGGTGCTCAACCCGACGGTGCCGGGCGTGAAGCTGCCGCAGCATCTGATCGAGGCGCGCCAGCCGGTGCCGATCAACATCGGCTACGACATGGCGATCCCCGTGCCGGATCTCGAGGTCGGCGAAGAAGGCATCAGCGGCACGCTGTCGTTCAACCGATCGCCGTTCCACTGCATGATGCCGTGGGGCGCGCTGATGCAGGTCACCGTCGGCAACGAGCATCTGGTGTGGGTCATCCCGCCAGGCGAAGGCGGCGCCGATGACGACGACGGCGGCGGCGGCGGCGGCGGCAGCGACGACAACGGCGACGACAGCGACGACAAGAGCAAACGCGCTCACCTGCGGCTGGTTTGACCATGAGCAAGATCGGCGTTCGACGCGAGGTGTTGCGCGAGGAGCGGCGTGCGCCGCTGGCGCCCGAGCACATGGCGCGACTTCACGGTGCCGGTGTCGACGTCACGGTGCAGCGCTCGACGCAGCGCATCTTCGATGACAGCGAGTTCGAGCGCGCCGGCGCGCAGCTGGCCGACACCCTCGAGGCGTGTCCGCTGATCATCGGCCTCAAAGAGGTACCGGCCGATCGCCTCTTCGAGAACAAGGTGCACGCCTTCTTCTCGCACACGATCAAAGGCCAGCCGAAGAACATGCCGATGCTGCTGCACCTGATGGAGCGCGGCTGCACGCTGATCGACTACGAGAAGATCACCGATGACGCCGGTCGTCGGCTCGTCTTCTTCGGCCTCTACGCCGGCATCGCCGGCATGATCGACACGCTGTGGGCGCTCGGGCGCCGCCTCGAGCACGAGGGCGTGAATTCACCGCTGTCGAAGCTGCGCTCGGGTCACGAGTACGCGACCATCGAAGAGGCCACCGCGGACATCGAGCGCGTGGGGGCCGAGCTGTGGAAGACGGCGCTGCCAGAGCGTTTCACGCCGCTCGTCATCGGCGTCACCGGCAACGGCAACGCGGCGCAAGGCGCGCTTCGCGTGCTGGCGCGACTCGGCGCGCGCTCGCTGCATCCGTCGACCATCGGCCAGCTGCCGGGCGGCCCCGGCGTCTACCAGGTCAACTTCCGCACGCGCGATCTGGTGGAGCCGCGTTTGGGCTTGCCCGATCTCTCCGACTTCGACCAGGACGAGTACTTCCGCAGGCCAGGCCGCTATCGCGGCGTGTTCGAGCGCTTCCTGCCGTACCTCAACGTGCTGGTCAACTGCATCTACTGGGACGACCGCTACCCGCGGCTCGTCACGCTCGAGGGGTTGCGCGCGCTGTTCGATGACCCGCGCCCACCGCGGCTGACCGTCATCGGCGACATCTCGTGCGACGTGCGCGGCGCCATCGAGGCGACGGTGCGCTCGACGACGCCCGACAGCCCCGTCTACGTCTACGACATCGAGACCGGCGCGGCGCCGAGCGGCGTCGAAGGGCGCGGGCCGGTGATCCTCGCCGTCTACAACCTGCCCTCCGAGTTTCCGCGCGAGGCGTCGGTGGCCTTCGGCGACGCGCTGCTGCCGTTCATCGAGCCGATGGCGAGCGCCGACTACAGCACCACCTTCGAGAAGCTCGCGCTGCCCGATCCGCTGCGGCGTGCGGTGATCGTCTACCGCGGCGAGCTGACGCCCGCCTTCGCGTACCTCGAGGAGCACCTCTGATGAGCCGTCGCGTCTTGCTTCTCGGCGCCGGTCTGGTCGCGCCGCCGCTGGCGCGCTACCTGCTCGACCACGACGTGGCGCTGACCATCGCCGCGAACAACCCCGAGCGCGCGCACGCCATCGGCGCCGGCCGCGCGCGCGTGGTGCAGTGGGACGCCGGCGACGACGACGCATTGGCGGCGCTCGTCGGCGAGAGCGACGTGGTGGTGAGCTTTCTTCCGGCCTCGATGCACGCCGGCGTGGCCAAGATCTGCGTCGCCGCGGGGCGCTCGCTGGTCACCGCGTCGTACGTCTCGCACGAGATGGCCGAGCTCGACGGCGCGGCGCGCGCGGCGGGCGTGACGCTGCTGTGCGAGCTCGGCGTCGATCCCGGCATCGACCACATGTCGGCGATGCAGGTGCTCGACGAGGCGCGCGCGCGCGGCGCCCACGCGGAGCTTTTCCGCTCCTACTGCGGCGGGCTGCCCGCGCCCGACGCCAACGACAACCCGTGGGGCTACAAGCTGTCGTGGAGCCCCATCGGCGTGCTGCGCGCTGCAACGCGCGCGGCGCGCTTTCTCGAGGACGGCGAGGTCGTCGAGCTGCCGGCGGCGCGCCTGCAGGACGTGCTGGTGGAGCTCGACATCGGCGAGCATCGCCTCGAGGGCTACCCCAACGGCGACTCCCTCGACTACCGCGGCCCGTACAAGCTCGAGATGGCGCATACGCTGCTGCGCGGAACGCTGCGCTGGCCGGGCTGGATCGCCTCGACGCGCGCGCTCGACGCGCTGTCTCTGCTCGACGACGCCCCGCTCGGCGAGGCCGGCAGCTGGGCGGCGCTGCTGCGCGACATCGGCGGCATCGACGGCGCGCGCGACCTCGGCGATGCCGTCGCCACGCGCCTCGGTGTGGCAGCTGACAGCGCGCTGCTCGAGCGGCTGCGCTGGCTGGGGCTGTTCGACGAGGCGCCGCTGCCTGCCGGCGCGTCGACGCGTATCGAGGCGTTGGCGGCGCAGATGAGCGCGCGTATGGGCTTCGCGCCCGGCGAGCGCGACATGCTGGTGATGCGCCACCGCTTCGGCTTCGTCGAGCGTGACGGCAGCGAGCGCACCGAGCTCGCCGATCTGATCGTCTACGGCGAGCCGGGTGGTGACAGCGCGATGGCGCGCACGGTGGGCTTGCCGGCCGCCATCGGCGCGCGCCTGCTGCTCGAAGGACAGATCGATACGCGCGGCGTGCTGCGTCCGCTCGGGCCGTCGATCTATCAGCCGCTGCTCGCCGAGCTCGCCGAGCACGGCATCGCCCTCGAGCACACGGTGCTCTAGCCACTAGGCCTCGGGCCTCGGACCTCGGGCCTCGGGTCGACAGCGTCGCAATGCTGCGCGTACACGTGGTTGTGCGCTAGCTCGTGCGGTGGATGCCGTGGCGCTTGAGCAGGCGCCGGAAGTTCGAGCGGTCGACGCCCGCCGCGCGCGCCGCGGCGGCGATGCTGCCGTGCCGCTCGAGGGCCGACGCGAGGTAGTGGCGCTCGAAGCCTTCGACAAAGCGCGCCTTGGCCTGCGAAAACGGCAGCAGCAGCGCGTCGTCGACCTGCTCGCTGTCGAGGCCGCCTAGCGCGGTGGCTGCCGCTGGCAGCTCGGGCGCCGCGAGCTCGGGCGCCGGCGGCGCGGGCACGGGTGAGACCGTCTTCGCCGAGACCGCCTCCGCGCGCGCAGGCTCGGGCTTTGGCGGCGGCGGCGCGGCGGGCGGAGGCGCTTCGCTGACGGCGAAGTGCACCGCGCTCGAAGGCCGCGCCAGCTCGGCGATGCGCGGCGGCAGATCGGCGAGCGTGACCAACGTGCCGCTGCAGATCGCGACGGCCGCATCGAGGGTGTTTTCCAGCTCGCGCACGTTGCCGCGCCACGGGGCGTGCTGCAGGGCGTCGAGCGCGCGCGGGTCGATGCCGTCGACCTTCTTGCTCTTCATCGCCGCATGCTTCTGCACGAAGTGCTGCGAGAGCAGCGCGATGTCCTCGGAACCGCGCTCGCGCAGCGGCGGCATGTCGATGCGGTAAACGTTGAGGCGGTAGAAGAGGTCCTCGCGAAACGTCTTGTTGGCCATCTTCTGGTCGAAGTCGACGTTGGTCGCGGCGATGACGCGCACGTCGACGGTGATCGGTCGGTTGGCACCCACCGGGCGCACCTCGCCCTGCTGCAGCGTGCGCAGCAGGGCGCGCTGCGTGGCGAGGGCCATGTCGCCGATCTCGTCGAGGAAGATCGTGCCGCCGTCGGCGCTCTCGAAGAGGCCGATCTTGTTCGCCGTGGCGCCGGTGAAGGCGCCTTTGCGGTGGCCGAAAAGCTCGCTGTCGAGCAGGCTCTCGCTGATCGCCGAGCAGTTGAGCGTGACGAGCTTCTTTTCGGCGCGTGGGCTCGCTTCATGGATCGCGCGCGCGACGAGGTCCTTGCCGGTGCCGCTCTCGCCGACGATCAGCACGCTGCCCGGGTGCGGCGCGTAGAGCTTGACGCAGTCGAGCACGCGCCGGATCGCCGGGCTGTTGCCGATGATCTTGGCCGCCGTCGAGGCGCTGCCGACCTCGCGCTCGAGCTCGGCCACGCGGCGCGCTAGCCGGGCTTTCTCGAAGGCGCGCCGCACGGCCAGCTCCGCGGCCGCGCGCGACTCGAAGGGCTTGCTCAGAAAGTCGTGCGCGCCGCGCTTGATCGCCTCGACGGCGTCCTGCACGCCGCCGTAGCCGGTCATCATGATCACCTCGACGTCGGGCCGCTTGGCTTTGATGCGCGAAAGCAGCTCCATGCCGTCGAGCGAAGGCATGCGGATGTCGACCACCGCGACGTCGACCTCGAGGGACTCGAGCTTGCCGTCGGCCGCCAGCGGATCACCGAACAGCTCGAGCCGGTAGCTCTCGCCGGCGAGGATCGCGCGCCACGAGCTGAGCACCGAGGGGTCGTCGTCGACGACCAGCACGCCGATACGTTCGTCGCTCATCTCGACGCTCGGTTCACTCGCTGGCCATCGGCAGCAGCACGCGCGCGGTGGTGCCCACACCGAGCTCCGAGCTGAGCTCGATGGTGCCGCCGAGCTCGGCGATGATCGCTTCGCAGGTCGTCAGCCCCAGCCCAGCCGCTTCGCCGTCGGGATGACCGGTGTAGAAGGCGTCGAAGGCCTGCGCGAGCTCCTCTGCGGCCATCCCTCGGCCACTGTCGGTGATCGTCAGCTCGACGAGCTGCTCGGCGGGCCGGTCGGCGGCGGTGACCTCGATCGTGTCGCCGCGCGCGCACGCCTTCACCGCGTTGCTGATCAGGTTGACCATCACGTGCTCGATGTCTGCCACGTGCGCGTGCACTGGCTTGAGCGTACTGGGAAGCTCGAGGTGCAGCTTGACGCCGTTCTTGTCGACGCGGTGCTGAACCAGCGGCAGCACGTCGTCGAGCACGTGACCGAGCGCGACCCGCTCGCTGTGCTCGCGGCGCTGCCGGCGCGCGAACCTGAGCAGCCCCTGGATCAGCCGACGGCAGCGCTGCGCGCTCTCGTAGACCTCGTTGGCGTGCTCGCGCAGGCTGCTGCCCTCCGCGGTCTTCTCGGCGAGCAGCTCGGAGAAGACCATGATGTTGGTCATCGGGTTGTTGAGCTGGTGTGCCAGCTCGCCGGCGAGCTTGCCCACCGCCGAGAGCTTGTCGGCCTGCGCGATCTGATGCAGCCGGCGCGCTTCGCGCGTCACGTCGCGGTAGTGCAGCAGGTAGCGCTGCTCGGCGCCGGCCTCGACGACGTGGCTGCTGACGGCCCAGCGCCGGCCCTGCGTGTCGTCGGCGAAGACGAGGCTCGGCTCGCCGCTCTCGATGGTCCCGCGCAGCGGGCAGCTCTTGCAGCGGCCTGACTCGTGCGTCTCGAAGGCCTGCGACGAAGCGGCGCGCAGCGCGTAGCAGGTGCTGCCAGGCGCGTCGACGATGTCGCGCTCGAGCGCGCTGGCGTAGGCGCGATTGACACGGACGATGCGGTGGTCGGCGTCCATCAGCGCCATCGGGTCGTCGAGGGCGTCGAAGCTGAGCTCCCACTGGCGCTTGACCTGCTGCAAGACCGCCGTACGCCGCTGCACGAGGCGCTCGAGCTCGAGCGAGCGCGTCGCGGGCGCGGAGGCGACGCGCGACAGCGTCGACTCGAGCGCGTCTTCATCGGTGATCAGCGCATCGATGCCCAGCGTGTTGACGAGCGTAGCGGCCTCGCCGATCTCGTGCGCGAGACCGACCATCGGCGTATCGGGATGCGACGAGCGCATCGCGAGCGCGCGCGCGAGCAGCGCCTCGCCGGTTCCCTCGACGAGCAGGGCGTCGGCATGGTCCCCCTCGTCGACGAGCTCGACCGACTCGACCCACGCCGCCAGCGCCTCGCGTCGCCCCAAGGCTCCGATGAAGATAACCGTCGTCACGGGGGTCACTCCAGACCCTCATTATCGGCGGATCGACGTCCCGATCAAGGGCCGCCAGCCCCAATAATCCAAATAAAAATAGGCGTCTCGTGGCTGCCGGGTCATTGGATACCCGGGAGGGTTACACATAACCCCCTCGGCAACTGACTGAAACCGTTAGCAACATTGTGAAATGGTCATCGAACACCCTGGGTAAAGAATGACCTCTTCTGGGCCCGGCTCGGCCACGCACTAGAAAAGTTAAGTAAAAACCGGCCGATCAATGATGGCACGCCCGCTGCTTAGTAAGCCGGTACACAGGAGGAAACAACGATGCAGCTGGCGACGACGCAAAACAAGATGGCCCGAACGCTGATTCCGCTCGTGCATCAGGTCGCCGCTCAGGTCGCTCGTCGTCTCCCCAGCCACGTCCAGATGGACGACCTCGTCAGCGCAGGCATGTTGGGTCTCGCCGGCGCCCTCAATCGCTTCGACCCCGAGCGCGCCGACACCTTCCGCGGCTACGCCGAGTTCCGCATCCGCGGCGAGATCATGGACGAGCTTCGTCGCCGCGATCACATGTCGCGCGATGCCCGCGCCGACAGCCGCCGCCTGCAGAACGTCGTCGAGGAGCTGCGGCAGCTGCGAGGCACCGAGCCCGAGGCCAACGAGGTCGCCGACCGCCTCGGCATCAGCCTCGACGAGCTGCGCTCGCTGCAGCTGCGCGCCCACGACGGCGCCACCGTCTCGCTCTCCAACATCACCGTCGGAGCGCCGCAGCGCTCTCCTGAGGACACGGCGGCGGTCGACCAGCAGCGCGAGCGCCTCGCCATCGCGATCAAGAAGCTCTCCGAGCGTCGCCGCGTGGTGCTGTGGCTGTACTACTTCGAAGAGCTGCCGCTCAAGGAGATCGGCGACATCCTCGACGTGACCCCGTCGCGTGTCTGCCAGATTCGGTCCGAGGCAGTCGCCGCTTTGAAAAAGATCATGAAGGGTTAGCAAAAGGCATCGGAAAAATACTGCCCCGCTGCTCAAAGGTCGGCCGTGGCCGCCGATGAACTGAGCGTGAGGGGCAACATGAAGCGACCAGACAAACCGACCAAACTGCAAGAGCGCGTGGCCCGCATCAAGCGTGACCTCGCCGCTGGACGTCTCGTCATCGACGCGTACAAGCTCGCCGACGCGCTGTTGGCCAAGGAACCATCGCTAGCCTGATCCACCCCACCGTCCCTATAATCGACGCCCTGATGGGCCACGGGGCGACGAACGGAGAGAGCAGCCTCGCGCGCGCGCTGCTCGCTCGGCTGCGGCCGTCGCTGCACGCGACGCAGCAGGCGCTGCATGGCGCGCGCGACGAGCTATCACCCGCCAAGCTTGACGAAGCGCTCGGGGCGCTGCAGCCGGCGCTCGAGATGATCGATGCGCTGCAGAGCTTTCTGGAGCCGCCCTGCAGCGCGGCGTGCGACCTCGATCTCGTCACGTGGCTTGTCTCGCGCGAGTCGAGCACCGCACTCGTCGTGGAGAGCGATCTCGCCGACCACGAGGCGCGGTCGCTGCTCGTTCACGTCGACCCGCGGCAGCTCGACGCCTGCTTCGAAGCGCTTCTACGCAACGCAGAGCAGGCGGGGGCGCGGCGCGTCTCGCTGAGCGCCGCACGTGACGGCGCCCTCATCGAGCTGCGCATCGAAGATGACGGGCAGGGCATGCCCCCGCAGCTCGCCACGCGCGCCTTCGAGCCCTTCGTCAGCGGCGATGACGGGCGCCTCGGCCTCGGCCTCGCCGCGGTGCAGCGCTTCGCAGGCGCCCACGGCGGCACCACGCGGGTCGAAGTCGGCGGCGAGGGTGGCACCATCATCGTGCTCGCCCTGCCGTCGGCCAGCCCACGCAAACCGACGGTCTTGGTCGTCGACGACGAGCCGCTGACCCTCAAAGCGGCGCGGCGCGCGCTCGAGCGCGGCGGCTATCGCGTCGTGACGGCCGACAACGTCACCGAGGCGCTCTCCGCGCTCTCCGAGCACGACGACATCGAGGTCCTGCTCAGCGACGTGGTGATGCCCGAGATGTCCGGTGTGGAGCTCGGTCAGAAGCTACGCGAGCTGCAGCCAGAGCTGGTCGAGGTGTTCACCTCGGGTTACCCGCCGGAGCTCGTGCCCGACTTGCCCGCGGGCGCCGACTTCATCGAGAAGCCGTTTTCAGGGCGCGAGCTGTCGCAGCTGGTCGACCAGCTGCTCGAGCGGCGTCGCGGCGACGCCAGCTAGCGAGATATTCGCCGAGCAGCATTCCGCGGATGAGTCGCGGATTTCATGTATCGCGGATTCGTCGGCGGATACGATAGTAGGATAAATAGGCGCTTAAGATAAGAAGCTACCGCCGGAGATAGCGCTCGATCTCGTCAGCGTCTCGCGTCGCCGACGAGGCACCAGAGCTCCGACGGTACCCGGAACCGCTGCCTACAGGTCGTGGGGGCGGACCGTCGCGCGATTGTTGCTCTGCGTGCGGCCAGCGGCCGAGTCGAGCATCGCGTAGATCTTCTCGCTGAGCGCGGGGACGACGTCGCCGCTGCTCTGCAGGCCCTTGGACTTGATGTACTCTTTGACCTTGCTCGCGACGACGAGAACTTCGCGCGATGCAGCAGCCTTCTTCTTGCTCGCCTTCTTTTTCGCCTTGGCCACGGTCGCCTCCTTAGATCGAGGTGGAGTTGTATCCGAGCTCGATACTCGGATATTGCTGGCGGCGGATTATCCAACCGCCGAAAAACCGACTCAGATACGGCGTGAGCCACGTTCTCCGGCATTCACCTGGGCTTGTCAAGCGCAAACGGGAACGAGGAGATCGGCACAGAAGGCATCCTGGGGCCCGTTTGGGGCCATTCCAGCGGCCGATATGCCCTAAAGGTGTGCGCTGCGTAGGGTCGGCAGACCCTATTGCACTAGCGCAGCTTGGCGGGGTGCAGGCGGAATCTGTAGGTGCGCGTGGCGTTGCGCATGATACGCGTACGCAGCGTCATGTAGCCCTTGCGGCGGATTACGATGTCGAGCGGCGTGCTGCCGCGGCGGGCCGTGATACGCAGCGGCGTGTTGCCCAAAACCGACCTGCCGTGCGTTACGACGGCACCTTTGGGCGAGGTCTTGACGCTGACCCGGATACGACCGCTGGCGCGCTCGCGACGATCGCGAATGCGTACGGATTGCAGCGGAGGTAGACGATTCTTGGGGATCTTGAGGCGCAACGCGAGAAACGGGTCGGAGGCCTGCTGAGGGGCCGCTGACGGCGTTTTTTCGGTTTGGCCGGGCGTAGCGCCGGCCACGGCTTTGCCCGGTGCCGGCGCGGGGGCGGCGGCCTTTCCGTCGCTGCTGCCCTGCGGCGCGGCGCTCGCGACAGCGCCGCCGGCGAGCGTGATCAACGCGCTGCAGCCAGCGCCAAGCAGGGCCCTCGAGAGGCGGTTTCGAGCCGTTTTCATCATGCTGAGTCGATCATGGGTTTGAAGGGCTGTCAAATCAACCTGCGCTTTCGTACGCGCGCAGGTGGGGCCGGTCTTCCCCAGGAAAAAAATGGGCTGAGGGGCGAAAAAAAGGGGTGCAGGGGCTGTTTTGGCGGGTGGACGCTCAGCGAACGCGCGTCCAGTTGGCAGCAAAACGCGGCTTGAACTTGCTCTCGCCGATGATGAGCTTGTTGCCCGCCCAGAACAGCTTGTTGCTCGGCGCGGACGCGCCGGGAGGCAGCCGCCAGGTCAGATCGCCGCCTTTGTCATCGATAACGAGCATCACCACGAGGCGCTTGATACCGCGGTGGCGCTCCATGAAGGCCAGACCCTTGCCGTCTGGAGACCAGACGAGCTGGCTGAAGACGTGGCGTCGAGCGCGTCTGGTGGGCTCCTCGCGCGGCCAGACGCGCTCCGAGCCAACCTTGATGATGTGCTGCTTGCCGGCGACGTAGGCCAGCCGCTTGCGGTCCGGCGACCAAGTGAACTGCCGGCCGCGGTGCACGAAGAGCACCTCGCCGCTGCGCGCGGCGTGCACCACGTAGGCCGGTCCGGTCTTGTCGGGCGGCGCCAGATACGCGATCTGGCGATCGTCGATCCAGTCGAGGCCGCTGGGCAAGCCCGCGCGATAGATCGGGAAGGCGTTGACCGAATCACCGCGCACGTTGCGCACGACGACCTCGGCGCGGCCGGCGCGCTCGTTGACGTAGGCGAACAGCACGCCGTTGGGCGCCCAGCGTAGCTCGTCGCGGCCGACCTCGGCGATCTGCCACTCGCGGCCGCGCTCGCGCGCGTAAGCCTTGCCCGCGCGAAAGAAGACCTGCACGCGCTGCTCGAGCTTGCGCGTGACGGTGGACGATAGCGGGGCCGCGGGAATGTCGACGGCGGTGCTGGCTGCCGGCTTAGAGGCGGCGCAGCCAGAGCCCAGCGCGGCGCCCCCGACAACGATGCTGCCCAGCGCCATCAGCGCGATGGCGGGCAGCGAGGACTGTCCCGCCACCAAACAGCGGTACCTCTGCGCGTCCGTTGCGAGGACGCGATCTCGCCGTGTGAATTGTCGCGGGAGCATCGTCGACCCATCCATGTTCTACGGCGAGCGGGACCCCGTCAACGCGGAGCCGCAAAGCCGGCCGGCTGCACGCTTTTTCTGCCCTCCACGATCGGCGCTGCACGTGAGCAGGCAAGTTTTTTGGACATGTCCTACATATGAATACAATGGCGTACCCCCGAACGAAAACTCCGCCGAAAGGGAGCAAGGGAAGCGATGAACGCAGTGTGGGACCGAAAAGAGCCGCGTGTTGCCTTCCAGACCAACGTCCGCCTGATCCCGCCCGACGAGAGCACCGCCGTCGACGGCCAGACTGAAAACCTCAGCGAGTCGGGTCTATTCGTCGTGACCGAGGCGCCGCTGGAGCCGCGCTCGCACGTGCTGTGTCAGCTGGCGCTGCCGGGCCGGCGTTTGACCGTGCGCGGCCGCGTGGTGTGGGTGCATCGCGGCGAGGACAGCTCGCTGCAGGGCGCAGGCATCGAGTTCATCGAGCTGTCGACGCTCGACCGCCAGCTGCTTCGCGACGCGGTGGGCAGCCACGACGCGATCGACGGCGAGCAGCCCGTGGCGCTGTCGCGCGAGGGCGGCGCCGATCCTGCGCAGCAACGCTCGGTGACGGTCTGGTTCGAGGGCATGGCCGTGCCGGTGCGCGCGCAAGCGCACATGACCGAGCACGGGCTGCGGCTGCGTACGGCGCTTCCGTTTCTGCGTCGCGACTCGTCGGTGGGCTTCGTGATGTCCGAGGAGCAGGACCCGCGGCCAGGCGTGCTGCGCTGCGTGAAGCTCGAGGCAAACTCGGCGATCCCCGAGCTCGACATCGAGGTGGTGCTCGCCGACGAGCCGCATGTCGTCGAGCCGCGCGCGCTGCGCGCCATCTCGTCGGCCGAGTCGCCGGCGGCTGACGGCGAGATCGCCGCCGCCGAGGCCCATCTTCACGCCGAGCTCGAGGCGGCGCTGCGCGACGAGGACGAAGGCATCACGCTGGCCGAGCTGCGCGGCGACGTGCCGCTCGAGCCCTCCGTCGAGATCGACCTCGACGAGCTCGAGGCGCCCTACATCGACAGCGACGGCTTCGTGCACGCCCGCGCCGACGTCGATGACGACGGTTACGAAGACGACGACGGCTACGGCGATGACGACGGCTACGCCGACGACGGCTACGAAGACGAGGACGACGCGCTCGAGGACGACGCCGACGAGCGCCCCGAGGAGGACGAGCTCGCGCTTCGCGACGAGCATCCCACCGATCCGGTCGGCGCGCCGCCGTCGCACGTGCTCGAGGCGGCCCGCCGCGACGACGAGCCGAGCGCCGTCTTGCGCGAGATCATCGCCACGCCCGAAGGCCCGGTGCGCGCCTCGGTCTTCGACTCCGAGGCGGCCGCCGAGACGCTGATCACCAAGAACGAAGACAAGGCCGACGGCTTCTGGGCCGAGGCCGAGCGCCGCCGGCGGCGCTTCTGGTTGTGGCTCGCCGCGCTGGCCATGAGCGGCATCGCCGTGGCGTCGCTCGTCAAGACGCGCTTTTGGGACAACGTCTCCGGCAACGTCGGCAAGTACTTCGAAAAGCCCAAGATCGTCTTCAACCCGGCCGTGGTGCCGACCGTCAAGAAGGCCCAGCCGAGCGCGCCCAAGGTCGGCTCGCCGGCCAGCGCGCCGCGCCAAAGCGACGTCGCGCCGCCCGCCACGGGCAACAAGGCGAGCAGCGGCAAGGGCGCCGCGCCCGCCAAGCTGCAGGCCGGCATCCCGCTTCCCGGCGACGATAGCGCCGATAAGGGCGGCGGCGGCGCGGCGGCGCCCGGCAGCGAGCCGGTGGTGCTCTACGAGCGCGGCCAGGTGTTGGTGCGCGTGCCCGTGCGCGGCACCGCGCGCGAGATGAAGCAGTACGAGCTCGACCAGCCGCGCGGCGTCTCGATCAACCTGCCCAAGGCGCAGGCGGCGCTGCCGATGAAGGTCTACCGCCTCAAGAAGCACGGCGTGCGCAAGGTCTGGGTGCGCTCGCGCAAGGGCGGCATCCAGGTGCGCGTCTTCTACAAGCACGCCATGCGCCCAAAAGTTCGCGTCGAGGGTGGCGTGCTCGAGATCCGCCTCGCTCGCCGCTAGGCCAGCACGCGCCTTTGCCCTCCTGTGAGCTTGGGCTATAGTCCGCGGCCATGAAGCGCCGAAGCCATCGACTGGAGAAGATGGCGCGCGTCTATGACGACGAGATCCTCCCGATCTGGTCGAAGCGCTTCGGACGCATGCTGCTGCGCGGGCTCACGCTCCCCGAAAAAGCGATGGTGCTGGACGTCGCCTGCGGCACGGGCTACCCGGCCATCGAGCTGCTCGAGCGCATGGGCGACGGTGGGCGTCTGATCGCTATCGAGGCGGTGGGCGCGCTGCTCGACGTGGCGCGCAAGAAGGCCGGTGACCTGTCGGGCAAGCGCATCTTCTTTCGCACCGAAGGCAACACCGCGAAGCTCGCCTTCGCCGACGAGGTCTACGATCTCGTCGTCTCCAACCTCGGCCTGCTCGAGCGCGACGATCCCAAGATGGCGCTGCGCGAGTTCGCGCGCGTCACCAAAGCCGACGGCAAGGTCATCTGCACGCTGCCGCTGGCCGGCACGTACCGCGAGTTCTACGACATCTATCGCGAGGTGCTGACCAAGAGCGACCGCCACGACGTGCTCGAGAAGCTCGAAGAGCACATCGCGCGCACGCCCGACGCCGAGGAGGCGGCGACCTGGATGGAGAAGGCGGGCCTCGAGAACGTCGAGGTCGAGGTGGACGAGTTCCACATGCTCTTCAAGAGCAGCCGCGAGTTCTTCTTCGCGCCGGTGATCGAGTACGGCCCGCTGGTGGCTTGGAAAGAGGTGGCCGGCAAGGGGCAGGCCATGCAGGAGACGTTCTGGCTGATCAAAGAGGCCATCGACTCCTACTTCGCCGGCCGTGCCTTCGAGATCACGGTCAAGGCGGGCTGTCTGCGCGGCACGCGGCCCGAGGTGCTGCCCGAGCCGCCGCCGCCCGAGCCCAAGCCCGAGACCGACGAGGTCACGCGCCCGCGCTCGGGGGAGGTCGAGATCGAGACCGCGTCGGAGAAGCCGCGCAAGGATCCGTCGGATCTACGTAACGATTTCAAGCTCTCCGACGACGAGGAAGAGGGCGCGCACGAGCAGTAGCGCCGCCGCGGCGGGCCGCCCGCCGCGAGCCCAGCCCCCCGAACATGCTACGCTTCAGGCAGCTTCGGCTGATGGGCCCCGTACGAGGTTTCGGCGGCGTCCGTCGCCAGTGAACCGCTCCGGGAGCGCCGCGTGAAGAAAAACAAGCTCATCGCTATCGTCATCCTGATCGTGCTGGTGCTGGTCTACCTGTGGTACCGCGGCCGGCTCGACGACAGCTCGCCCTCCCACAAAGCGACGCCGGCCGCCTACGCGCCGGGTCTCGGGGACGGCGACCAACTGCTGGTCGACCTCAAAAACGATGTCGACGAGGCCACCGTGGCCAAGCTGCAGAAGCGCTTCGGCCTGCGGCTGAAGCTCAACAGCCGCTTCTCCAAGCCCGAGCGGCTCTACCGCGCGAAGGTCTCGCGCGCGCGACTGTCGAAGCTCATCGCCGAGCTGCGCGCGCATCCGGCCGTGGAAAACGCCGAGCTCGACATGGTCTACGGCATCCCCGAGCAGGAGATGAAGGCCACCTCGTTCATCGCCGTGGCGCAGGACGAGCCGGGCAAGTCGTTCCCCAACGACCCCAAGTACAAGTTCCAGTGGCACATGCGGCAGATCAACATGCCCGGCGCGTGGCCGCATGCCACGGGCAAGGGCGTGGTGGTCGCCGTCATCGACACCGGCGTGGGCTACATGGACCGCGGCAAGTTCAAAGCCGTGCCTGACCTCGCCAACACCACCATCGTCGAAGGCTACGACTTCATCCACCGCCACCAGTATGGGCTCGACGACCACGGCCACGGCACGCACGTGGCGGGCACCGTCGCGCAGTCGACCAACAACGGCGTCGGCGTGGCGGGCGTGGCCTACGGCGCGTCGATCATGCCGCTCAAGGTGCTCTCGGCGCGCGGCTTCGGCTCCGTCGCCGACATCGCTGAGTCGATCCGCTTCGCCACCGACAAGGGCGCCAAGGTCATCAACATGAGCCTCGGTGGCGGCCGCTCGAGCCGCGTGCTCGCCTCGGCCGTCAAGTACGCTGTCGAGCGAGGCGTGACGGTGGTCTGCGCCGCCGGCAACGACGGGCGCGGTCAGGTCAGCTTCCCGGCTGCGTATCCGGGCGCTGTCGCGGTCGCCGCGACGCAGTACGACCGCAAGACCACCTTCTACAGCAACTGGGGCAAAGAGATCGCCGTCGCCGCGCCGGGCGGCAACACGCGCGTCGACCAGAACGGCGACGGGATGCCCGACGGCGTGCTGCAGAACACGATCGTGATCGGCGACCCGAGCCGCAACGACTACCTGCTCTTCATGGGCACCTCGATGGCGAGCCCGCACGTGGCCGGCGTCGCGGCGCTGATCATCGAGCGCGGCGTCACCGAGCCCAAGGCCGTGCTCGACGTGCTGCAGAAGACCGCCAAGAACCCGACCAAGAAAAAGTGGGACGAAAAATATGGCGCCGGCATCGTCGACGCCGCGGCTGCCGTCTCCAAGGCCAACACCTCGATGGGCGCCTACAAGCTCGCGCTCGCCGTGCTGCTCGGCCTCGTCGTCGTCGGCCGCGTGCGCAAGCAGGGCATCCCCAGCCTGCCCGTCGGCCCCGGCGCGCTGCTCGGTCTGCTCGTCGGCTCGGCTGGCCTGTTCTTCCTGCCGGCGCTCGGCGTGGCGTTGCCCGGCACCGCGGGGCAGATACTCACCAACGGCGTGCCGTCGTGGGACATCGGCCTCTTCGGCGCCGCGGCGCACGGCAACCCGCTGTTCTTCAGCGCGCTGCTGCCGCTCGCGCTGGCGGTGGTCGGCTTTGGTGTGCGCCGGCTGCGCGGCCTGATCTTTGGCCTCTCGGTGGGCGTCGCCGCGCACCTGGTGTTTCACGTGCTGTGGCGCACCGCCGACGTGCAGTGGATCCCCAACCCGTTCGGCGGCGTGCTCGACAGCGCGTGGCTGTGCATCAACGCCGTCGCCTGCCTCGCCGTCGCCACCGTGGTGGCCAAGCGCCGCGCCTAGCAGCGCACGCGCGCGCGAGAGAGAGAAGCTTAGCAAGCTAAGCATCTCGTCTTCCGACTCCTCCGCTCCCTGCCAGCCTCGTGATCAGGCAGCGCACATGTCGCATATGTGCGCTGTCTGCGCGTTGCGGTCTTGCTACACGCCGTAGACGCGCCGTCCACACTTGCAGACTACTGTTTGCACTGCTTCAAACTTGAACGAAGCGGCCGATCAACGACAACGGATACGCACGCACGCGTAGTCGGAATGTTAACGACGTGGTCGCTGACCCTCACATTCTTGAGGGCGGCAGCGGCTAACTGCCCGACGTTTCGTGTGCGCGGTCGTGGCACACAGGTTGCTCAGGATCCGTCAACGCGCAGAAGACAAGAGTGTGATGCAACGTCTCGGCAACGAGATGCCTCACTCGTTTGAACGCCTCACTCGTTGTTGCTGTAGCCGGGAGGAAAAAGCGTGTCTCAGTCAGGAAGGGACCTCTCCGGACTCCGTACGTTGGTAAGCAGGAGTAGCCAGCCGTTGGTCGAGCCGCCGAAACGCTTCGAGCAGACAATCCCTGGTGTAGGCAGCCGCCGCGTACACGCGCGCGTAAAGATCCCCGTCGAGGTCATGGTCATCCCGCTCGACGGCCAGGAGGAGCCCTTCTGGGCCACCTCCGAAGATCTCTCCTCGCGCGGGCTGTTCATCACGGGGCGCCGCCAGCCGCCCATCGATCAAGTGCTGATGCTCAAGATCGTGCTGCCCGAGGCACTGGTGGGACGGCAGCGCCGGCCGGTGCGCGTCAAGGCGCGCGTGGTACACGCGCTGCCGGGCGTTGGCTTCGGCTGCAAGTTCGTCGAGATGACCGAGCACGCCTCCGACGTGATCAACACGATCATGGCCTGCGCCGCCGCCGCCCCGCATCGCGCGCGCACGGTTCATTAGATCCCCGCCGACCTACCGACACCTCTAGCCCTGAGCCGCGTCGCCGTGTGAACATGCCCTCCGCGCAGAACGCGGAGGGACACCCATGAAGGTCTTGGTCACCGGCGGCGCCGGGTTCATCGGATCGCACATCTCGCAGCGGCTGATCGGCGAGGGCCACGAGGTCCGCATCCTCGACAACCTGAGCACCGGCCGCAAAGAGAACCTCTTCGAGTTCGCCGACAAGGTCGAGTTTCGCGAGGGCGACATTCGCAACGCCGCGCTGGTGCAAGAGCTCGCGCGCGAGTGCGACCTGATCTACCACCAGGCCGCCGTCGTCTCGGTGCCGTACTCGGTGGAGCACCCGCAAGAGACGCACGACGTCAACATCCAGGGCACCATCAACGTGCTGCAGGCGGCGCGCGCCTGTCGCGTGAAGCGCGTCGTGTTCGCCTGTTCGGCGGCGGTCTACGGCGAAGATCCCGAGCTGCCCAAGCGCGAGACGATGGCGCCGCTGCCGGTTTCGCCCTACGGCGTCGAGAAGATCACCGGCGAGTACTACCTCGGCGCCTGGAACGCGCTCTACGGCGTGCAGACCGTCTCGCTGCGCTACTTCAACGTCTTCGGCCCGCGCCAGGACCCGCGTTCGCCGTACTCGGGCGTGATCTCGGTATTCGTCGATCGCGCGCTGTCCGGTGCGCAGCCGACGGTTTTCGGCGACGGCGAGCAGTACCGCGACTTCGTCTTCATCGACAACGTGGTGCAGGCCAACATGCTCGCCGGCCGCGTCGAGGCGGCGGCTGGCCGCTGCTACAACGTCGGCTGCGGCGAGAAGACGTCGCTCAACGAGCTGCTCGGCATGCTCGGCCGCATCTGCGATCGCGAGATGGAGCCGCAGTACGCCGATCCGCGCGCCGGCGATATCCGCGAGTCGGTGGCCGATATCTCGCGCATCAAGCGCGAGCTCGGCTACGCGCCGAAGGTCGCCGTCGAGGACGGGCTGCGCCAGCTGGTGGAGTACGAGCGCGCCAAACGTTAGGATCGAGGCGTGAGCTTTTGGCGTTGGTGCTCGGTGGCGTTGTTGCTGGTCATCGCTGCGAGCGGATGCCGCCACGAACCGAACGTGTCGATCGCGGACGGCGCCGCGGATGGCGCGCGTGATAGCGGCGCCGAGGCGTCGCCGAGCGACGGTGCTGCCGACGGGCTCGACGATCTCGCTGGCGACAGCGTCGCGGGCGACAGCCGGTTCGACTTGCCGCTTCCGGACACGCTCTCGATCGCACCGAAGCTCGGACTGCGCTACGCCGACAAGCCGGTGGTCAGCACCTCGGGGTCGCTGACGGTCGACTGCGCGGTCGCGAGCGAGACCGTCATCGGGGGTGGCGGTGTGGGTGCGACGATGTCGCGCTCGTGGCGCAGCGACGAGGACAGCTGGCAGATCAGGGGCCTCAATGGCTCGTCAGCGTACGCGCTGTGCGTGGACACGGCCGTCGGCCCCTGGTTTCGTGTCCAGCCAGAAAACGGTGACAAGGCGGCCTGCAACGCTAACGAATGGCTCGTCGGAGGTGGCTTCGACTGCGGACCGAGTGGCTACGCGACGACGGCCTACCCGCTGCCGGGCTTGCAGGTGTTTCAAGCCAGCTGCACTCAGGGCACCACCATGACGTGGGCGGTGTGCACCTCGCGCCCGGCGCTCATCAGCGCGCTGGTGCGGGTCACGCCTGCGATAGGTGATGCGAAGTGTCCTGCCGGAACCAAGGTCATCGGCGGTGGCTGCAAAGCCGGCAGCAGCGTCGCGATCACGCGCAGCCAGCCCTACGAGGATCTCACTTCGGGCAAGACGGGCTGGCGCTGCGACGCCGCAGGGACCGCCACGGCTGAAAGCTACGCGATCTGCGTGCGCCAGCCGTAGGCGCGTGCGCTGCGCTGAGCGCGGCTTACTCGGGGTCGCAGGCGCCGGTGCAGTTTTGCACCACGCGGCCGTTTTCGATCAGCTCGAAGAACGCGTTTCGCATGGCGGGGATCTTGTGCACGCTGCCGTGGGTGCCATTGTCCTCTTTGGGCGGGATGTTGGTCACCGGCGAGGGCGTGAGCTTCTCGTCGAAGACCATCAGCGCGCTGGTGCCCGCCGGCGCGCCGCCAGGTGACGGCGCGCTGATCGTCTCGAAGCCGTAGAGGTCTTTGGCCGACGGCGTGACGAGCTTGAGCTTGGCCGTGCGTGCGGCCCACTCGGTGAGCAGGTTGCGCACCTGGCTGTCGTTGACGGCCTCGATGAAGAGCGCGGTGAACGGCTTGCGGCCGGGGAAGCGGTTGTTGACCAGCCGGTGCACGTAGCTCATGCAGTCGACGGGATCGAGGTTGGTCTGGATCAGCGAGAAGAGCAGCTGCTGGTCGAGCGGGTTCTTGTAGATCTTGTCGACGATCGGACCGTACTCGTTCCACTGCACGGCACGCTGCAGGAAGTGCGTCAGGCCGCCGCCGCCCACCGACAGCACGCCGCGCTCGAACTGCGGCGAGGTGGCCGTGGTGAGCATGCCGAAGGTGCCGCCGTTGGAGATGCCGAAGTAGTGCACCTTGCTGCCGTCGAAGGCGTCTTTGTACTTGAAGCCGTTGGCGCCGGTGGCGAGCTTTTCGCGCACCAGGCGCACCATGGCGGTCTGGTTAGCGATCTTCTGCATCACCTCGGAGACGAAGTAGTCGATGCCGGGCAGGTTGCTGGTCAGCGAGTCGAGCAGCGGCTGGAACAAGTCCTCGCTCACGCCGATGTACGTGGCGACGAGCGGGTACTTGTAGGTGCGCATGATCTCGTTGGTGTTGCCGCGCGTGCCCTGGTTGGGTCCGCCGAGAAATCCGTGGCCGTAGACGATGGTGGGGCGCGGCGTGCCGCCGGTGGTGACCGACTCGGGGATCGTCACCAGAAACTCGATCTTCTTGGTGCCGAACTGCTTGGGCTTGCCGTCGCTGCCGAGCTCGATGGGCTTCTTGTTGCCGGGCAGGAAGCTCGGCACCTCGAGCTCGCCGACGAGCTGGCGGTTGTTGTTGCTGTCGACCGTATCCGACGTGATGACCGGATCGGGCATGGTGTAGCTGTTCATCACGTCGTGCATGGCGAGCAGCGGCGCGGTGACCTGCTCTTCGGAGCGCGAGTGAAACGACCAGGCGAGGATCACCTCCTCGGGCTTGAGGCCGGCGTTCTTGATGGCGGCGTTGACGATCTTGAACGCATCGCGCTGACTCTCGATGGCGGGCTCGCTGGTGGGCGTGCCGTCGCGCAGCGCGACGAAGGCGGCGCGCGGCGTGATCGCCGAGCCGTCGAGGTGCTTGACCTTGTCGCGGATCACGACGACGTACTTGGTGTTGGGCGTTAGCGCGCGGTGCGGGCGCAAGATCAGCGCGCGGTGGGTGTCGACCGGCGAGCGCTGGTCGAGCTCGGCGAGCACCGGGACCTTCTCGATGACGGTGCCGTCGCTTTTGACCTCGAGCAGATACACCGGCGAGTCGGCGGCGACGGTCAGCTCGGGCTTGGTCGGATCGGGCAGCGACTTGATGTCGATGCCGGCCTGGCCGAAGTAGGCGAGGATCGCCGGGATCAGCGTGTAGCCGTCGAACTGCGAGAACATCGCCGGCGTGGTGCCCTTGGGCAGCGCCTCGGCAGGGACCTCGATGTGATAGCCGGTCTTGGTCTTGCTGTCGGCGGCGAGATAGAAGTCCGAGGGGAACGGATACATCGCCACCTCGGGCACCAACGGGTTGCCGCCCGGTAGGTTGGGATAGCCCGCGTCGCCGCCGCCGCCCTCGTTGACGCCGCCGTCGCCGCCGTCGGCCACGCCGGCTTCGAAGGGCTTGGTGTTGTCGCTGCAGGCCGCCGCACCGATGGCGAGCACGCCGGCGAGGGCCAAGAGGCGCATGACGCGCAGAAAGCTAAGCACTGATACCTCCCAAGCGGTGAATCGCGGCAGCCTACCGCGCGGGCAGGTGCGGATCAATCTGTCGGCCCGCGACGTGCCGTGCGCGGCGGCAGCGCGGCGCGCACGTCGCTCAAGCGCATCGAGGGGCGCACGAAGCCGAGGCGTACGCCGGCCATGGTGGCGACCATCGCGCGGCGAAGCGGGGCGAAAAAGCGGCTCAGGCCCATGCCGTAGTCGCGCATTGCGGCTAGCGCGCGGCTTTCACCCTGGAAGAACGGCGTCAGCCAGCGTGTCATGCGCTGGTAGAAGCCGAGGTGTGCGCGGCGCGCGCGCGTGTAGCGGGCGAGCGCTTCGGGCAACGCGCGCGGCGAGTCGAGCTCGGCGACGCAGTCGGCGAGCACGGCCGCGTCGTAGAGGGCGAGGTTGGCGCCCTGGCCGAGCTGCGGCGAGGTGGCGTGCGCCGCGTCGCCGACGAAGACGCAGTTGCCCCAGTGCCAGCGCGACATCACCACGTCGTAGTAGGGCGCGAAGAGCAGCGCGTCGATGTCGGGCACCTGCTCGATGATCGGCGCGGCGCGCGGCTCGTAGCGCAGCACCTGCTCGCGAAAGGCGCGCAGGCCGGCGCGGCGAAAGTGGGTCACGCGATCGCCGTGAAGGCTCCAGAAGAGGCTCAGCAGCGGCTTTTCGCCGCGCGCGCCGAGGCCCGTGGGCAAGAGGCCGAGAAACGCGCGCGTGCCCTCGACGACCTGCGTGAGCGTGCGGTCGAAGCCGAGCCCGCCGGGGTCGTCGGCGACGAACCACAGCGCGCCCCACGGATAGCGCGCCGCGCGCACGACGAGGTGCTCGAGATCGTCGCGCAGCTGCGAGCGTGCGCCGTCGGCGACGATGACGAGCTCGTGCGGTCCGTGGCGGCGTCCGCGCGCGTCGACCAGCCAGCGCCGCTCGACGCCGCGGCCGCTGTCGCCGGCGGCGGCGAAGCTGTCGATGGGACAGCCGCAGCGCAGCGTCACGCCGGGCTCGCTGCGCACGGCGCCGAACAGCGCGTCGAACAGGGCGCCGCGATGGATGCCGAGCCCGAAGAGGCTCGGCGCCAGCTCGGCGTAGCTGAGGTCGATCACCACGCGGCCAGAGACGGTGCGGCAGTAGAGGCGATCGATGATCGCGCCGCGGCCGACGACGCGCTCGTAGAGCCCGAGGCGATGCAGCACGCCGAGGCCCGTGGGCTGCAGCACGATGCCGGCGCCGACGGGCTTGGGGTCGTCGACGGCCTCGTAGACGGTCACGCGGTGGCCCTGGCGGGCGAGCAGCAGCGCCGCCGCGCCGCCGGCGCTTCCACAGCCGATGATGGCGACGTCGAGATCCAAAGCGGTTACTTCCGCTTACGAAGCGGCTCTTGACAGGCACCTGAACAAAAGTTCAGTATCAGTTCGGGAGCGCGAAACACTCGATGAGCAACACCGAAAAAGCGCCGCGGACGATGGCTCCGCGGTCCGAAAAAAGCCCCGAATCGACGGCGGCGGCCGACGCCATTAACCAGATTTCCCCGATCCCGGAGTCGGTCGTCGCCGTCGTCCATCTTTATCACGAGCACCTCGGCGAGGTGGTGTTCCCCGACGTGGACAGCGCTGCGCTGGACGCAGCGGTCGACGCCGTGCTGCGCGCCGAGCAGGCCGAGCAGGCGGCGCGCGAGGCGCTCGCACGCGCGCGCGCCGAGCTCGCCGAGCGCGACGAAGCGCTCTATCGCATGGCGCAGCGCGCGTTGGCCTACGCGCGCGTCTTCGCCGATGGCCAGCCCGAGCTGGCTGCTCGTGTCGACACGATCTCGCTTCGGCGGCGGCCGCGCAAAAAGGGCGGCGACGGCGGTGACGCGGTGACCGCGGGGCCGCCGCCGACAGCGACGAGGAGCAGGCCTCGTTGCTCAAAGCGATCTAGCTTGCGGCCGAGACGAATGCGGGAATCGCCAACAACGAGCTTGAATACATGAACGACGGAACAAGGAACGCGAACCTCGAATGACGGGGGGTTCGGCGGCGGCGCAGCTAGCTCACCTGCCGTTCAAACCTCGCGTTCTTTGTCCCGTCGTTCATGTATTCGGATTCGTTGTTGCTCGTTCAGCATTCCGGCCAAACGCTTTCGTGTCGCGCGCGCGTGCGCGGGTACCCTCTCGCGCTCGGCGCCTGCGTGCGCGCGCGCGGCACCCCTCCCGTCACTACTTCTCGCGCTACTTCTTCTTGGCGCCGTCGCTGCCGTCTCCGTCGATCTCCTTGGCCCAGCTGTCGGCGAGCGGACAGCCGCCGAGGCCGGCGCGGCGCGCCTCGGCGCGCAGCTTCTCGATGCGCTGCTTGGGCGAGATCGTAAACAGCTTGGAGAACAGCTGGCGCCCGCTCTCGGTCTTGAGGTGCTCGTTGACGTAGTTGGAGAGCTTGAGCGCGCGCTCGCGCACGTCTTCGGTCTTGCCGAGCTTGGCGCGCGTCTCGGCGTTGCAGATCGTGTCCACGTCGGAGGGCAGCGAGCTCTTGCAGCCGGCGGCGCCGAGGGTCAGCAAGAGCAGCGACAGCAGGGCCAGCGGTGCGGTTTTCATGGCGCTAAGCGTACTGCAACTACTGCGGTCGTGCGATGTCGGCGAGGCTGGCGCCGCAGGCGCGCACGAGGTCTTCGGCGCGCAGCTCGAGCTGGTGGCCGCGACGACCGGCGCTGACGAAGACGCGCTCCTCGGCGGCCAGCGAGCGGTCGATGACCACGTCGAGCCGGCGCTTGTGGCCGAGCGGCGAGATGCCACCGACGACGTAGCCGGTGGCGCGCTCGGCCTCGGCGGCGTCGGCCATGCGCGCGCGCTTGCCGCCGCGCGCGCCGGCGAGCGCCTTCAGATCGAGCGAGCCGCTCACCGGCACGATGGCGACCACCAGCGCCCCGTCGACCTCGGCGACGAGCGTCTTGCCGACCTGCGCGTAGCGCGCACCGAGCTTGTCGGCGGCGTCGCGCCCGTAGGACTCGGCGTCCTCGCTGGGTGTATAGCGCCGCAGCTCGAAAGGGACTTTGAGCCGTTTGAGCGCGGCGACAGCGGGTGTCATCGCGACTTAGTTTACACTTGGCGGCATGCGCTTGTTGGTATGTACGCTCGCCGCGCTGCTCGCTGGTGCCGGCGTCGCGCGCGCCGATCAGACCATCCACCTCGAGGGCGATCTGCCGCAGGGCGGCGCCGACTTCGTGCTGGTGCCCTTCGAGGTGCCTGCCGGTGTGGCCGAGATCGAGGTGCAGCACAAAAACCCCGACAGCGACAACGTGATCGACTTCGGCCTCGAAGATCCGGCGGGCTTTCGCGGCTGGGGCGGCGGCAACAGCGAGCCGGCGCTGGTCAACGAAAAGGCCGCATCGCGCAGCTATCTGCCCGGGCCGATCAGCGCGGGCACCTGGAACGTCGTCGTCGGGTTGGCGCTGATCAAGCGCGCGCCGGGCCGCTACAGCATCGACGTGGTGCTGCGCGACGCGGCCACGCTGGCGCCGCAGACCGAGCGCTCGCCCTACGCGCCGTCGGCGCCGCTGGAAAACGGCGCGCGTTGGTACGCCGGCGACTTTCACGTTCACTCGCGCGAGAGCGGCGACGCGCGGCCAACCATCGACGAGGCGGCGACCTTCGCGAGCTCGCGTGGCCTCGACTTCATCGTGCTCACCGAGCACAACACGGTCAGCCACCGCGAGTATCTGCGCGCCGAGCAGGCCAAGCACCCGAGCCTGCTGTTGATGCCTGGCATCGAGCTGACGACCTACAAGGGCCACATGGGCCTCATCAACGCCACCCGCTACGTCGACCACAAGCTCGGCGTGGGCGGGCGCGACATCGCCGCCGTCGTCGGCGACGCGGTGGCGCAGCAGGCGCTGGTCTCGATCAACCACCCGCTGCTCGACCTGCAGGACGCCTGCATCGGCTGTAAGTGGGAGCACGCGATCCCGGCCGAGCTTCACGCCGTCGAGATCGCCACCGGTGGCTGGAAGGAGACGGGCTTTCTGTTCGGCCTCAAGACGATCGACTTCTGGGACCAGCTCGCCGCCGACGGACGCATCGTCGCCGCCATCGGCGGCAGCGACGATCACCGTGCCGGCCAGGACCTCGGCGCGTTTCAGAGCCCCACCGGCTCGCCGACAACGATGGTCTACGCCGAGGCGCTCTCGGCCGAGGCGATCGTGGCCGGCGTGCGCGCCGGCCGCACCGTGGTCAAGCTGCAGGGCCCTGACGATCCGATGCTCGACGTGGCGGTGGTCAACGGGCCGGAGCACGCCGTCGGTCTGCAGGTGCTCGCCGGCGTGCAGGCCGAGCTGCTGGTCACCGTCGACGGCGCCAAGGGCAACGCGCTGCGCATGGTCATCGACGGCGAGCGCGGCAAGGCCGTGCCCATCGACGCCGATCCGTTCAGCTATCGGCTCACCGTCGACACGCCCGAGACGGGGCTTCGCCGCGTGCGCGCGGAGGTGTGGGTCGGCAGCGCGCCGCGCACCGTGAGCAGCCACGTGCTGCTGCGCCGCGAGCAGGTCGAAGACGACGGCGGCGGCTGCGCGCACGCGCTGGCTGTGCCGCCGCGCGACGCGAGCGTGCCGCTAGCGCTTCTTTGTGCGCTCGCGCTGCTTGGCGCCGCGCTTGTTGGGCGTCGTCGTCGGTCGCGCTAGATAGATCGGGTTGGTGAAGGCGAAGGGGCGGATGGTGCGATAAGGCTGCGTCGGATCGGCGCGGTCGCCGCTGGCCAGCGCGATAATGAAGCTGCGATCGGCGGGCAGATCGCTGGCGCGCACGGTGAACGTGCGGTCGATACGCAGCGTCTTGCGGCCGCCGCGCGCGGCGCGCAGCGCCTGAAAGCGCTTGCCGCCGATCCAAAGCTCGGCCTTCTGCACGTCGACCCACGGTGCCGCGTAGACGCGCAGGCGCACGCGCGCGCGCTTGCCGGGCGCGATCGCGATCTGCTCGCCGAGGCCTTTGCCGTCGACGGTGAGGTCGATCAGCGGGCCTGACGTGACCTGCGCGCGGCCGCGACGTAGCGCGTCGATGACCGCCGCCTGCGGCGCGCGCGCGTCGGCGGCGTCGGACGTGGCGCCGCGCGGTCGCCACTGGATCATGGTGCGCGGATAGCCGTAGTCCTGCACGGGCAGTCGATGGGCGTCCGACGAGCCGGTGGCGACGTAGCGATAGCCGCGCGCGAGCAGCGCCTGCCACTCGCGCAGGTTTTTCATCACGTGGCCCATGTTGCCGAGGTAGTCGGCGTTGAAGACCTCGAGCAGCTGATAGCCGCCGTGATAGACGCCCGCTCGCGCGCGCGCGCGCGCGGCGTCGAGCGCGACCTGCTGGAAGTAGCCGATGCTGCCCATGCGCGGGTGGTTGGCCTGCACCAGCGCGCCGGCGGCGCGCGCGGCGGCGAACAGCGCCTTGGGCGTGGTGTGCCGATAGCGCAGCGGCTTGCGCAGCGGAAAGGCGTTGAAGTGGCCGAAGCGGTGACCTGACGTGGTGACCTCCTGGCCTGGCCAGCTCTGCAGGAAGGCCTTCAGCTTGCGCGCCGTCGGGCGTCGCGCGTCGCTGGTCACGGCGTTGTGATCGGTGTTGGCGATCAGCTCGAGGCCGACGGCGGCGGCGGCGACGAGGCGCGCCGGATGGCGCGTGGGCGAGTCGAAGCTGCGCTCGCTGTGTACGTGAAGGTCGGCGGCGAGCCAGCCCGGCGTGGGCAGCACGCGCGGCACCACGAGCTCGACGCGCGTGGTCTTGCCGGCGCGCACGCGCACCGTCTTACGCGCCAGGCCGTGCTCGAAGCCGCGCGCTGCCAGCAGCCGGTAGCGGCCGGGGCGCAAGCGCAGGCTGCCGCCACCGTCGCTGTAGTAGCTGCTTCGCGCGGCGCGCCAGCCGTCGTTGCCGAGGTCGACGGCGGCGCCGCGCTTGGCGTCGGCGGCGAGTGGCGCCAGCAGCACCTTGGCCGGCGTGGGCGGACCGCCACGCCGCTCGCGCACGGCGAGCGCCAACGTGCCGTAGGGTGGCGCGCGCAGCACCACCGGTTTGGCGGCGCCGCCCTTGTCGGCGCCGACGTCGATCCACGGCCCGAGGCCGGGGCCGCGCATCCACAGCGCGACGCGATAGCGGCCGCGCGCGGGCAGCGTCAACGTGCTGCGCGCGCGATCGAGGGCCGAGACGAGGTAAGGCTTGCCGTCGCGCTCGATCTCCACGCGCAGATCGGCACCGCCGCCGAGCGCGGGATCGAGCGGCAGGCTGCCGTGTTTGGCGCCGCTTCGTGCGGCGAGCTTCATCGGCACGAGGCCCGTCGGCAGCGCGACGGTGACCTCGCGCGTTCGCGTCTTGCGCGCCGCCAGCGCCAGCGCCAGCGCGCGGTGCTCGGCGCCGCGCACGACCACCAGCGAGCGGCGCAGGGTGTGCGTGCGCCCTGGGCGCAGCGAGAAACGGCCGTAGGAGACGTCAAAAGACGGCGCGAAGGCGCCCGAAGGCGTCGAGGCGCCAAGCCACAGGCGCAGCGGTGCGCGCGCGTGGCTGACCAGCAGGTAGCTGCGCGGGCCCTCGCGGCGGGCGACCCACGGCACCAGCACGTGGCGCGCGCGTGCAGCGCGCATCGGATCGTACTCGCCGAGACCGGGCGCTTGCAGCGGCACGTTGGCGATGCCGTAGTCGTCGCAGACGCGCAGGTTGTAGCGCGGGTAGCGCCCGTCGTTCTTGATCTCGGTCTCGATCACCAGCCGTGCCCCGCGCAGCCACAGACGCGTCTCTACGGCCAGCTCGGGCTCGCTGTCGATGCGCCCGATCAGTCGCACCAGCTTGCTCTGGCGCATCTCGAGCTGCACCGAGACGAGCCGCGGCTGGTGCGTGCCGTTGCTGTCGCAGACGGCGAGCGTTCCCCAGCCGATGCCGTCGCGCGGCGGGCGCGTGCTGCCCGGCGTGCGCGTGGCGATGTCGATGATCGTGCCGTCGCGCTGGCGGACCACCACCAGCAGCACCTCGTTTTGCAGGTAGTAGTCGCCGACCTGGGCGCGCGCGCGGCCGCCGCGCGGCATGTTGCTGGTCGAGAGGTAGCGCCCCACGCGCACCTCGCCCTCGCGGCGCGCGCCGCGGATCAGGCGGTCATAGCAGCGCCCCGAGCCG
>JAGQIK010000045.1 GCA_020431405.1 Myxococcales bacterium
GTCGACGCCCTGCAGCACGAAGCCAGCCTCGATGCGCAGCATGTCGAGCGCGTCGAGCCCCATCGGCAACAGCCCGTGCGACGGGCCGACGGCGAACAGCGCGTCCCACAGCGCCTCGGCGCGCGTCGCGTCGACCCACAGCTCGTAGCCGAGATCGCCGGTGTAGCCGGTGCGCGTGAGCTCGCCGGCGATGTCGTCACCGAACGTGCAGCGCCGGTGCCGAAAGAAGCGCAGCCGCGAGACGTCTTCTTGACAGAGATCGGCGAGCACGTCGCGCGCGCGCGGCCCCTGCAGCGCCAGCGCCGCCATGCTGTCACTGACGTCGGTGATCTCGACGTCGAAGCCGTCGGCGCACAGCGAGAGCCAGTGAAGCTGCGGGAGCGACGCCGTCAGCCGATAGCGCCCGTCGCCGAGCACGGTCACCGTGCCGTCGTCGAGCAGCTTGCCATCGTCGTCGCACCAGCACAGATAGCTCACGCGACCCGCCTTGAGCGCGCGCACGTCGCGCACCGTGAGGAAGGCGAGAAACTCGGCCGCGTCGGCGCCCGCTATCGCGTACTTGTGAAGCGGCGAGACGTCGAGCACCGCGCAGGTCTGACGCACGGCGTAGTACTCGGGCTCGTGGCAGCTGTCGTAGGTGCAGACCGCGGCGTAGCCGGCCCAATCTTTCCAGGCGTAGCTTCGACAGAGCGGCTGCGTGCGCGAGTGAAAGGGAGAAGGAGCAGGCACCGCGCCTTCGTAGCACGAGCGCCAGGGAGCCGTCAGCCGTCAGCTTACAGCGCTCAGCTACCAGCCATCAGCCATCAGCGCTCGGGTGATCGCCGACCGCCGAGCGGGACCGCGCACCGACGGCTGTAGTCACCCCCGGCGTGCCCGCTGGCCGCCGCAAGTCGCCGCAATGCTTGCGCCTAGCCCTGGCCTCGAAGTTGCTCGGTATCCGCGCATGCCCCGCGTGCGCCGTATCGTCGCCTTGGCCGTGCTCGTCGCCGCGCTGTGCCTCGCGCCGCGCGCCGCGCACGCGCTCGGCGACGCCGAGCTCGGCGCCATCGTCGCGCAGGAGGTCAAGCACGTCGCCGCCAAGCTGCCGCCCGGCTGGCGGCTCGACGCGCGCGCGATCGAGATCAAGCTGATGACCACCAAGGAGCTCTCGGCGTCGATGCGACGCGAGAGCCGCGGCGCGCTGCGCCATCGCAGCTTGCTCGCGCGACTGGCGCTCGGCGCACAAGAGCGGCTCACGCAGCCGCTGTTCGTGCGCACCATCGAAGGCATGTACCGTCCGGCGCGCGGCAAGCCGGCGCGCGGCGTGCTGTTCGTCAACAAGGACAAGATCGTCGGCGAGAACGGCCTGCGTTCGATGCGCGAGACGATCCGACACGAGGTCGTGCACGCCGCGCAGCACCATAGCCACCCCGAGGTCTTCGAAGCGCATCACGCGCTCGGCGATCGGCTGCGCGGCGCGGGGCTTTCCAAGCACGACCGCGCCGACCTGCTTCGTCAGGTGGTGCTGCTGCGCACGCTGATGGAGGGCCAGGCGATGCACATCGCGCCCGCCA
>JAGQIK010000374.1 GCA_020431405.1 Myxococcales bacterium
GCGGGGGGCGCTGCGGGGGGCCCGGCGCCAGCACCGCCAGCGCCGGGGGGAGCATGAGGAGCGGGGGCATGAGCCGCCGCCGCAGCCGCCGCCGCAGCCACCGCCGCAACCGGCGCCGTAGCGCCCTCGCCCACGTAGCGCACCCGCGCGCCCGCACCCGCATGTCCCGCACCAAGCGCAAGAAGCGCAGCAGCAGCAGCAGCAGCAGCAGCGGCAGCAAGAAGCGCCGCAGCAGCAAGGCAGCCAGGGCCAGCCCGCGCCTGCGCGAAGAGATCGGCCTCTCTGATCCCTTTCGCGACTGGTTGGTGCACAACCTGCTGCGCGGCGTGCGCCCGGAGCGCCTCGTCGAGCAGCTCGCGCAGCAGGCCGAGGTACCGCGCGAGATCGCCGCGCGCGAGGTCGACGCGATGGTCAGCTCGCCGCTGCTGCCGATGGTGACACGCTACGCGCGCTGGTCGCGCAGCCTCGAGCTGGTGCTCGAGCTCGAGCGCAAACGCCAGCGCGGCGCCGCAGCCATCGATCGGCTCGCCACGGTCGACGCCGAGACGTTCTACACGCGCTACTACCGCGCCGGCCGGCCGCTGTTGCTCGACGACGCCACGCGGTCCTGGCCGGCGCTCGAGCGCTGGACGCCGGCCTACTTCGCCGAGAGCCTCGGCGACGTCGAGCTCGACGTGTGCGTCGGGCGCGCGGCGGATCCGACGCCCGACCTCAACTTCGCGCAGCACACGCAGCGCATGCGCGTCGCCGACTTCGTCGCGCGCGTGCTCGAGGCCGGCGAGAGCAACGACCTCTACCTGATCGCCAACAACCACGCCATGAAGCGCGACGAGCTCGCCGTGCTGCTCGACGACATCGTCATCGACACGTCGATCTTCGACGCGAGCAAGGTCCGCGGCGCTTCGTCTTTGTGGCTCGGGCCGGCCGGCACGATCACGCCGCTTCACCACGACACGTCGAACATCTTCTTCTGCCAGATTTACGGCCGCAAACGGGTGCGCCTCGCGCCGCCGGGTGACATCCCGCTGCTGCGCCGGCTGCGCGGCTTTTACGTCGGCCTCGACGAAGGGCAAGATGCCGAGCGGGCGCTCGACGCCGCGCCGGACGACCAAGGCCCACTAGCAGGGGCGCGCGTCGTCAGTGTCGACCTCGCGCCCGGCGACACGCTCTTCATCCCAGCCGGCTGGTTTCACCACGTGCGCGCGCTCGACGTCAGCATCAGCTTCTCGCTGCTGTGCTTTCGTCAGCCCAACCGCTTCGACTGGTACACGCCCGGCGCGCCGGCGTTGTGAGCTACTTGTACTTGCGCTCGAGGCGCTTGTAGAGCGCGCGCTTGGCGGGCAGAAACGCCGAGATCGAGAACGTCTTGCACAGCTTGCTGCCGGCGCCCTTGCACAGCTTGGGCAGCGCCTTGCGCAGCTGCGCCGGCACCTTCTTCGGCGTGCCGGCGCGCACGGTCATCGTCAGGCCGGGCAGCTTGGCGGAGCGATGCAGCGGCACGAGCTTGACGCCGAGCTTGAGCGAGCCGAGGTGCGCCATCACCTGCTCGTCGACGATCGTCGCGTCGGCCTGCTTGCGCGCCACCTTGCGCACGCCCTTGAGCGGCCGCCGCGTGAAGCTGAGCGTGAAGTGCTTGGCGGCGTCGAGCTTGCCGCCGAAGACGATCTTGGAGAGGAACTTGGTGTCGCGGATGGTGCTGACGACCTTCTTGCCCTTGAGGTCGGCGAGCTTCTTGACGCTGCCGTCACGCACCAGCACGAAGTAGCGCTTCTTGTCCGAGCGGCCCATCTGCGCCAGCGGCGACAGCTTCCAGCGCGTACGCAGCGCGAGGTAGCTCGCCAGATCGAGCACCACCACCGCGGGCTTTTTCTGCTCGAAGAAGGTCACGCAGCGCGAGCGGCGCGAGAAGAAGGCGCCGCTGGACGACTTGTCGGCCCAACCGGCCGAGCGCTCGACGTGACGAAGGAACTGGTCCACCACCGGCTGCGCCTGTTGGTGGTTGCCGGGTCCCCCCACGAAGCAGATCAACATCATCACGCTGATAGCGGACATGAAACGTTGCTCCTCGCGACGCGCTCGCCCAATGCAAGACCTCTGTCGCGCGCGCGATATTCACTCGTTGCCCTTCTACTGGCAACCGGCGTAGGCCGCAAGTTACCCTAATGACTATGCAGCGTCAGCGTTTAGACCAACTCATCGTGCTCCTCCTCACAACATCGCTGTGCTTCGTGTTTGCCGTCGGCTGCGGCGACAGCACGCCGGGCTCCGGCGACGCGGGCGGCGATCTGACCGCGCGCGAGGCCGGCGCCGAAGCGTCGACCGATGGTCCGCCCGTCGGTGATGGCCCGGGCGGCGCCGACATGCAGCGTGACGCGCCGCCCGCGGGCGATGGGACGCCGGGCGACGGAACGCCGAGCGACGGGACGTCGAGCGAAGCGAGCGCCGGCGACGGACCGACCGGCGACGGCGGCAGCACCGACAGCAGCGTCGACAGCGGCAGCGCCGACACCAACGCCGCGAAGGACTTCAAGGCCAAGATCAACGACGTCTATGCCTGGGCCAACCTGCAGCCGGTGGTGGCCCCCGATCCGACGCACACCACCGTCACGCTCGAGCTCAAGAACAACGGCAGCGCAGCCGTGAGCAACATCGCTATCCAGAGCGCCGTGCTCACGTCGACCAACACGCCGAGCAAGACGCACACCCTCAGTGGGCTGGCGCCCATCGGCGGCTTCAACGGCACGCTCGCCGCGGGCAGCACGGTCACCGTGCAGTACAAGAACACGCCGAGCAGCCAGCAAACGCCGGTGGCCTTCACCTGCAACGAGAAGGTCGATCTGGCGCTCGTCGTGTCGTCGAGCGACGGCTATGTCTCGCTGTCGGCCAACACGACCTTCAACTGCGTGTACTGATCGGCGCCTCGCGCTTTCAGATCGCTGGCCTCGATCTCGCGCTCGATCCGCGCGCGGTGGCGCCGGCGCTCGAGCGCGTCGAGGCGCTCTATGACGAGCTCGCGCGGCGCATCGCGGACTTCGCGGCGCAGCCGGAAAACCCGCACCTGTGTCGCGCCGGCTGCAGCGCCTGCTGCACGAGCAGCGCGTTTTTCGCGCTGACACTGGTCGAGGCGCTGTTCTGGTCGCGCGGCGTGGCGGCGCTCGATGACGAGGCGCGCGCGCGGGCGCGCGAAGCGGCGCGGGCGATGGTGGTGCTGCAGCCGCAGCACGGCATCGGCGCCGCGCCGCGCCAAGAGCCCGCCTTCGCGCACGCCATCGGCGCGCTGTGTCGCGCGCACCGCCCGCCGTGTCCGCTGCTGCGCGACGACCTGTGCTCGACCTACGCCACGCGCCCGCTCTTGTGTCGCTGCTACGGCGCGCCGGTCGACGCCTACGCGGTGCAGCGCGACGACGCGCTGATCTTTCGCTCGCTGTGCGCGCTCTACGAGGGCGCCGAGCTTCGCGACTACGTGCGCGCGCGCGACGTGCGCGCCGAGCTCGACGCGCTCTCGAGCGGGCTGTGTGCTGACGGTGTCGACGTCGGGCGCTTCACCAGCGCCGAGGCGATCCTCGCCGAGGTGTGCTAGGACCTGAGCCATGGTTAGCTCGTCCAAGCTCGTATCCGCTGCTGCCGAGCGCAACAGCGCTCCCATCGGCGAGGTGCTCGCGCGCGTGCTGCCGGCGCGCGGCCTGGTCCTCGAGATCGCCGCCGGCACCGGTCAACACGCGGTCTGTTTCGCGGCGCGCTTCGCGCATCTCGGCTGGCAGCCCACCGACATCGACCCGCAAGCGCTGCAAAGCATCGACGCCTGGGCCGTGGAGGCCAAGCTCGCCAACCTGCGGCCGGCGCAGCTGCTCGACGTGTGCGACGCGCGCTGGCCGGTGGACAGCGCGGCGGCGATCTACTGCGCCAATATGATCCACATCTCGCCGTGGGATGTGACGCTGGGGCTTCTCGACGGCGCGGCGCGCACGCTGGCAGCCGGCAGCCCGCTGGTGCTCTACGGGCCATACAACATCGATCGGCAGTTCACCTCGGACAGCAACAAGCGCTTCGACGCGTCGCTTCGCGCGCGCGACGCGCGCTGGGGCATCCGCGACCTCGAAGACGTCGCCATCGCGGCGCGCGCGCGCGGCTTCGAGCTCGAAGAGCGCGTGCAGATGCCCGCCAACAACCAGATGGTGGTCTTTCGTCGCGGCTAGCTAGATGGAAAATGTCATTGTGGCCTGTGGGCCCTGTGATCTCGACGCGTTGCGGATCATAGAGTGACCCTTAGGGTTCTAGGGTTTCCCAGTGGCAGGTCCAGGTCTTGTTGCCGCAGGCGGTCTGGGTGGCGACGGTGCCGCTGTAGGTCATCGAGTAGTTGGTGGTGACCCAGGCGGGGGCGCCGCTGCGCAGCGGCGTGTGGGCCTTGTAGTTGACGGTGCCGCTGAAGCTGCCTTGGGTCTGGCAGACCACCGGCGAGAAGGTGCCGTTGGCGGCGCAGAGATCGCCGGGGTTGGCGCAGTCGAGCTGCGAGGCGGTAGAGAGCGGCGACTGCGTGCCCATCTGGCGGTTGAGGCAGACCTGGCAGGTGGTGCACTGCGCGTTGGTGCAGACGGGATCGACGTCGGCGGCCGCGATGGTCCAGCCGTAGGCGCTGCCGGCGGTTGCCTGGCGCACGGGGTACTCGGGCGGCGTCATGGTCACCGCCGAGGTGCTGCAGGCGCCGTTGCGCATCACGACGAACACCTCGGTGCGCTGGCCGTTGCTGTCGCTGACGGTGACGATGAAGCCGTAGACGCCCGGCGCGTCGGTGCTGGCGAACCCGCCCGTGAGGGTGCAGCCGCTGGGGTCGTTGGCATCGGGCAGCAGAGCGCCCGGCCGCGTGCCTTCGCCGGCGCCGCTGTAGAAGTTGCAGCTGTAGGGCGCCGCGCCGCCGCTGACGAGGGTCTTGAGGTCGAGCGGCAGCGGCGCCGTGGTGTGCTCGAAGAACGGCGTGGCCTGCGCCGCGGGACCGAGCGTGCCGACGATCGGCAGCTGGAAGGTCTGCGTGTCGCTGGCCGAGCCCGACATGACGGTGACGGTCAGCGCGTAGGTCACCGGCGCGGCGCCGGGCGCGGTGCCGCTGAAGACGCCGCTCTGGTTGTTGATCGCACCCCAGGGCGCGTTGACTGACCAGACGTAGCTGCCCGCGCCGAGGCCGCCGGTGGCGAGGAACTGGAAGCTGTAGGGCGCGCCGGCGAGGCCGGTGGTGATCGGGCTCACCGAGGTGATCGTCACCGGCGGCACGCCCGTGTCGCTGCCGCTGTCTACGCTGCTGTCCGGGGCAACACCGTCGGCCGTGCTGTCCACCGAGCTGTCGGGCGCGATGCTGTCGGCCGTGCTGTCGGCCGTACTGTCGGCCGTACTGTCGGTCGTACCGTCGCCGCCGCTGCCGTCGCCGCCGCCGCCGTCGCCACCATCGCGGCGATCGTTGGGCAGATCGACGTTGCCGCCGTCGCGGCGATCGCTGGGCAGCTCGCCGCTGCCGTCGCGCGCGCCGCCGTCGTTGCCGAGACCGTCGCCGCCGCCGCCATCGTTGCCGAGACCGTCGCCGCCGCCGCCGATGCCGTCACGGGTCGCGCCTTCGCCGATGCCGTCGGACAGCTGCACCAGATCGAAGCCGCTCGCGCCGGGCGCGGCGCTGTCGCAGGCAGGCAGCGCCAGCAGCGCGCCGATCACGAGCACATCTCTAAGCTTCATCGTTCGATCCGTTCATCGCCGCGACCAGCGCGCGATAGCCTTCGCGATAGCTCGGGTAACGTAAGGTATAGCCGCTCGCCAACAGGCGCGCCGAGCTGACGCGCTTGTTGCCCCCGCGCGCGCGCGCCGCTGGCGCCGCCTCGCTCGGCTCGGGCGCGGGCACGCCGCACAGCGCGGCGATAAAGGCCAGCACCTCGGCCTGCGGTGCCGGCTCGGCGTCGACGCCGTTTATCGCGAGCACGCCGCCGTCGTGCGCCACGCCGGCGAGGTGGCGCAGCGCGCCAGCGCAGTCGTCGCGGTGGATGCGGTTGGTGTAGAGCGTCTCGCGCGGGAGCGTCACGCTGCCGCGCCGCACCGACTCGATCAGCCGCGTGCGCCCGGGGCCGTAGATGCCGCCGAGACGCAGCGCGACGCTGGGCCAGGCGAGCTCGCGCAGCAGCGCCTCCGCCTCGCACATCACGCGCCCCGAAAACGCCGTCGGCTCGGTGGGTGACGTCTCGTCGACGAGGCTGCCGTCGGTCTGGCCGTACACGCCGGTGCTCGAGGTGAACAGGTAGCGCCGCGGCGCCGCGCCGAGCGCGCCGAGCGCGGCGATCAGGTTGCGCTGCGCCTCGACGTAGATCGCGCGGTAGCCCGCCTCGTCGTGGCTGCTCGCCGCCGCCGTGAAGAACACGGTGTCGACCTCGCGCGCACCCGCGTGCGCCGCCAGCGCGCGCTCGAGCTGCGCGGCGTCGCCGAGATCTGCGGCCAGCCAGTGCACCCCCGGCAGCGCTGCCTGCGCCGAGCGGCGCAGCGCCAGCACCTCGACGCCGTCGGCGCCGAGCTCGCGCGCCAGCGCCGTGCCGACGTAGCCACAGCCTGCGATCAGAGCTCGCTGCATCATCGCGCTATTATGCGTCACTGATGCCGCGTTGGACCATCGATGGGCGCGAGGTGCCCGCCGGCCAGATCGGCCCGCCGCCGATGAACTATGGCCAGCACGCGCGCTGGGCCGGCGATCATCGCCGCTGCCGCTATCAGCTCTCGGTGCCGCGCGCCGAGCTGGTCGCCGCCCTCGACGGCTTCTTCGAGGAGCTGTCGGCCAGCGAGCGCGAAGAGATGGCCGCCGGCCTCGACGCGATGGACCTGCGCGCCATCGAGCGCTTTCGCGCGGCAGAGCTGCCGAGCCTCGAGCAGATGCTCGACGGCCACCACGAGGTGCTGGCGGACCTCTTCGAGCTGTTCGACCTCGACGTGCTCGAGGCGCTCGCGGCGCCGCCCGATGGCGCGGCCGGCGTCTACTTCGTGCTGGCCTCGCTCGACGAGACGCTGATCAGCGCCGAGGGCGTGCTGCTGTCTGGCATCGCCTACGAAGTCGCCGTCTGAACGCGAGCGATAGCAGCGATAGCAACGACAGCAGCAACAGCGGCAGCAGCCGCCCCACGCCAGCGCCGGGCGCCGCCGCGCAACCGCCGCCCGCGCCCGGCTGCGCCACGCACTGGTTGCTCGTGCAGTCGTAGCCCTCGGGACATGGCTTGAGCGAGGTGCAGGCCTGCGAGCAGGCGCCGCCGAGACACAGCCCGCTGCCGCAGGTCGCGTCGGCCTGGCAGGGCGCGCCGAAGGGATCGCCATCAGCGATGCAGATCTGGCGCGTCGCGCGGCCGACGTTTTCGGCGCCGTCCACCGCGCGCACCTCGACGTCGTAGCAGCGCCGCTCGAGGCCGCTGACCTCGAAGCGATAGGGCGCGGCGCTCAGCTCGCCCTGGCGCGTGCCCTCGATCCATAGCTCCACGCGCGTGATGCCGCTCGCGGCGTCGACGGCGTCGGCCTCGAGCGTGAAGCTCGGCTCCGGTCGCGCGCCGGCGGCGGGGCTGGTGATCGTCACCTCGGGCGCGTCGATATCGATCGCCCCACCGGTGTAGAGATCGGCGCCGGCTTCCTTTTCGATGAAGGCGCGGTGCGCGTCGACGCGCACGTGCACGCCGTAGCCGAAGCCCGAGTCGCACGGCACGGTGCCGGCCGAGTTGACGCCGATAACGCGCTCGCCACCGGCGCCGTCGACGAGCACCGGCCCGCCCGAGTCACCGCTGCAGATCGTCGGGCGCGCCGGCTCGCGCGAGTGCAGAAAGACGTAGGTGTCGACCTGCGAGAGGCGCGCCTGGCCCGTGCGCTTGAAGCCCGGCAGCCCCGAGTCGCCGGGGATGCCGTAGCCAACCAGCGTCACCGTGGTGCCGGGCAGCGGCGGATCGAACGACAGCTGCGTCGGCACCACGCCGCTGACGGGGCGCTGCAGGCGCACGATGGCGATGTCGAAGTCGGAGAAGTTCTGCGCGCCGAGATCGATCTGCGGGTGCAGCACCGCCGACGCGCCCTCGTAGCGCTCGTTGCCGTCGGTGGTGACGGTGAACGCCGGCGCGGCGCCGGAGTCGGGGATGCAGTGTCCGGCGGTGAGCACCGTGCGGCGACCGATCAACGTGCCCGTGCAGCCGTTGCCCACCACACCGACGCTGCGATGGCCGGTGTCGGGCTCGCCGAAGGCGACCGCCACGCGGCGGCGCCCGAGCTGCGCGTGATCAAGGTCAGCGCCGCAAGCGCCGAGCAGGAGGCTGAGTACGAAGGTCGAGATAAGCGGGCGCGACATGGCCCGCTAAGACTGTCACGTCAGTTGAAGTCGTCCAGCGGAATCACCGCGCTCGACGTCTCGATGAGCTCGAACTCTTCGCTCTTGTAGCTCGATGGCGCCACCGGGCGCTGGCGCACCACGTAGAGATCGCCCTCCTGCGGCGGCTTGCGCCGATGCGGCAGCGGCGGCGGGATCGATGGCAGCGACTGGGCGCCGACGTCCTCGACGTGGTTGCGGTGCTCGAGCAGCGCGCGATAGAGCGTGCGGCTCTCCGAGTCGTCGAGCTCGACGATGCACAGCCAGATGCCCGGCGTCCCGCCGGCGGCGCGACGGATGGCCCCCACCACCGCGCGCCCGGCGAGCATGCGCTTGGCGCCGAGGCCGATCACGCAGAAGCGCAAGGCGTCGCCCAGGCGCACCGGCGGATCGCGCTCGGTGTCGACGAACATCCCCGCGGCGTCGAAGCGCTGCCAGTGCTCGCGCACGAAGGCGAGCGCCGAGCGGCTGAGCACCTTGAGGGTCAGAAGGCGCGGACCGCCGGGCGAAAGCGGCGGCCACAGGACGGCATACTCTCCGGACATGTGCCGATCCAAAGCAAACGCGGAGCCAACCGCCGGCGCCAACAACGTCGCGAGATCACCGCGGCCCGCGCGCCGTTCAAGATCTGCACGTGCAGACCTTGAAGCCCGAGCTTTGCATCGCCCCGAGCACTATCGATACAACAACCCGACGAACCAGACGTTGGACGCGAAGCCGCTCTCGGTGCGCAGCTTGGTCAGCTTGCCGTCGCTGGCGCGCGAGAAGGTGACCACGTCCTTGCTCTTGGAGTTGCCGACGAAGACGTGCTTGCCGTCGGCGCTGATGACGAAGCTGCGCGAATGCGTGCCGCCGGTGCTCTCGTGGCCGACGGCCGCGAGCTTGCCCTGGCCGTCGATGCTGAAGATCGCGATGTTGTCGAGGGGCTCGCGGTTGATCGCGTAAAGGTGGCGCCCGTCGGGCGAGACGTGGATGTCCGAGCTCGCGCTGGGGTTGCTGGTGCCGCTCGGCAACGTCGAGATCGATTGGATCTCGCTCAGCGCGCCGCTGCTGGTGTTGACGCTGTAGGCGTTGACCGTGCTGTCGGACTCGTTGACGACGTAGGCGACGTCGAGCGTGGGGTGAAAGTCGAGGTGGCGCGGGCCGGCGCCGCTCTGTGTCGAGACCGGCGTGCCCTCGGTGATCTTGCCTTGGTTGGCGTCGAGCCCGAGCACCAGGATGTGGTCCGATCCGAGGCATGGCACGTAGGCGAAGCGGCCGCTGGGATGCACGCGCACCTGGTGCGCGTTGGCGCAGTAGCTGCTGCCGCTCTTCGAGTAGACCGCCGTCATCGGCGCGCCGACCGCAGGGCTGAGCGGAAACATCGCCACCGCGTCGCCGTCGTAGCTGACGGCCAGCACGTAGCGACCGCTCGGCTCGACCTCGAGGTGCGTGCCCTTGGCGCCGATGCTCGCTTCGCCGACGAAGCTCGAGGGCACGCCGTCGCTGCCGAGCGCGAGCCCCTCGACGTTGTTGTTGATCGTCGCGTAGACGTGCGTCTTCTGCGGGTGGAAGGCGAGAAAGCTCATCGAGCCGTTGCGCTTGAAGTCGCCGACCTTGCTCAGCGTGCCGTCGCTCGGCGTGACCTTGTAGACGCTGATGCGCGCGTTGGTCTCGCCGACGTATAGATACGGCACGCCCGCCGGCGTCGTGTCGGGCTGGGTCATGTCGCCGGGCGCCGTCTCGCTGCCCGGACCGTCGGGCGTTGGCGGCTGCCCGTCGCGCGGGCCGTCGGGCTTCGGCCCGGCCTCGCCGACGGTCTTGTCGGGGCCGCCGTCGCTGGGCGAGGACGTGCTGTCCGAGCAGCCTCCGATGGCGAGCGATAGGGCGAGCGCGAGCGGCAGCAAGAGCTTGGTCGGCGTCATGCGGCCGATGATATCAGCTAGTCATCGAGCGCCGCGGCCATCATACGCAGCGGCGTGGTCACCACGTGCACACCAAACGCCGCGCCGATCGCCAAAGGCGACGCCCGCCGCACCTGCTGGCTCTGACGCTTGCCCGTGGCATGCAGCGTGGCCTCGTGCTCGCAGTTGTTGGTCAGCGGGTTGTAGCTGCGGTCGCGGCCGGCCGCCGCGTGCTTGGCCGAAAGCACCACCTCGAGCCGCGGACGCGTGCGGTCGTTGACGACCTCGACGCGGCCGCCGCGGCTGAAGGTCTGCATCGACGTCTCCTTGACGCCCACGTGGCCGGCGGCGAGCAGGTTGTCGCGGTGCACCACGCGGTCGGCGCTGACGACGACCCCGTGATGGTAGACGCCCTTCTTGCTGTAGACGCGCACGTGGTCGCCCGGCTGCGGGCGCTGCTCGTGGTTGGGCCACGCCTCGGCCGCGCCGCCGGCGGCGAGGACGGTGGTCACGATGGTCACGGCGATCGCGAGGCGCTTGCGCTTCATGGCCAGGGTCTGTGCAGTCGCCGTGCCACGGCGCCGCACGAAACGTTTCGAGCACCAAGCGCCGCGCACCTGTGAGGTCGAGGTAACACCTCGGAGCGTGATACTGTCGTCTCCCAGCCGGCGCGGCTCAGCGCCGCGCGCGCGACATCAGCACTCAGGAGCAACTTCGTGTCCGACGACCCCAAGCCCGGCGGCGGCAGCGGCGCCGGCAACGGCGGTAGCGGCGGCGGCGACGACGGCGGCGGCAGCAGCGGCAGCGGCAGCAAGCGCGGCGCCTCGCGCCACGACAAGGCGCGCATCAAGCAGCGCGAGATCGTGGAGCAGCGCTGGGAGTTTGCCGGCTGGGGCACCGCCGAGCGCGTGACGGATCTGGCCGACAAGGACGTCACGCTCGATCCCATCGACAGCCACGCGCAGCGCCACCAGCTCGGTCAGTGGAGCGCCACCGCGATCTGCGGCAACGACATCACGTCGAGCTGCCTCTACGTCTCGGCGCTCTGCGGCGCGCAAGCGGGCCGCTACGCGCCGCTGGCGCTGCTGTTGGTGGCCGCCGTGCTGTATCTGTTTCGCAAGGTCTACGCCGAGGTCGGCACCGCGCTGCCGCTCAACGGCGGCGCCTACAACGTGCTGCTCAACACCACCACCAAGGGCAAGGCCTCCGTCGCCGCCTGCTTGACGCTGCTCTCGTACATCGCCACGGCGGTGATCAGCGCCTACGAGGCGATGGAGTACGCGCACCATCTATGGCACGGGCTGCCGCTGATCGGCGCCACCGTCGGCCTGTTGTTCCTCTTCGCGGTGCTCAACTTGATCGGCATCAGCGAATCGGCCGTCGTGGCGCTCGGCATCTTCATCTTCCACATGGCGACGCTGGTCGTGCTGGTGCTCTTCTGCACGGTGCACGTCATCGGCGACAGCACGCTCTTTTCGGCCAACTGGGCGCAGGAGCCGCCAGGGGGGCTCACCAAGGCGCTGTTCTATGGCTTCTCAGCCGCGATGCTCGGCATCAGCGGCTTCGAGAGCTCGGCCAACTTCATCGAAGAGCAGAAGGAAGGCGTCTTTCCCCAGACGCTGCGCAACATGTGGATCGCCGTGGCGTTCTTCAACCCGGTGATCAGCCTGCTGTCGCTCGGCGTCGTGCCGGTGGGCGACTTCAAGAACATCAACTCGCTGCTGGCGCTGATGGGCGACAAGGTCGCCGGCGCGTGGCTGCGCACCTGGGTCAGCATCGACGCGGTGCTCGTGCTCTCCGGCGCCGTGCTGACGTCTTACGTCGGCGTCACGGGCCTGGTGCGGCGCATGGCGCTCGATCGCTGCCTGCCGCAGAAGCTGCTCGTCGAGAACCGCTTCCGCAAGACCAACCACTACATCATCCTCGGCTTCTTCTTTCTGTGCTGGTCGATCCTCGCCATCACCGGCGGCAACGTGAAGCTGCTCGCCGGCGTCTACACGATCTCGTTTCTCGGCGTGATGGCCCTCTTCGCCATCGGCAACATGCTGCTCAAGATCGAGCGCTCGCGCCTGCCACGCTCGGAGAAGGCGAGCTGGCCGGCGGTGAGCATCGGCCTCGTCGCGGTGCTGTGCGGCCTCACCGGCAACATCCTGACCGACCCCAAGAACGTACGCGTCTTCGGCGTGTACTTCCTGGTGGCGCTGCTGGTGGTGGGCGTGATGTTTCTGCGCATCCGCCTGCTCAAGGCGGTGCTCTACATCACGCAGGCGGCGAGCCGCAACATCGACCGCATCACCAGCCTCAACGTGATCTACTTCACCAAGGGCGACGACCTCTCGCTGCTCAACCGCGCCGCGCAGTACGTCATCGACAACGAGCAGACGCGCCAGCTCAAGGTCGTGCACCTCTATCGCGAAGAGAGCGAGATCCCGCCCGAGCTAGCGCAGCACCTGCGCACGCTCGACCGCGTCTACCCGCAGCTGCGCATCGACTTCGTCGCCGTCAAAGGCAGCTTCAGCCCCGAGATGATCGAGAAGATCTCCAAGCGCTTCAACGTGCCCAAGAACTACATGTTCATCGGCACGCCGGGTGACCGCTTCCCGCACAACATCGCCGACCTCGGCGGCGTCCGCGTGATCCTCTAGCGACGCGCGATGTACAATGGGGCATGCGCCCCGTCTTACTGCTCGGCCTGCTGCTGCTCGGCAGCGTCGGCGGCTGCAGCTTCAACGAAGACGGCGTCAGCGCCGGCGCGCTCGACGGCAAGGTCACGCCGCCGGACGACGCGCGCGACGAGCAGGGGCGGCTTATCGACGGCCGCGTCGACGGACCGGCAGACGGTGGTGGCGGCGGCGACGCAGACGCTGACGGCCAGCCGCCCGCTGCCGACAGCACCGCCGACACCGTTGCGCCCGACAGCACCGTCGACACCGTCGCACCCGACAGCACCGTCGACACCGTCGCACCCGACAGCACCGTCGACACCGTCGCACCCGACAGCTCCGTCGACAGCGGGCCGCCGGTCTACATCGACGAGAGCTTCACCAACGGCGCCGGCTCGCTGAGCTCGAACCGCGGCTCGTGGAGCTACCAGGGCGGCAGCGCCACGCAGTCGGAGACGACCTCCAACGGGCCCAACCTCACCGGCAGCATGTCCGTGGCCGACTACACCGTCGACTCGGTGGTGCGCATCCACGGCATTCAGGGGCTCGGCAGCGCCGCCGAGGGCGCCGGCGTCGCCGCGCGCGTGCAGCAGCCAAAGCCGGGAAACCCACAAGAGCCGCGACAGTCATACGCCTGCTGGCTGGCGGTAGACCACGGCCGCGTCTACTTGACCGAGACCAGCGGAACCGACGGGATCTGGACGCCGCTCGCCTCCTCGGGCGCGGTGACGATCTTTCTCAACACGCCCTACCGCGTCCTGCTCACGGTGCAGGGCAACCAGATCCGCTGCTCGGTGCCGACGCTGTCGGTGCAGCTGAGCGCCAACGACAGCACGATCACGAGCGCCGGCAACGCGGGGCTCTTCACCGTCTATGCCCACGCCTCGTGGGAGTACCTCAAGGTCACTGGGCCGTAGGCATGCCGATGGCTCGACTCGCGGCGCTGGTCTTGGTCGTGCTCGTCGGCGGCTGCAGCTTCAACGAGGACGGCGTCGGCGTCGCCGCGGGCGATAGCCGCCTCACGCCGGTCGGCGACGCGCGCGACGAACAGGGCCGCCCGATAGACAGCACCGTCGACGCGGCGCGCGACGGCGGCGCCGGCAACGACGCCGACAGCCGCAGCGACGGCACGCCGCCCGCGACCGACAGCCGCAGCGACGGCCCGCCGCCCGCGACCGACAGCAGCGTCGACACCGTCGCACCCGATAGCAGCGTCGACACCGTCTCGCCCGACAGCACGGTCGACACCCTCGCGCCTGACAGCGGACCGCCGGTCTACATCGACGAGAGCTTCAGCAGCGGCCCCGGCGCGTTGAGCGCCGACCGCGGCAGCTGGAGCTACGCCGGCGGTCGCGCCGTGCAATCGCAAACATCGATCAACGGCCCCAACCTGACGGGCAGCGTGCCAGTGGCCGACTACCTCGTCGACTCGGTGCTGCGCATCCACGGCATCCAAGGGCTAGCCAACGCCGGCGAGGGCGCCGGCATCGCCGCGCGCATCCAGCCGCCGATTGCGGGCAACGCGAACAACCCGCGGCGGATGTACGGCTGCGTGCTGTCGCCCGACCAGGGCCGCGTCTACATCATCGAGGCCAACGGCACGAGCCAGCTCTACTCGGTGCGCGCCTCGTCGTCGCCGCTGACGGTGGCGCTCGACACACCCTACCGCGTGCTGCTCACCGTACAGGGCAGCCAGATCCGTTGCTCGGTACCGTCGCTGTCGGTGCAGCTGAGCACCAGCGACAGCTCGATCAGCAGCGCCGGGCGCGCCGGGCTGATCACGCTCTACGCCCACGCCTCGTGGGACTACCTGCGCGTGACGGGCCTATAGCGAGCGCGGCGAGGCGGGTGTATCGTCGCCTGCCATGGACACCAAGCCACTCGACTTCGTCAGCAAGACCAACGCATTTCACGCCGACGATGCCTACGCGCAGCAGCTCGGCATCACGTCGGGCAGCGCTGGGCCGGGCTGGTGCGAGACGCGGCTCGACGTGGTCAGCGAGTCGCACTTTCGTGGCAGCGACCGCATCAGCGGCGGCGTGCTGGCCGGTATCTCCGAGTACACGGCGGCCGCGGCGGCGGCGACGCTGACCGACGGCAGCAAGGCGCCGCGCCTGGTGGAGCTCAAGCTGAGCCTGCTGCGCACGCCGGTGGCCGACTCGCTGCGCTGCCGCGCCAAGGTGCTGACGCCGGGCACGGACCTGATGTTCGTCGAGGCCGAGGTCTACGCGCTCAAGCAGACGCAGGAAGTGATGATCGCCAAGGCCTCGGTGACCGTCGCCGTGCGCGAAAACGACGCGACCTGGTAGTGAGATTGATTGGACCGCTGACGCGGACCAATTACAGCTTCTCTTTGATGTAGCGCTCGGTGAACAGCGCGCCGCGCTGGTGGCTGTCTTCGACCTGGCCGAGTAGAAACGACTCGAGCTTGCCGCCGAACAGCGGGATGCGGGCGTTGCAGGTGGCACGCCAGGTGCGGCGCGTCTCGTGGTCGCTGTCGGCCCAGGTATAGACGCCTCGGAAGTCGACGCGACGGCCGATCACCGGCAGCACGATCTCGACCTCGTACTTGCGCTCGCGCGCCGAGTAGCGCCCGCGCTCGCGCACCTTGCTCGCGCCGCTGAGCGCCTTCTTCAGAAAGCCGGGCAGATCGCGATGTGGCGTCATCTCGATGTCGCGCTCGATGACCAGATCGTCGCCCTCGCCGTGGGTCTTGATGTCGAGGTGCTCGAGATCGAGCGCGAGGTGCTCGTAGAACGCGGCGCGGAAGTCGTCGTCGAGCAGAAACAGCTGCCAGAAGGCACGCGGCGCGATGGGGAAGCTGTAGTCGAGGTTGTGCTCACGCATGGCGGCGCATCATAGGCGCGAAGCGCAGGGCCGGCCTAGCGTTGTTTGTTGGTGAGCGGATCCATCGTGCCGGTGTGATCGCTGACCCATACGCTGCGGCCGCTCTTCCACATGTCCGAAAGGAACGTGGGCTGCACTTCGCCGATGATGTAGCCGGTGGACCAGCCGTCGACGATCAACGCGCCGCCCTTGCGCAGCGCGCCGCGCAGGTTGTTGGCCGCCGCGTTGGTGCCGGCGTCGTCGCGCGCGCCCTTGCCGTGCTTGTAGAGCGCGATGTAGGGCACCACGTTGGTGCACACGACGAGGTCCATCTGCTGGTGCGTCTTGGGCAGCGGTTTGGTCAGATCGGCGTGCTCGAAGCGCATCACGCGCGCGTCGCCGGCGCGCTTGTTGATCGTCTCGCCCGCGATGCGGTCCTCGATGCGCCAGCGCTTGCTCTTGATGCGGTAGCGCATCTGCACGCCGGCGTTGCTGCCGTTGGCGACGACGTCCACGCGCGGCGAGAGCGTCAGCATCGATGCGAGCACGCGGCCGAGCTGACCGGCGTCGGCGAGCTTTTTCATCAGCTCGCGGTGCGCTTTGATGTCGGCCTTGGGTGTCGGGTTTTCGCGCTCGATGGCGGCGATCTGCCTGTCGGCGGCGATGGCCTCGGCGCGGCCGCGCTCCTGCACGAGCACGCCGGACTTGTCCTGCTGCTCGACGTTGGTGTTGCCGAAGCGCAGCGTGCGGCCCTTGCGATCGAGCTTCTGCATGGCGTCGGTAGCGACGATCTCGACCTTCAGCTGCGCGAGGAAGTCGCGCATCTTGGGCTCGCGCTTGGCCATGCGCGCGATGGTGGCGTCGACGAGCGCGCCGAGCAGCATCGTCTGCGAGCCGTCCTCGAAGCCGACGTTGAGCACGCGAAACGTCGCCGGCTGCTTGCCGCGATGCGCGGCGAAGCGCGCGCGCAGAAGCTCGGGTAGGCGGCGGTGCATCAGATCGAGATACGTCGGCTGCGCGCCGGTCCACCACTGCGGGTTGCCGAGCGCCTTGCGATCGCGCGCCGGCTGCACCTCGCGCGCGGTGTTCGAGAACTGCCACAGCGACTTGCCGTAGCTCTGGTTGACCTTGACGTCGATGGCGAGCAGCTTGCCGGCGTCGAGCCCGGCGGCGCGCGCGAGGTGGCGCAGCGAGCGCTCGGCGCGCGTGGCCTTCTGCTTGTCGCCGAAGTGGCGCCACAGCTTGACGGCGTAGGCGGCGTCGATGGCGGCGGCGCTCTTGTCGTCGACGACGCCGCGGGCAGCGAGCGCCTCGGAGAGCACGTGCTCGGCGCGCTTTTGGCGGTTCTTGTTGTATTCGCGCGCGAGCAGCGCCTCGAGATCGGTGCTGGCGAGGCCGAGCAGCGAGGCGGCGCGATGCAGGTACGGATCGAGCGGCTTGCCGGCGATCAGCGCGTCGAGCGCTTTGACGCCGCGCTCGGCGATGTAGCGCAGATCGCCGTGCGAGCGCACGTTGGGACCCGGCAGCGGGCTGTCAGGCTTGTGGGCGTCGAGGGCGTGTTGGCGCAGGGCGCGCTCGAAGCGGCGCGCGGCGTAGAGCGTCGTGCGTGAAAGGCGCGCGCGGCGGTATCCGCGGCGCGGGGCAGCCTCGACGCCGGGCGCGGCGCGCAGACCCGCCGAGACGAGCAGCAGCAGCGCGAAAAGCGTGGGTGCAAGGCGGGATCGGCTCACGCGA
>JAGQIK010000375.1 GCA_020431405.1 Myxococcales bacterium
CGGCGTGTTCGCCGCCACCGTCGTGGGCGGCGGATCCTTCTTGTTGAGCACCATCACGGCGAGCACGATGATCGCGACGAGCATCACGCCGCCACCGCCGAGCAGCACCGGCAGGATCCACTTCGGCTTCTCTTCTTCCGGCGCTGGCATCAGCACCGGCGCCGCCGCCACGGGCGCGGCGAAGCCGCCGAGGATCGGTAGGTCGTCGGCGCCAGCCGACGACGGCGAGCTCGACGGGGCCGTCGCGCTGGCAGACGCCATCGCGCGAATGTCGATCAGCCCCGAGCCGCTGTCCGGCGCGCCGTTGCTCTTTGCCGCCGGCTTGGCCACCGGTGCTGGCGCACCACCACTGCCCATGGCGAGCTGCTGCAGATTCGACAGCGAGAACAGAACGGAGTTTTCACCGCGCTGGCCCGTCATCTGTCCGCCGCCGCCACCACCGCCGCCGCCGCCCATGGCGGCCGGCTCGGACTCGTCGGGGAACAGCTGGCCACCGCCACCACCCGCGGCGGGCGCAGCGCTGGCGCCAAACAGATCGTCGCCACCGGCGGGCTCGCTGGGCGTCGAGCTGAAGACACCGGGATCGTGGCTGGCGGCTTGTGCGGCTTGCGCGTCGGCCGCGCCGAAGAGATCGCCGCCAGCGCCGCCGCCGCCACCTGCACCACCGCCACCCCAAGCGTCTGCGCCGCCGCCGTCATCGGCGCCCCATCCACCGCCAGCGGCTGCCGCGGCGGGCTCGTTCGCGCTCGGCGCGACCGACGTCGCTTGCGCGACGTCGGCAAACTCCTCGACGGTGCTCAGGCGAACCCAGTCGCTGAAGCCTTCGCGCCAGATATAGGTGTCGGCGTTGATGTCGCCGGCGGCGAAGCGATCGCGAACTTCGACGGCGGTCATCGGACCGACCTGCTCGCGATCGATCACGACATGCCACACGGGCGAGTCGTATCCACCGCCGCCGCCGCCGCCGCCACCCCCGTCGAAGCCACCTTCGGCGTAAGCCGGCTCATCTTCTCCGCGCACGACAATAATGTGCGAGCACTTCTTGCAGCGGATCTTGAAGACCTTGCCTTTGACTTTCTCGTCTGCGATCGAGTACTTCGCTCCGCAGCTGTCGCATATGATCTTCATCGGCGGGCTAGCTCCCTCCGGGCGGACATCGGTGCGTCAAATGGATGTGATTCCTGGCCGATGCAACTGCCAGGACAAGTCGTGGACCACTGCTCCGCGACCAGCTCGACTTCAGCTCCGTATTATACGGAGCGATTTCGGGCATTGCAATCAAGCGCCCCGGTCGACCTCATTAAAAATGCTGACCTTTTTGCCCTGATGCCTGTCGTCTCGAGCCTCGCGCTCGAGTCGGGCTGGCGTCCGCTGCCAAACCTATCGAGCGTTTCCGAAGTGCTTCGACACCAAGCCCTCGCCGCCCTCTTGGAAAAAAGAACGCTGCAATAACAGGCATCTCGCAGCTACGAGCGCACGATCGTGGCGTCGCGCTGTGGGCCGATGGAGACGAGGCACACGGGCAACTCGAGCGCCTGCTCCACGTAGGCGATAAAGTCGCGCGCCGTCTGCGGCAGCGCCTCGAAGCTTCGCTCGTCGCCGCTGATGCCAGCGAAGCCCGCCATCTCGCGATAGACCGGCGTCGCGCGCGCTAGCTCGTCGGCGCTGGCGGGGAACGCGTCGATCGCGAGCCGCTCGCCGTCGAGCATGTACGCCTCGCAGACCTTGATGCGCTCGAACGCCGCGAGCACGTCGAGCTTGGTCAGCGCGAGGTAGTCGGCACCCGACACGGTCAACGCGTGGCGCAGCGCTGGAAGATCGAGCCAGCCACAGCGTCGCGCGCGCCCCGTCGTCGCGCCGAACTCGCCGCCGTGCGAACGCAGCCGCTCGGACTCGGCCTCGTCGAGCTCCGAAGGCATCGGCCCCGCACCAACGCGCGTGACGTAGGCCTTGCTCACGCCAACGATCGCGCCGAGCGCGCGCGGCGCGACACCGGCGCCGGCGCAAGCGCCGGCCGGCAGCGTCGTGCTCGACGTGACGAACGGATAGGTGCCGTGATCGATGTCGAGCATCGCGCCCTGCGCGCCCTCGAAGAGCACGCGCTTGCCGCCGCGCATCCAACGCGCGAGCAGCGGCTCGGTCTCGGTGATGTGTGGCCGCAGCGTCTCGGCCTGCGCGGCGAGCGCGTCGAACAGCGGCACCAGCTCCGGCGGCTGACCACCGGCGGCGACGATCTGCGGCGTGACATCGGCGATGGCGCGCTCGAGCTTGGCACGCAGCGAGGCGCCGTCACGCAGGTCGCCCGCGCGAAGCCCACGGCGCGCCGCCTTGTCCTCGTAGGCCGGACCGATGCCGCGCTTGGTCGTGCCGATGGCGTTGGGCCCACCTTCACGCAACGCGTCGATCTGTCGGTGATAGGGCAGCACCAGCTGCGCGCGGCTGCTCAGCTTGAGCCGCTTCGCGTCGAGCGAGCAGCCGACGTCGGCGAGCATCTGCATCTCTTCGAGCAGCGCCGACGGGTCGATGACCATGCCCGCGCCGAGCACGCAGATGGCGCTCGGGCGCACGGCGCCGCTCGGCAGCAGATGCACGGCGACCTCGAGGCCGCCGACGACGAGCGTGTGACCGGCGTTGTTGCCGCCGGCGAAGCGCACGACGATGTCGACATTCTCGCAGAAGAAGTCGACCACCTTGCCCTTACCTTCGTCGCCCCACTGCGCGCCGAAGATGGAGAGGTTGCCGTCCAGCGGGGGGCGAACATTCACTGGCCGCGGAGCAGTCGTCCGCGGCGAGTCCAGCGCGGTGGTCGAAGACACGAGCCGGAGGATAAGAGCGTGGCGCGCGATCTTCAACGACAACAACTTATGCTAACGTGCGCCGCTGCCGCGGGGACGCGGCCCACGCCAGGAGTAGTCAGAATGCTTACGTATCGCTTGGCCCAGCGGGCGGCGCTCGCGCTGCTCGTGCTCGCCGCCGTCGGCTGCAGTGACAGCACCACCCCGCTGCCCGACGGAACAAAGCCACCCGCCGATGGCGGCACCGACTCGGACGGCGCGCCGCCGGCCAAGTGCTCGCGGGCTGACTTCCCATTCTCCTACGACGGGCTCTGCTACAACGAGCCCAAGTCCGACGGCAAGCGCACGCAGTGCGGCGACATCGTCGAAAACTGCGACGACAGCGGCAAGAACGAGCCCGCCCTCGCCTGCTGGAGCGCGCCGCCGGCGCTGCCGCAAGGTCCGACCAGCGTGACCCTCACCGGCTACGTCGATGTCTTCTCGAGCGGGCCCAACGCCGACGGCGTCACCATCGAGGTCTACGACTACGACGCGCTGCAAAAGGCCATCGTCGAAGACGCCGCCGCCGGCAAGCTCAAGGCGAAGTACTTCCCGAGCGTAGCGCCTATCGCTACCGACACCGTCGCACTCGACTGGACCGACACGAGCAAGCCGCCGAGCGACGCCACGCGCGGCCCCGCGCGCGCCTGTCCCGCCGACAAGAAGCTGCGCCTGCCCTGCATCGTGCCCGACAACACCTGCGGCACGTCGCAGCCCTACTGCGACCTCGCGGCCGATCAGTACTGCCACGCCGGCACCTGCCAGGACCGGCTGCGCTGGGAGGTCCGCTACCGCATCGAGAACGTGCCCACCAACAAGCGCCTCGTGATCCGCACGCGCGGCAAGAACGAGTTCGACGACGGCACGTGGGGCATCATGCTGATGTACAGCGTCTTCCTGCGCGCAGACGCCGCGACCTGCAAGGACGGCGAGTACAACGACTGCATGAACAAGGACGGCAATTACGAGCTCGAGGTCAGCGCGCTGTCGCGCAGCGACTACCGCACGATCCCGATCACGGCCGGCCTCTCGGGCGGCATCCCCGACGGCCAAGGCGCCGTCGCCGGCGAAGTGCGCGACTGCGACGACATCGTGCTCGGCGGCTTCCAGGTCGCCACCGAGCCGGCGCCGACAGTGATGGTCTACTTCAACGGCAACCCGGTGAAGACGCTGCCGGTGCTGGGCCGCTTCGATCAGGGCACCAACGAGGACGGCATCTTCGCGGCGCTCGGCATCAAGCCCGGCGAGGTCACGGTGGGCGCGGTCGGCGTGGGCAGCGGCAACAAGATCAGCGCCGGCACGATCAAGGCCGCGGTGCTGCCCGACTCGGTGACGGTGGTGGCGTTCGACGGGCCGGACCCGCAGTAGCAGCGGCCACGGGCCACAGGCCACGGGCCACAGGGTGCGCACGACGGTTGACCGTGTCGCGCGAGGGGAGCTGCTGCTCGAGCAGCCCGCCGAGGGCTATCGCTACAACGCTGACGCCGTGATCTTGGCGCGCTTCGCGCTCGAGCGATGCTGCGAGCCTCCGCCTCGCGACGTGGTGGACCTCGGCGCCGGCTGTGGCGTGATCGGATTGCTCGTCGCGCAGCGTACTGTCGATGCGCGCATCGTGCTCGTGGAGCTTCAGCCCGAGCTCGCCGAGCTGTGTGCGCGCAACGCCGAACGCAACGCACTCGCAGGACGCGTCGAGACGCGTTGCGAAGACCTGCGCGACGGCGCCTGGCGTGAACACCTTCACGCGCCCACGCTGCTGCTCTGCAACCCGCCCTTCTTTCGCGTCGGCGAGGGTCGCCTCAGCCCCAAGCCATTCGTCGCCAACGCGCGCCACGAGCTGACGCTCGCGCTCGCGGATCTGGTGACCGCAGTCGTACCGGCGCTGGCCGATGCGCGCTCGCGCTGGGCGCTCGTCTATCCAACCGCTCGCGAAGCAGAGCTGGCGAAGCTGCTCGCCGCACACGGCCTATTCGTCCACCAGCGACGTGCCGTGCGCGCCTACCCCGGCGCCCCACCCCCCCCCGCCCCCCCCGTCGGCAAACGCGGCCCGCGCGACACCACCGAGCTCGACCCACTCGAAGAGCGCGATCGCCACCGCCGCCCCAACCAAGCACGCGAGCAGCTCCCCGAGGCCTGAAGCTGAGGCCCGTGGCCTGTGGCCCGTGGCCTGTGGCCCAACCCCCGACGCCCAACCCCCGACGCCTAACCGCCCACGTCCACCGGCCCCGCCCGCAGCACCGTCACTGCCCCGTCAGCCGCCACCTCGGCCACCGTCGACGCCGCCGCCGTACGCGGCCCATCGTCGAGCACCAACGCCACGCCAGCGATCGACGCCTCCTGCGCCGTCGTCGCCGCGGGCTGTCCGCCGAGGTTGGCCGACGTCGCGGTGATCGGCGCCCCGACGGCGCGCACCAGCGCCTGCGCCACGGGGTCGGAGGACACGCGCACACCGACGCCGCCGTGCTCGTTGACAAGCTGCGGCGCGAGACCCGCGCGCGCCGGCAACACCAACGTCAGCGCCCCCGGCCAGTGCGCCGCGATCAGCGCGCGCGCGCGCGCGGGAAGCTCGCGCGTCACCTCGGCGAGCATCGACGCGTCAGCCACCAGCAGCGAGATGCGTTGGCTCGCGGCGCGCCCCTTGAGCTCCACCAGCCGCTGCAGCGCCGCCGCGTCGAGCGCCAGCGCCGCGAGGCCGTAGCTGCTCTCCGTCGGAAAGGCGACCACCTCGCCCGCGCGCACGCGCTCGGCAGCGCGCGCGATGCCCGCATCGTCGGCACGCACGAGCACGATTGCGGTCAAGCTAGGCGTCCTCGCGGGCCAGCGCGCGAAAGCCGATGTCGCGCCGCATCTGCCGTCCGGGCCAGCCGATCTTGTCGGCCGCTTCGTAAACGCGCTGCTGCGCGGCAGCCAACGTGTCGCCGAGCGCCGTCACGCCGAGCACGCGCCCGCCCGCGGTGCGCAGCACGCCCTGCGCGTCGCGCGTCGTGCCCGCGTGCATCACGATCACGTCGTCGAGCGCCTCGGCGGCCTCCACGCCTTCGATGGCGTGTCCCTTCTGATACGCGCCAGGATAGCCCTCGGCGGCCAACACCACGCAGATCGCAGCGCGCGGATCCCAGCTCGGCGCGCCCGGCGGCAGCTCGCCGCGCGCCGCACCCGCGAGCCACGTCGCGAGGTCGCCCGAAAAACGCGCCATCAGCGGCTGCGTCTCCGGATCACCGAAGCGGCAGTTGAACTCGAGCACCTGCGGGTCGCCGCCGCAGATCATCAGTCCGGCGTAGAGCACGCCGCGGTAGGGCGCTCCCTCGGTGCGCATGCGCGCCACCACCGGCTCGAGCACCTCGCGCTGCACGCGCGCCGCCAGCGCCTCGTCGAGCACCGGCGCCGGCGAGTAAGCACCCATCCCGCCGGTGTTGGGGCCGCGATCGCCGTCGAGCGCGCGCTTGTGATCCTGCGCGCTGGCCAGCGCGACGACGCGCTCGCCGTCGCTGAGGGCGATCACGCTGACCTCTTCGCCTTCGAGCTTGCGCTCGAGCAGCACGCGCGCACCCGCATCGCCCAGCTTGCCTGCGAACATCTCCTCGCAGGCCGCCAGCGCGCCCGCGCTGTCGTCGCAGACGATCACGCCCTTGCCCGCGGCCAGCCCATCCGCCTTGACCACCAGCAAAGTTGGATCCGCACCCAATGCTGCTCGCGCCTGCGCGAGATCCTCCACCACCGCAAACGCCGCCGTGGCGACGCCGGCGCGCTGCATCAGCTCTTTGGCGAAGATCTTCGAGCCCTCGAGCTGCGCAGCGGCGGCGCTCGGCCCGAGCAGCAAGAGCCCCGCCTCGGCGAAGCGATCCGCGATCCCCGCGCAGAGCGGCGCTTCGGGTCCGACCACCGTCAGATCTACCGCCCGCTCGCGCGCCAACGCCACCAGCCCGTCGAGGTCCGTCGCGTCCACCGCGACGTTTTCGCCGCAGCGCGCGGTGCCTGGGTTTCCCGGCGCGCAGAGCACTTCGCTCACCGACGCGCTCTTCGCCAGCCGATAACAGAGCGCGTGCTCGCGCCCGCCCGACCCGATGACGAGTACCTTCATCTGACTGCCGCCTAGTGTCTGAAGTGGCGCACGCCGGTGAACACCATCGCCATGCCGTGCTCGTCCGCGGCGGCGATGACCTCGTCGTCGCGCTTCGAGCCACCTGGCTGCACGATGGCGCGAATCCCCGCCTCGGCCGCCTTGTCGACGCCGTCGCGGAACGGGAAGAACGCGTCCGACGCGAGCACGGCGCCGTCCGTGGGCACCTCCGCCTTGCGCGCGGCGATGATCACCGAGTCGACGCGAGACATCTGACCGGCGCCCACGCCGACGAGCGCCCGCCCCTTGGCGATCACGATCGCGTTGCTCTTGACGTGCTTGCACATGCGCCAGGCGAAGTCGAGGTCGTCGAGCTCCTCCTTGCCCGGCTGGCGCTTGCTCGCCACGCGAGCGCCCGCCAGCGACTCGATGGCGAGGTCGGACTGCTGCACGAGCAACCCCCCGGCCGCGCTGCGCAGCGAATACGGCGGAGGCGCCCCGTCCACGCGACGGATCACGCGCAGGTTCTTCTTCTTGGCGAGCACCGCGAGCGCGCTCTCGCTGAAGCCGGGCGCGACCACCGCCTCGAGGAACAGCTCTTTGAGCGCCCGCGCCATCTCCTCGTCGACCTCGACGTTGCATCCGACGATGCCGCCGAAGGCGCTGGTGGGATCCGTCGCGCGCGCGCGGCGAAACACCTCGGCCGGCGCACCGCCGTCGATGTAGGCGGCGCCGCAGGGGTTGCTGTGCTTGATCACCGAGACGCCCACCGGCGGCAGGTCGCGCACCACCGCCCAGGCCGCGTCGAGGTCGAGCAGGTTGTTGTAGCTGAGCTCCTTGCCGCGCAGCTGCTCGAAGGCCTCGTCGCCGCCGAACGCCGGCGGCAGCGCGTAGAACGCGCCCGCCTGGTGCGGGTTTTCGCCGTAGCGCAGCGACTGCCGGCGCGTCAGCTCGAGCGTGATGCGCTCGGGCAGCGCCGCTTCAGCTGCCTCTGCCGGCGCGATGTTGGCCGCGAACCAACGCGAGATCGCCGCGTCGTAGCCGGCCGTGTGCGCGAAGGCCTTGGCCGCCAGTTCGCGCCGCAGCGCGCCGTCGATGCCGCCCGCCTTCACCGCGGCGATCACGCGCGCGTAGTCGGCGGGATCGACGACCACCGCGACGCGCTCGTGGTTCTTGGCCGCCGCACGAACCAACGACGGCCCACCGATGTCGACCTGCTCCACCGCCTCGTCTAGCGTCACATCCGCGCGCGCGATGGTCGCTTCGAACGGGTAGAGATTGACGACGACGAGATCCACCGGCGGCACGTCCTGCGCTTGCAGCTGCGCGTTGTGGTCGTCGGTGTCGCGCGCGAGGATCCCGGCAAAGATCCGGGGATGCAGCGTCTTGACGCGTCCGTCGAGGATCTCGGGCGCGCCCGTGTAGTCCGAGACCTTGGTCACCGAAAGCCCTGCCTCGGCGATGCGCGAGGCCGTGCCGCCCGACGAGACCAGCTCGGCGCCGACCTCCACCAGCGCGGAGGCCAGCTCCGCGAGTCCGTCCTTGTTCGAGACGCTGAGTACCGCGCGCCGCACCGGGCGGCGGTCTTCGCCAGTAGAAGTGGTCACGTCGCCTCCTCCGAGATTCACCGCGGACGACTGCTCCGCGGCCATCAAATGGATTCGGCGAGCGTGATACCAAGAGGGCTCGTGCCGAGTCTAGGGGGAACTCGGCACGCGCCAGAGCGCGGCGAAACTGCTAATCGTGGGGGGTAATCCCGTCTTCCGAGGCCACCATCTTGAGCTTGAGCAGCCCGCGAACCTCGACCTGCCGGATACGCTCGCGGGTCAGATTCATGATCTCGCCCACCTCTTCGAGCGTGATACCGCCGCGCTCGGCGACGTCCAACGCGCAGGTATCAGCCATCTCCCACACGTCGAGGTGCGGGAAGTTGAGCTTGATCGACCCCGTCTCCGGGTTGACGTCGAGAAACAGGTGGTGCTTGCAACTGACGTAGGGGCACGGACGGATGCCGCCCGTACAGGCCTCACGCGTCCGCGGCCGCTGGTAGTCCATGAAGGGCAAGAGCTCGGCGCCCTGCCGAATCTCCTCCTTGCTGAGCCGCTTCATCGCGATCGTGCGGCTGCGTGGACGGTCGCGCCGTCGACGGCGCCGACGAATGCGCCGTGTCTCCGCCGACTGCTCGGTCACCTCGGCCTCGCTCGCCTGCTGCTCAACGATGGGCTCTGCTTTCAGCTGCGAATCGCGCTCCATTTCGTCCGTTCCTCCTGCTACTGCGTGCGGTGCTGCGTGCGGTACTGCGTGTGCTGCGTTGTGCCGGTGCGTCCGGCACGAGCTCGAGCTCGTGAATGACCTCAGATGTCGCTAGGGCTTCTGCCGCCGGCTGCTTGCGACTTCTCGGGGAAGCTGATGTGGCTCTCGATCTGGATCAGGCGTCGCACGAGGTCGGTCGCCGTCTGGCGTGCCTCGCGGATGTCGCCCGTGAGCGTGCGACGCTTGGCGTGATCAAACTGCGGTCGCGCGATCTCGCGCTCGAAGCCCTTGAAGAGCTCGTCGAGCGCCGACTCCACCGACTCGATGTTCGACTTGAAGTTGCTGAAGCTCTGCTGGATCTCTTCGATGGTGTAGCTGCGCTCCATCAACCGCTTGATCGAGTTGATGCGGCGCACGGTCGCGCACGGATAGACGCCGCGCGATCCGCGGTGCTTGCCCTTGGTGCCGACGCGGCGGCAACGAGGCAGCAGGCCGAGCTGCACGTACTTGCGGAAGGTCGCCTCGGACAGCTTGACGCCGCGCTGCTGGAAGATCTGGATGATCTGCGCCGAAGACAGGCCATCGGGATGGGCCTTCTCGATGCGGACCAGATCGGCCTCGCTGAGCAACTGGCCCTTGGACGTGCTTTCCACCACGGGACCCTCGCTGGTCGTCGCCGCCGCCACCGGCGGTGCGACATCTGCGCCGAGGCGCACCACCCCCGCTCAGCCTGCGGCGTCACGCCGCGACCGTCCTTTCAGTGGACTATCCTGAGTGTCGACTACTGAGTGGATTCCACTGAATCGATTACACTGATTGGGGTGCCGCGACTATATTCCACTGAGTGGAGCGGCCAAAGGAAAAAATGAAGTGCTTAGAGGTAGATGGAGGCCGCGACACCTGGACAACTGTTCAGGAGAGCGACGTCACAGCGGCTAGACTACTCGGAAAGAGCGAGTCCGACGATATCATGGCGCTGCGGTGATTTTTTTTGTGTTTCCGCGAGCACGTTTCGAAAGTACTGCGAAGTGGTGGGATGTGCGAGTTTTTCGAAACGTGCAGTCAAGCAGCTGTAAACGCTAGTGATTCACGGCGTCGCGTTTTTCATCGTTCCGTTTTTGCGTAGCGCCCGGCACGGAAGAAGCCGCGGGTGTATCGTGGGAGATCTCAGCGCCCGAGCGTCACATTGATCGTCGACGTCTTGTTTTTGCGAATGCGCACGCGAACGGTACGTGACTTGTCGATCGCGTTGTTTGAGAGCTTCACGACGTGGCGCCCGACGCGCAGGCGCAGGTTCTTGACCGGCGTGTATTTTCCGATCGGCTTGCCGTCGATCTCCACGTGTGCCCACGGCACGCAGAAGATATCGAGCGTGCCGTAGGCCTTGCGGGCGACAGGCCGCCGGGCATCTCGTCTGAGCCTGCTATCTCGCTTGATGGCTCTGTCGGGTCTGATGGCAATGTCGGGCGCAATGGGGGCCGCGTCCGCTGGCGTCGTAGGCGCAGCATCGACCACAGGACGCGCGTCCGCAGCGCCTTTGTCGTCGCCGCCCAGCGCGACCACGCGCAGCGGCTCTCCAAAGCGCGCCTTGACGCTGGTTCCGTCGCCGTCGAGCTTGAGCTCGATCTCGA
>JAGQIK010000376.1 GCA_020431405.1 Myxococcales bacterium
CAAGGCCGCACTCTCGCGCAAGCCGGGCTTCCTCTACCTGATCACCGTGCCCTACTCGGTGGTCTTTCTACGCGGACGGCGCCTTGGCACCACGCCGATCGCGCGCGTGTCGCTGCCGCCCGGCACGCACACCTTGACCCTGCGCAACCCGCAGCTCGGCGCCTTCGCGCTGCGGGTGACGATCCGCCCCGGCCAAAAGACCAAGCTGCGCCACCGCCTGAAGCGTTAGCAGCGCCGGCCGGCGCTAGCGTTTGATCTTGATCGCCGGGATCTCGGGGGCGAGCGCGTCGCCGCGCGGGCCGACGGGAAAGTCGACCCACACGCAGTGCGTCTTGTCGCCGGCGGCGCGATGGATCGCACCCACCTCCGCCGGCGTGTCGCTGACGTACCAGTGGATCGGGCGCTGCTGCGCGATGCGCGCGAGCTGGCTGACCTTGAACGGCACCGTGGCGTGGCCCACGTCGGGCTTGCAGATCACGTTCGCCGCGCGCGCGTCGGGCAGGCCCAGCTGCGCGAGCTGCTTGACGCTGGCATCGCGCAGCGCTTCGACGCGACCGGTCAGATAGAAGACCTCGGCGCCGAACAGCTTGGCCAGCTTGGCGAGCAGGATCGTCTTTTTGACCGGCTTGTCGTAGCGCATGTTCTCTCCGCGCCAGAAGAAGCGCTCCCAAGCGCGCTGGAAGGCGCCGGCGTGCTCGGGCACACCGGCGTTATGCGCCGTCTCCTTGCCGTCGTATCCGATGCGCGAGAGCGGCAGCTTCATCGCGTCGACGCCGTGCTGCTTGGCGAAGCGGTGCGCGATCTCGCGCGTGCGACCGCGCGCGTCGGCGACGGTGTTGTCGATGTCGAACACCACGCAGGGACGGCGGCCGCGCAGCCGCTGCCAGGCGATCTTCGGCAGGCGCGCCAAGCAGGCCATCACCCCGCTGCGGCGACGCGGCCCACGGCTCGGCGGCGCAGCCTCCGCGGGCGACACGAGGCCGAGCAGCACGGCGAGCGCGAGCAGGGCAAACGTGTGGCGGACGGTGAGCACCCATCGCAGCAAAGCGAAAAGGATGCCAGCAAAAAGGCGTGTGGTTTCAGACGGTGAGCTAGCCAGTGGTCAGACCCAGCTGGCCAGCCGTCGGAGCTAGCTGGAGGGTGCAGTAGCCTTTGGCGAGGCTACTCGTCGTCGACGCTGGGCAGGCGCGTGAAGCAGGCGAGGCAGATCGGCGGCTTGCTCGGCGTGCCGCACGAGGGGCAGACCACGCGGCCCATCTCGTCGACCTGCACCTTGTTGGCCGCGCCTTCGTCGTCGCTCGCCGCGCGCTTGACGTACTGCACGACGGAGCGACCGCAGCTATCGCAAAAGCGCCCCGATGACGGTGGATGCTCGACGCCGCAGTGCGGACATCGCGCGGGCAGATCGAGGCTCACGCGCGGACCTTGAACGCCGAGCGGCCGGCGTAAACCGCGCTGTCGCCGAGGTCGTCGCCGATGCGCAGCAGCTGGTTGTACTTGGCGATGCGATCGGAGCGGCTCGCCGAGCCGGTCTTGATCTGCCCCGACCCCGTGGCCACCGCGAGATCGGCGATGAAGGCGTCCTCGGTCTCGCCGCTGCGGTGCGAGATGATCGTCGTCCAGCCGATGCTGTGCGCCATCTCGACCGCCTCGAGCGTCTCGGTGAGCGTGCCGATCTGGTTGACCTTGACCAGCACAGAGTTGGCCGCCTTCTCTTCGATGCCGCGCTTGATGCGCTCGGTATTGGTGACGAACAGATCATCGCCGACCAGCTGAACGCGATCGCCGAGGCGCGACTGCAGCTTCTTGAAGCCGTCCCAGTCGTCCTCGTGCATGCCGTCCTCGATGCTGATGATCGGGTACGTCTCGGCGAGCTTGGCCCAGTAGTCACAGAGCTCGTCCGAGCTCAGCTCGAGGCCGTCACCGGCGAGCTTGTAGCGCTTGCTGCCCTCGTCGTAGAACTCGCTCGCCGCGGCGTCGAGCGCGAAGGCGATGTGCTCGCCGAGCTTGTAGCCGGCGCGCTCCACCGCCTCGACGATGACTTTGAGCGCCGCCTCGTTGCTCTCGAGGTTCGGCGCGAAGCCGCCCTCGTCGCCCACCGACGTCGCGTTCTTGCGCTCCTTGAGCACCTGCTTGAGGTTGTGGAAGACCTCGGCGCCGGCGCGCAGCGCCTCGGGGAAGGCGTCGAAGCCCCAGGGCACGATCATGAACTCTTGGATGTCGACGTTGTTGTCGGCGTGGGCGCCGCCGTTGATGATATTCATCATCGGCACGGGCAGCTTGCGCGCCATCACGCCGCCCAGATAGCGGTACAGCGGCAGCCCCACGCTGTCGGCAGCCGCGCGCGCGACGGCGAGCGAGACGCCGAGGATCGCGTTGGCGCCGAGGTTGGACTTGTTGTGCGTGCCGTCCATCTCGAGCATCGCCTGGTCGACCTCGACCTGATCCACCGCGTCGAGCCCGACGACGGCAGGCGCGATCTTTTCCACGTTCTCGAGCGCGTTGAGCACACCCCGACCGAGGTAGCGCGACTTGTCGCCGTCACGTAGCTCGAGCGCTTCGTGCTCGCCGGTGGACGCGCCAGAGGGAACGGCCGCGCGGCCGCTGGCACCCGAGGCGGTGTAGACCTCGACCTCGACGGTCGGGTTACCTCGCGAGTCGAGGATCTCGCGCGCGGACAGACCGATGATTTCGCTCATGACGTCTCCCCTCAGATCGATGGTGCCGCAGTCTCACGCGCGCCGTGTCGCCAGGTCAAGCGGCAGGGCGACACGGTGGGTGGCGCAGCCTGCGCCAGCCAGCCATTCGCGTTGACCTACGCACAAAAGGCGCGATACCGTTTGGGAAATGGCCCAGCTGGGCAAATACCAGCTCGTCCGACGCATCGCCGTCGGAGGGATGGCCGAGCTCTATCTCGCTCGGCAGTCGGGCCTCGAGGGCTTCGAGAAGGCCGTCGTGGTCAAGAAGCTCCTGCCCGAGCGCGCGCACGACGAGGATACGGTGCGCATGTTCCTGCAAGAGGCGCGCTTCGCCGCGAGCCTCGCGCACCCCAACATCGTGCACATCTTCGAGCTCGGTAAGGTAGATGACGATTACTTCATCGCCATGGAGCTCGTCGACGGCGCCGACCTCAAGCGCTGCCAAGAGCGCGCCGAAGCGATCGACCAGCCGATGCCCTTTCCGCTGGTGGCCTACGTCGTCGGCTGCGTCTGTCGTGGGCTGCATCACGCCCACAGCCTGCGCGATCGCGACGGCAATCTGGTCGGGCTGGTGCATCGCGATGTCAGCCCGCAGAACGTGCTCATCGCCCGTACCGGCGAGGTCAAGCTGGTCGATTTCGGCATCGCCAAGGCGACCAACGCGGCGGCGCAGACGCAGGCGGGACTGCTCAAGGGCAAGTACGCATATATGTCGCCCGAGCAGTGCCGCGGCGACGAGCTCGACGCGCGCAGCGACATCTTCTCGGCCGGCATCCTGCTCTACGAGCTGATCTGTCGCCGGCGACTGTTCAAGCGGCAGAACGAGTTCGCCACCATGCACGCCGTGATGGAGCAGGCGATCGCGCCGCCGTCGGCCGTTTCGGACGAAGTGCCCGATGAGCTTGAAATGATTGCGATGCGGGCATTGAGCAGAGAGCGCGGCGACCGCTACAGCACCGCGGAGGAGATGCAGCTCGAGCTGCAGGCGGCGATCCGCGACAACGGCTGGGAGGTTGGCCAGCACGTCTTGGCGCGCTACATGGCGATGCTCTTCGAGGGCGTCGAGGAGCCCGCGCCGGTGTCGGCCCCCGACGTGCGCACCATCGCGGGCACGCCAGCGCCGGGCAGCGTCTCGGCGCGGCCCGTGGCGCCGGCCGCCGCCGCGCCGGCAACGCCCCCGCCGGCCGCGCGCAAGCCACGCGACCCGGCTGCCAACGCCGTGGCCCGGGTGCCGCTGCCGCCTTCGCCCTCGCCGTCGGTGTCGGCGTCGACGAGCGAGATCCAGCCCGAGACCTCGGCGAGCCTCTCGTTCGACGAAGACGAGCTCGATGCCGTCGACGAGTTCGTCGACGAGGCGACCGTCGCCGAGCTGCACACCGTCGCCGATCCGTCGTTCGACCTGAGCGACGACGAGGGCGAGGCGCCGTGGGCTGCCGTCGAGCAGCGCGAGCTCGACAGCGCGCCTGCGACCTTTATCGGCACGGGCGCGATGCGGCTGCCCGAGCCGATCACGCAGCAGAATCGGCCCGACGACGCGCCGGTCCCCGAGGTGGTGATCCCGATGTCGATGTCGGGGCTCTCGTCTCCGGCGCCCGCCGCCGCGCTGATGCCCGAGCCGATCACCGACGTGGGCAACGACGGTCCGCGCGTGGGCGCCGAGTCCTTTTTCGACGATGAGGCGGCCACCGAGATCGATCGCGACGGCGACCTGCGCGAGCAGGTGCTGGCAGCGGCCGCTGAAGCCGCGGCAGAGAACGCGCGCGCGGCGGCTCAGGCCGAGGCCGCGGCCGCCGCGGCCATCGCACAGCTCGACGTCGCTTCTCCTGGGGCCGAGGAGCCCTGGGCCTCCACCGGCGAGCAGCCGCTGATGGCCCAGATAGCGCGCGAGCCAGCAAACCCCGGCGCGCTGCCGCCGCCGACGCTGCTCAACGAGCCTCCGCCGCGCGCGCCGAGCCCACCGTCGCTGCGTCCCGTCGCGCCGAGCGCCCGAGCCAAGCCCTTCGGCGCCGACGACGACATCGCCACCTCGGCGCGCATTCCGTTGCCGGCCCTCGAAACGCCACCAACGCCCGACGAAGCGCTCAAGCGCTCGCCCACCGACGAAGAGGTGGCGGAGACGATGGTGGCGCGCGCGCCGACTGCCGCGTCGCCCAACGTCGTGGCGCCCGACTTCAAGCCGCTGCTCGGTCCGCGCACGCCGCCGGCGACCGCCGCGCCCCCGCCCTCGCCGATCATGACGCCCCCCATCGGCAGCGACGCCGGCGACGACTCGTCGCCCGAGGCCCTGCTGCGCAAGGCGACGGCGCCGACCTCGCCCGTGCCGGTGATCAAAGCACCGTCACCGTCCGCGCCGGCCGCCGACCCGCTGGGGGCGACCCTATCGCTCACCGACGGTTTCCCGCTCGGCGACGACAACCCTACGGCGCAACGCTTGCCCGCGCTCGACGCGCCCGAGACACCGCCGCCGATCGCCTTCGCGCCCGAGCCAGCGCCCGCGCCGCGCCCTGCGCCACCACCGCAGCGCCCGCAGCACCAGCAGCAGCCGCCGCAGCAACCCATGGCGGTCGCCACCTCGCCCGCGACGCCAAGACAGCCGCCAGCGCAGCTTCGCCAAGCCCCCGCCAACCTCACGCCATCCTCGCCGCTGACGGGCACGCTCGAGATCAGCCAGCCGCCCACGCGGCGCGCCTCGCGCACGAGCATCGTCGTCGCCGTGGTGATCGCCATCGTGCTCGTGGCAGGCGCCGCCGTCGCCGCGCTGGTGCTGCGCTCGCGCGACGCCGCCGGCAAGACCGAGCTCTCGCTGACGTCCACGCCGAGCGGCGCGATCGTCTTCGTCAACGGACAGAAGCGCGCCGGCGTGACGCCGATGAAGCTCGTCGACCTGCCAGCCGGCAAGGCCGTGCACATCGTGTTGATGGCTCAGGGCCACGAGAGCTGGCAGAAGAAGCTCACGCTCGAGGGCGGCGCCAAGCGCTCGCTGCAGGCGACGCTGCGGCCCAAGGCCACCGGCGGCAAGGCGACGATCAGCGTCGTGGTGCCCGAGCAGGCCAAGGTCTATCTCGACGGCGAGGCGCACGGAAAAGGATCGCAGAGCATCAACGTCGACACCGGCGTACCCCACACGATCACGGTCAAGCAGGCAGGCAAAGCCGACGCCACGGTCAAGGTGCCCGCGCTCGGCCGCGGCGAGCGTCGTCGCTACCGCATCACGCCCGGCAAGCGCGTCGAGAAGCTCGAGTCCGCCGGCGGGTCGCCGGGCGGCGCGAGCGTCGGCACGGGCGGCGGCAGCGTCGAGATCCCGCGCGGTCGCGCCGCTGGTATTCGCGGCGCCGCCGGCAACACCGTTCCCCCAGCGAGATAGGCCAACACTCCACACGCGCGCTCGGCGCAAAGCCCTCTCCCTTATGAGTCACGCGGAGCCATATCAGGCGGTCACGCTGCGCGCCGTGCGCAAGGTCTACGGTCGCCACGTCGCGCTCAGCGGCGCCGACGGCAAGCTCGAGGCGGGGCAGATCACCACCATCGTCGGGCCCAACGGCGCCGGAAAGTCGACGCTGCTGCGCATCCTCGCCACGCTCGGCAGGCCGAGCTCGGGCGACGTGCACTACGGCGATCACGACCTGGCGAGCGCCAGCGAGCTGCTGCGCCACACCATCGGGCTGCTCGCCCACGCGCCGCTGCTCTACCGCGAGCTCAGCTGCCGCGAGAACCTGCTCTTCTTCGCGCGCCTTCACGGCGTCAGCGACATCGAGCGCTGCGTCGACGAGGCGCTCGAGGCGGTGGAGATGACGCGCGCCGCCGAACGCCCCGTGGCCGAGCTGTCGCGCGGCATGTCGCAGCGCATCGCGCTCGCGCGCGCACAGCTGCACGAGCCGCAGCTGATCCTGCTCGACGAGCCCTTCTCAGGCCTCGACGCCGGCGCCATCGAGCTGTTGCGCGACGCGCTCGAGCGCTGGCGCGAGCAGGGGCGCATCGTGGTCGTGATCACGCACGACGTCGCCAGCGTCGACGGCCTCTGCGACCAGCTGTGGGTGCTGTCGCGCGGCCACGTGCTGGCGCAGACGCACCACGAGAAGATGCCGGCCGACGCGCTGCGAGACTTCTACCGCGAGGCGCTCGAATCATGACCGCCCCACGGCCACCTGGCTTCGTGCGCCAGGTCATCACCATCGCCGCCAAGGACCTGCGCGTCGAGTGGCGTTCGCGCGAGATCCTCTACACCATGGTGCTCTTCGCGGTGCTGCTGGTGGTGATCTTCTCGTTCGCCATCAGCGGCGGCACCGACGTGCAGGAGCACGAGGTCGCCGGCGGCATCCTGTGGGTTGCCGTCGCCTTCACCGGAACGCTCGGCCTGGGCCGCATATTCGAGCGCGAGCGCGACGGCGAGACCATCGACGCGCTGATGCTCTCGCCGATCCCGCGCGGCGCGCTCTACTTCGGCAAGCTGCTCGGCACCCTCGCCTACCTCGTGATCACCGAGATCGTCTTCGTGCCGCTGCTCGTCGGCCTATTCCGCCTGCGCGTCGAGGCCCCCGGCCTGCTCGTGCTCGTCGTGCTGCTCGGCACCCTCGGCTACGCCGTGGTGGGCTCCGTCTTCGCCGCCGCGCTGATGCGCGTGCGCGGCCGCGCCGTGATGCTCGCGATCCTGACCTACCCCATCGTCACGCCCGTCATCGTCGCCGGCACCAAGGCCACCGCCGCGCTGCTCGCCAAGCCGCTCAACATCGAGGGCGCGATGGTCTGGCTGCAAGTGCTCGGCGCCTTCGACGTGGTGTTTCTGCTGGTGGCGCCGCTGCTCTTCGGCGCGCTGCTCAGCCCGGACTAGTCGCCGTTCACTACACCGTCACCGCTGCCGCCATCTGACGTTTGTGTGATGCTCTGGCTGCTGCTCGCCGAACGAATACACACGCCGTCTGACGTGCGGCAGGCGTAGCCGTCGGGACACTCGCGGCTGTCGTCGCGGCAGAGGAACTTGCCCTCGCCGGTGAGGTCGATCTGGTAGCAGCCCGAGGAGGCGCCGAGCAGCGCCACCAGCGCCAGCGCTGCGCAAAGCAAGAAGGTGCGGATCGATCGCATCGTCGTTCTCCTAGAACCGCAGCTGGCCGGCGAAGCCGTAGTGGCCGGCGCCGAGCACGGGTGAGAGCTGGAATCGATTGCTGGTGCTCGCCGTCTGGGCCGTGCGCGCGCTCTCGCGCGGCAGGAACAGCAGCAGCGCGGCACCCGCGGCGAGCAGCACGCCGCCGCTGATCAGCATCGCGATCTGCCCCGTCTCCATGGCGCGGCCCTGCTCGTCGATGGACTTGACCTCCGACCAGTTGCGGTTGCCGTCGGCGAAGTAGCCTTCCACCGAGCTGGCCTTGCTCGCGGCGACCGCGCCGAGGGCGATGCCCACGCCGATCATCGCCACGCCCGCGCCGCCAGCGATCCAACCGGTCCAGAAGCTCCACGTGCGCGCGCCACCTTCATCCTGCTGCGGTGGGTCTGCCGGCGTGGCCGGCGTGCTCGGGTTTGTCGGCGTGCTCGGCTGCGCCACCTTGGTGCCCGTGCCGCCGCCCGTGCCGCTGCCGCTGCCGGCGCCCGTGCCGCCCGCCTTGGGCTGACCCGGCTCGTCGCCGCCCGCGCCCGTCGCGGAGGGCTGCTTGAGCGTCCCTGGGTTCTTCGACCCGCTCTTGTGGCCGCGCTTGATACGCCGGCGCAGGTTACTGATGCGCGCCTTGATCATCGGCCGGTCGCGGCCGGTCAGCTCGAGAAACCGCTTGTAGCTCTTGATGGCAGCGTCGAGCCGGCCGAGCCCCTCTTGGCAGCGGCCGATGTTGAACAGCAGCGCTGGCTCTTTGCTCAATTTGTAGGACTTCTCGAAGTACTTGATCGCGTTTTCGTAGTCGGCCTGCTGGTAGTAGCCGTGGGCGACCTCGAAGAAGCGATGCGCCATCTTGCGCTCGACTTCGGTCGGACGCTTGTCCGCCCGCGCCTCGCCGGCGACTGTGACTGCGAGCATGACGCCCACAGCTGCGATGGAAAGCACACGCATGTCCGACCTCCGTGCCGCCCAGTGCGGCTGCGGCTGATGATTCGTGAAGGGGGTCGGGTTCGTCAAGCGGCAGACACCGCGTTGACACCTGCCGTGGCAGCGGGGAAGATGCTCCGCTTTCGGAGCAGCGGAGAGACCTCTCCGCGGCCAAGCGAAAATCAGTGGCCCCGCGACGACGAGGTAGGCGCGATGATCGATAAGCTCAAGCAAGAGGCGATGAAGCAGGGCATGAAGCTCATGCAGGATCCGCGGTTCATGAAGCTGATGGCCGACCCGCGGCTGATGCAGGCGATCACCCGCGGCCTGACGCTCAAGGGCGAGATGCAGAGCGCCATCGACAGCCGCCTGCGCTCGCTGGCGAGCACGCTCAAGCTCGCCACCCAGGAAGAGGTCCAGACTCTCAAGCGCACCATCCGCCAGATGGAATCTCAGGTCAGCGATCTCAAGAAGCAGGTCGCCGAGCACGACGAGGGCGGCAACAACGAGCGTTAGGCTCGAACCCCCGCAGACGCGCGCGTGACCGCGTGACCAGCGCCCCCTCCGTCATCACCCTCGACCATCGCCGCGAGATCGTCCTCGACGAGATCTGCCGCGTCGCGCGCGACGATGTCCGCGTGGAGCTGGCGCGCGAGACGGCCGAGATGCTCGAGGCACGCCGCCACGAAGTCGTGGCCTTTGTCGAGCGCCAGCACGAGCCCGCCTACGGCTTTAACCGCGGCTTCGGCCACAACGTTGGCCTCGCCGTCGACGACGACGCCGAGCTGCTCGACCTGCTGCAGCTCAACCTGATCCGATCGCACGCTGCCGGCGTCGGCCCAGCCGCCCCGCGCGAGGTCGTGCGCGCGACGATGCTGCTGCGCGCCGCGTCGCTGTCACGCGGCTACTCCGGCGTGCGACCGCAGGTGGTGCAGCAGATCGTGGCGCTGCTCAACGCGGGCATCACGCCCTACGTGCCGCGCCACGGCTCGGTGAGCGCCAGCGGCGACCTCTGTCCGCTGTCGCACGTCGCGCTGGTGCTGCTCGGCGAAGGCGACGTGCTCGACGAGCAGGGCGAGCGTGTGCCCGCGGCGCCGGCGCTCGAGGCGGCAGGTATCGCGCCGCTGCGCCTGCAGATGAAGGAAGGGCTCGCGCTCAACAACGGCACGCAGTACCTCACCGCCATCGGCATCCTCGCCGCCGAAGAGCTGCGCGAGCAGCTGCGCGTCGCAGGCATCGCCACCGCACTCGGCGCGCAGGTGATGCTCGGCTCGGCGCAGCCCTTCCGCGCCGACTTGCACGAGCGCCGCCCGCACCGCGGCGCGCTGGTGGTCGCTTCGTGGCTGCGCGCGCTGCTCGAGCGCTCGCCGATCCAGGACGTACACGCCGACAAGAGCATCGACGGCGAGGTCCAAGATCCCTACAACCTGCGCTGCGCGGCGCAGATCCTCGGCAGCTGCTACGACCTCGTCGAAGAGGCGCGCGCGACGTTCGCGGTGGAAGCCAACAGCGTCACCGACAACCCGCTGATCCTCGAGAGCGACGGCCTGCACATCGACATCGTCTCGGGCGGTCACTTCCACGGCATGCCCATCGCGATCAAGGTCTACGGCCTGATCCAGGCGATGGCGATCATGGCGCGGCTGTCCAACATGCGCTGCGCGCGCTACGTCGACGAGGCGCGCAACAAGGGGCTCGGCAGCGACCTGGTGTGGCCCGAGATCGACGACGGCGTGCGCGCCACGTCGTCGGGCCTGATGGCAGCCGAGTACACCTCGGCGTCGCTGGTCAACTACATCTGGGGCCACAGCACGCCGAGCCACCTCTTCTCGGTCTCCACCGACGCCGGCCAAGAAGACCACGTCTCGATGGGCGCGCCGCTGGCGCTGCGCGTGCTCGAGTGTCTGCCGCGCTGCGCCGAGGTGCTCGCCGTCGAGCTGTGCTTCGCCGCGCAGGCGGCGGCGATCCGCAAGGTCTCGGACCACTTCCCCTCCAAGGCCGAGATCCCGGCTGCGAGCAACACCGTGCGTCGCGCCTTCGAACGCGCGATGCAGGAGGCGATCGAGCTCGAAGAGGGACGCCCGGTAGAGGTCGAGGTCTCGATCAAGAAGCGCTACCCCTGGACCGAGCACGATCGGCGCCTCTCGCACCCAAGCGAAGCGGTGCTGGATCTCATCGGGCGCCACTTCGCGCCGGTCACCGAGGATCGCTCGATTTCGCGCGAGCTGGGCGCTGTGGCCACCCTGGTGCGTTCTGGGGCGATCTCGGCGGCAGCTGCCGAATTCGTTGACCTCGACGACTAATTTGGTCTAAGTTCCGCGATTTGTATTGCGGCTCACCTGAAGAATCCGGCACAATAGCCTCACGGGTCGCTCGCGCCCTCGCGCGACGGAGGCTGTTTCACCAAGACGTTCTGCTGTACCAACACGTTTGGCTCGTGGTCTGCCCGCGAGCCGCCTGGCCGGAGGATCTCTATGAAGCTAACCACCTCGATCTTGGCCATCGCGTCGTTGTCGCTTTTTGTAGCTTGCGGCGGCATGCCCGAGACAGAGATGGGGCAAAGAAGCTCCAACCTCTTCTCGGAGAAGGACAAGCCGCTTCCCAAGATGACGGGGTTGTTTCCGGACACAGTTGTCCGACCGGAGGCCATTCCGGGCTACGGCGTTACGCCCTCCAAGCCCGAGGTCTCCAACGTGCAGCTCACCAAGCGCTTCGCCGCGATCTGCAACAACGGCTCGATGGTGATCTCGCCGCGCGTCGACGCGGCCACCTTCACGCTCTCCTTCGACCTAGGTCTGATCGGCATCGGCAACCAGCGCGTGCTCGACTTCGGCACCGTCGCGATCGACATCGTCAACAACTACCTGCGCCTCATCGAAAACGGCCAGCCCGTCGCGCGCTACCGCCTGTGGGCTCCGCCCAACGGCATGCACGTCGAGGTTGCGGTGCAGCCCTATCGCGTGGAGTTCTACATCGACGGCGAGCTCGTCGGCGCACGCCGCCGCGAGAGCGCGCTGTTCCACGCCGTGCGCATGCGCTTCGGCGGCAACGACGAGGGTGACAAGTCGCCAGGCATGTGCGGCGCCATCGACAACGTGCTGGTTCGCGACGAGGCCAAAGCGCTCATCAACGGCCGCACCGCCGAGTCGAACAACTCGCTGCTGCTCGGCTTCACCTTCGACGGCGCGTCGACCAACATGGGTCGCGGCCGCTACGTCTTCCAGTTCGAGGGCGACGCTGGCCTGATCAGCAACTATTAGCCGCTAGCGCCCATCACGGCCCCACCGCCGCGCCTGCCACCGCCCCTTCGTGGGCGCAATCCTCGATAAACCGCCGCACCAGCGACAGCTCGGCGCTCCCCAAGTACGGACCTCCCGACGGCATCCGCCGACCCGCGCCCGCTTGTTGGCCGGTGAGCTTGAGATAAAGAAACGAGCGGCTCGGCTGCCCGGGATGGATGCGCAGCAGCGGCGAGTTGTTGCTCGGGATGCCGACGGTGTTGTCGAAGAACACCTCGCGCCGCATGTCGAGACCGGCGGCGAAGCCGCCGACGTGACAGCGGCTGCCGTCGCACCGCGTCTGCATCAGGTCGACCACGTCGCTGGCGCTGACCTGATACGTCGGCCCCGGCGGCGTGCACGGCACCGGCACGCGCAGATCGGGCGGCAAGCTGTCGGCGCGCGTGTCGGCAGGCTCGGCGTCTCGACCCGCGTCGGCTGTGTCGCTGCGCGCGTCGCCCGGTGGCCCTACCCCATCGGCGGCCACCTGCTGATCAGCACAGCCGCCCGCCGCGAGCGCGACAGCACAGCACAGCCAAAATACCGTCGCTCGCCTCACCGCTGCTACTATGGCCGCAAACAGACGATGCGTCACGCTCACCGCAGCTCACGACAGACGACTGCTCAGTGCGCGAGGGCCTCAGGCCTCGGGCCTCGGGCCTCAGCGAGACGAAGGCCACGGGCCACGGGCCACGGGCCACAGGATCGCAGGCGAACGTCGTGCTCGCCTAGCTACCGCATACACGGGCATCGAGCAGCGCGACCCAGCGACGCTCCTCTCGCAGAACGGCGCCGCGAAGTGTGCCGCGCGATGGCAGGAGGGCCTGTGGCCTGTGGCCTGTGGCCCGTGGCCCTGCCATCACGAACGCTCAAGCTCGTCGTCGCGCTCGCCGCGCTCCTCGTCGCCCCCGCGAACGCACAGGCGGGCTGGCTGCAGCCTACCGGCAGCTGCTACGCCAAGCTCTCCAACCGCCTGCTCGTCGGCGGTCGCGCCTACACCGACAAGGGCCTGCGCGTCTTCGCCGAGGTGCCGAGCTACGTCGACACGCTCTTTTCGCTCTACGGCGAGTGCGGCATCAACAGCTGGATCACCGCGACCACGTCGCTCTCGCCGGTGGGCTACGCCAAGGCCGGAGGCAACGGCACGAGCTACGTCGGCCCGCTGGTCGCCGGCATCCGCTTCGGGCTGGTGCGCGACGGCAACTGGCGCCTCTCGGTCAGCGCGCGCTACGGCTACGCGCCGCCCGCGGGCGACGAGATCCTCAGCGACGTCGTCTTCGAGACCGACAGTGGCGAGCGCGGCCGCGCGGTCTACCGGCCGACGGTCGAGAACACCTTCGGCGAGCTGACCATCGACGGCGGCCTCGGCTTCACGTTCTTCGGCGCCCCCGCCTTCGCCTCGGGCACGCTCGGCGCACGCTTCAACCGCGCCACCGAGATCGACCACGCCATCGTCGGCATGCTGATGGCCGGCGTGACGTTGTGGTCGCAGCTCGTCATCGACCTGCACGTCAGCCTCTACGAGCCCTTCGGCCAGGACGTGAAGATCACCAACACCTCGGGCGCCGGCCAGACGCGCTATCTCGGCTTCGGCCTCGGCGTGTCGTGGTGGTTCATCAAGAAACGCCTCGCGGTGTTCTTCGCCTTCGACGGCGTGGCCTACGCCACGTCCAACGCGGCGACCCCAGCGCTGATGTTCGGCTTCGAGACGAAGTTCTCGCTCTGGACGCCGAACAAGCCGCAGCCGCCCCAGCCGCAGCCGCAGGACAAGCAGCCGTAGCCGCGCGGCGGCGCCGCGGCTATCCGCCCGCCGGGAAGCGAACCACGAGCACCTTGCCTTCGCCCGCGTCGCGCACCTTGGCGTCGCTCACCGCGTGCGGCACGAGCGCGACCTTGCCGCGCGACAACATCAGCGGCGAGCCGAGCGTCGACGACGACAACACGGCCGTGCCGCCGAGGGCGACCACAACGCGCGGGCCGCCGCCGTCGATGGCCACCTCGCCATCGGCGAGCGCGTGGATCGCGCCGAGGAAGTGGCCGGCGTCGAGCTGCGTCTGCGTCACGTCCACCGCGGCGTCGAGGCGCGTGCACTCGAGCGACTCGGCGATGTGCAGCTGCCTCGGCTTGCCGTCGAGGCCGACGCGGCCCCAGTCGTAGACGCGGTAGGTCGTGTCCGACGGCTGCTGCACTTCGGCGAGCACGATGCCGGCGCCGATGGCGTGCAGCGTGCCGGGGCGCACCGGTGCGAGCATGCCTGGCTTGGCCTCGACCTGCACGAGCAGCTGCTCGATGGAGCCGTCGGCGATCGACGCTTCGAGCTGCGCGCGCGTGGTCCCTGGCTTCAAGCCGAGGTACAGCACCGCGCCGGGCTCGGCGTCGAGGATGTACCACGCTTCGTTTTTCGGGCGCCCGCGGCCCATGCGCGCGCACGCCTCCTCGTCGGGGTGCACTTGCACCGAGAGCGTGCGCTCGGCGTGGATGTACTTGACCAGCAGCGGGAAGCGCCCGCCGTCGAGCGCCACCGGTCCGAGCAGCGCGTCGCGCTCGCGCTCGCAGAGCGACTGCAGCGTCATGCCCGCGTATGCGCCCTCCGCGACGACGCTCTGATCGTCGGGCAGGTCGACCACCTCCCAGCTCTCGCCGATCGGCTTATCGGCCGGTAGCGCCTTCCCCAGGTCGGCGAGCTTGCGGCCGCCCCAGACAAGCTCCTTCAAAATCGGTTTAAAAACGAGCGGATACATTGCATCTCCCGTGCGGTTTGACGCGGGGCAGCACACTGCCATCTAATCGCCCGACCGTACCACAGTAGGCAAAGGAGCTCCGCATGGCCCGGACTATCAGGCGTGCCGCGGTGCTCGGCGCCGGCGTGATGGGCAGCGGCATCGCTGCACACCTCGCGGGCGTCGGCATCGACACGGTGCTGCTCGACATCGTGCCCCCCGATCTGGAGGGCAAACAGCGCGACAACAAGCGCGAGCGCGATCGTTTCGCGCGCACGGCCATCGAGAAGGCCAAGAAGGCCAAGCCGCCCGTCTTCTACAGCAAGGAGGACGCGCAGCTGATCACCACCGGCAATCTCGATGACGACCTCGCGCTGCTCGAGCGCTGCGACTGGATCGTCGAGGCGGTCACCGAGCGCATGGCGATCAAGCGCAGCCTCTTCGAGAAGGTCGACCGCGTACGCAAGCAGGGCTGCATCGTCACGTCCAACACCTCGGGCCTCGAGATCGCGGGCATGGTCGAAGGGCGCTCGGAGGACTTCCGCAAGAACTTCTTCGTGACGCACTTCTTCAACCCCGTGCGCTTCATGAAGCTGCTCGAGCTCGTGCCCGGCAGCGACACCGACCCCGAGGCGTTCGACTTCATGGCGCGCTTCGGCGGCGACGTGCTCGGCAAGGGCATCGTCTTCGGCAAGGACACGCCCAACTTCGTCGCCAACCGCATCGGCACCTACGGGATGCTCTACATCCTGCACGCCATGCGTGGCGGCGAAAACGAGCCGTTCTCCGTCGAGGAGATCGACTCGGTCTTCGGCGCGCCCACCGGCCGCCCCAAGAGCGCTGTCTTCCGCACCGCCGACATCGTCGGCCTCGACACGCTGCTTCACGTCGCCGACAACTGCTACGACAGCCTCGTCAACGACGAGTGCCGCGAGACCTTCAAGGCGCCCAAGTGGCTGCGCGAGATGGTCGAGCAGAAGAAGTGGCTCGGCTCCAAGTCGGGCCAAGGCTTCTACAAGAAGATCGGCAAGGACATCCACGCGCTCGACCTCGGCAGCTGGCAGTACAAGCCCAAAGAGAGCGTGCGAATCGGCTCCGTGGGCGCCGTGCGCAAGATCGAAGACCCGCGCGCGCGTCTCAAGGCGATGCTGGCGCAGGACGACCGCCACGCGCAGCTGGCGTGGGACGTCACCGCGCACACGCTGACCTACTCGGCGCGCCGCATGGGCGAGATCGCCGACGACATCGTCAACATCGACAACGCCCTCAAGTGGGGCTTCCAGTGGGACCTCGGGCCCTTCGAGACGTGGGACGCCATCGGCGTGCGCGAGAGCGTCGAGCGCATGGACAAGGACGGCATCGAGGTGCCGGCCAACGTGCGCGCGATGCTCGATAGCGGACGCAGCAGCTTCTACGGCGGCAGCGAGGCCAAGCCGACCTACTACGACTTCTCCTCGAGCAGCGAGAAGGCCGTCCCGCTCGACGAGCGCGCCGTGCGCATCGCCGCGCTCAAGCAGGGCGAGAAGGTCCTCTACAAGAACGCCGGCGCCACGCTCTATGACATGGACGACGGCGTGATCCTCGCCGAGTTCCACACCAAGCTCAACGCGGTCGACAGCGACATCATCGGCGCGCTCAACAAGGCCATCGACATGGCCGAGGGCGAAGGCTGGAACGGCATCGTCATCGGCAACGAGGACGCGCGCTCGTTTTCGGCCGGCGCCAACCTGTTCGGCATCGTGATGGCGATCAACCAGAAGCAGTGGGATCAGCTCGAGCAGGAGATCACGCGCTTCCAGCAGACGACGCTGCGGTTGCGCTACTCCGGCGTTCCAGTGGTCGCCGCGCCGGCGGGCCTCGCGCTCGGCGGCGGCGCCGAGATCACCATGGGCGCAGACGCCGTGCGCGCGCACGCCGAGACCTACATGGGCCTCGTCGAGGTGGGCGTGGGCCTGATCCCCGGCGGCGGCGGCAACGCGCAGATGCTCGAGCGCGTGCTGGCCGGCGTGCCCGACGACCCCAACTTCAACACGCTGCCGCTGATCCAGCGCGCCTTCATGAACATCGGCATGGCCAAGGTCGCCGTCGGTGCGGAAGACGCGCGCGAGCTCGGCATGTTGCGACCGCACGACGGCGTGACCCTCAACCGCGACCTGCTGCTGCACGACGCCAAGGCGACGGTGCTCGGCATGGCGCGCGCCGGCTACCGCAAGCCGCGCCCGGTGCGCTTCCGGCTGCCAGGCATCAGCGCCAGCACGACCATCCGCTGGTTCGTCGACAACATGCGCCAGGGTGGTCAGGTTTCCGACCACGACGCGCTCATCGCCGGCAAGCTCGCGCACGTGCTGTGCGGCGGTGACACGTCGCCGCGGGTCAAGGTCACGCAGCAGCAGCTGCTCGATCTCGAGCGCGAAGCCTTCCTCTCGCTGTGCGGCGAGGAGAAGACCAAGGCGCGCATCGAGCACATGTTGATGAAGAACAAACCGCTGCGTAACTAACGCGGCGAACGCCAAAGGAGCTCGACATGCGTGACATCGCTGTCGTCAGCATCGCGCGCACCCCGGTTGGCCGAGCCGCCAAAGGGGCGCTGCGCGACACCCGGCCCGATACACTGGCCGGTATCGTGATCAAAGACGCGCTGCGGCGCGCCAAGGGCCTTCCGCTCGACGAGGTCGGCGACGTCGTTCTGGGCTGCGCGTTCCCCGAGGCCGAGCAGGGCTTCAACGTCGCGCGCAACGCCGCGTTCCTCGCCGAGCTGCCGTACTCGGTGCCCGCCATGACGATCAACCGCTACTGCTCGTCCGGCCTGCAGGCGATGGCCATCGCGGGCGGGCGCATCGCCCTCGGCGGCATCGATGTCGCCATCGCGGGCGGCCTCGAGTCGATGAGCATGGTCGGCATGGCGGGCAACAAGCCGTCGGCCAACCCCGAGCTGTTCGACGGCTACGTCGAGGCGTTCACCCCGATGGGCCTCACCGCCGAGAACGTAGCGCGCAAATTCGACGTCTCGCGCTCGTCGCAGGACGAGTTCGCCTGCCAGTCGCAGCAGCGCGCGGTGGCGGCGCAGAAGGCAGGCAAGTTCAGCAAGGAGATCGTCCCGGTGCCGGCGACGGTGTACACCGATGCTGGCCCCGAGCAGATCTTCTTCGCGCAGGACGAGTGCCCGCGCGAAGACACCACCATGGAGGCGCTCTCCAAGCTGCGCCCGGCGTTCTCCAAGGACGGCACGGTGACGGCCGGCAACAGCTCGCCGATGAACGACGGCGCGGCGGCCGCGGTGCTGATGACCACGGAGCGCGCCAAGCAGCTCGGCCTCGAGCCGCTGGCGCTGATGCGCCACTTCGTCGTGGTCGGCGTGCCGCCGGAGATCATGGGCATCGGCCCGGTGCCGGCGATCCGCAAGCTCAGCGAGGTCTCGGGCGTCAAGCTCGACGAGATCGGCTGCTTCGAGATCAACGAGGCCTTCGCCGCGCAGGCGGTCTACTGCGTGCGCGAGCTCGGCCTCGACCCCGGCAAGGTCAATCCCAACGGCGGCGCCATCGCGCTCGGTCACCCGCTCGGCGCCACCGGCTGCATCCTCAGCGCCAAGCTGCTCTACGAGATGCAGCGCGAAGGGCACCGCTACGGCGTGGTCTCGATGTGCATCGGCGGCGGCATGGGCGCGGCCGGCCTCTTCGAGCGCGTCTGATCCTTTGCCCGACGTCCGCGCAGCCTGCCCGCACTGCGCGCTCTCGCTCGTCTGGGACGTAGACATCTCGGTCGAGCGAGAGATCGCCTTCGCGGCCCCCAACTCGCCACGCTTTCCCTTCGCCTGCCCGAGCTGCTCGAAGCTGGTCGCGATCAGCTTCGAGTGGCATCTCGTCGTCGGCGACGCGCCGCGGCGGCTCGAGGTCGTCGGCGGCGCTGCGCGGCGCCCCGAGCTCGAGCCGGCGATCCTGCTGGTGGACGAGTGCCCCCACGGCTGCGGCTGCCGGCTCGGCCTGCAGCTGCGCAGCGACGACCCGTGGGCGCAGGCGGCGCACGACATCGACGACATCGCCGTGCTCGGCGGCTATCGCTGCCCGCGCTGCGACGGCGAGGGAATCCTCGAGCTGGGTCCCGTCATCCGGCCCTACAGCCCAGACCAGATGGGCTAGACTGAATCACTCGAGGCGGGCGGATGCTTGGGGCGGCCCGCGAGCGGATGACATACGAAGACGACGCGAGCACCATCGCCGACTTTCTAGCCAAGGCCCAGCTCGCGTCTTCCGACGCGACGCCCGACCTGGTGCTGGTGGTCTACCACCGCGATGGCGTGCAGATGCTCGCGGCGGCGCCCGGCAAGCGCATCGTGATCGGGCGCCAGGCGCCGGCGACGCTGGTGTTGCCGGAGCCGAGCCTCTCGCGCATGCACGCCGCCTTCGAGCTGCGCGACGGTGTGCTGTGGGTCGAGGATCTCGACTCGACCAACGGTACGCAGGTCAACGGACAGCGCGTACGCAGGCGCGAGCTGGGGCTCGATGATCGCGTCGAGCTCGGCGCCGTCACGGTCACCGTGCAGCAGCGCGAAGCCAACGCCGCGCCGTCACGCGGCGTGGCCAGCCACGACCGCTTTCACGCGATGCTGTGCGACGAGGTGGAGCGCGCCGAGGCCTTCGGCCGCGAGCTCGCGGTGGTGATGGTCAGCGCGCAGGGCGCCGAGCCGCACGAGCTGGTCGCGCTGTGCAGCGAGTCGCTGCGCAACGTCGACCGCGTGGGCCTTTACGCCTCGAGCGCGCTCGAGCTGCTTTTGCCCGAGGCCAACGTCGAGTACGTGCGCGAGCTGGTGGCCAAGCTGCGCGCGCGCGCCGCCGAGCGCGACATCGAGGCGCGTTGCGGCGCCGCGCACTTTCCCGACGGGGCGCGCACGGCCGACGAGCTGATCGCCGCGGCGCGCGAGATGCTGCACTCGACGACGCGCTCGCACCCCGTCGCGCTGGCGCAGACCCGCACTGTCGAAGCGACGGTCTCGTGGTGGCCGCAAGGCTCTGCCGTGGTGGTCGCCGACCCGAAGATGCTCGAGCTCTACGCCACGGTGGACCGCGTCGCCGACTCGATGATCCCGGTGCTGATCATCGGCGACACGGGTACCGGCAAGGAGCTCATCGCCACCGCGATCCACCAGCGCGGCCGGCGCCGCGAAAAGCCCATCCGCAGCGTCAACTGCGGCGCCATCCCCGACACGCTGATCGAGAGCGCGCTGTTCGGTCACGAGCGCGGCGCGTTCACCGGCGCGCACCGCCAGAAGATGGGCGTCTTCGAGGAGGCCGACGGCGGCACCGTGTTTCTCGACGAGATCGGCGACCTGGCGCTGCAGTCACAGGTGGCCTTGCTGCGCGTGCTCGAGACCGGCCGTATCTGCCGCGTCGGCTCGAGCGAGGAGATCCCCGTCGACGTACGCATCGTCGCGGCCACGCACCGCGACATCGAGAAGATGTGCCACGAGGGTACGTTCCGCTGGGATCTGCTGTACCGCCTCAACTCGATGGTGCTGCGCGTGCCGCCGCTCAGCGAACGGCCCGACGACCTCGACCCGCTGGTGGCGAGCTTTCTCGACGAAGCCAACCGCGCCAACCAGCGCAGCGTGCGCGGCATCGACCCCGAGGTGCGCCGCATGCTGCACACGTATCACTGGCCGGGCAACGTGCGCGAGCTGCGCAACGTCATCGAGCGCGCCGTGGTGCTCGCGCGCAGCGACGTGCTAACAGCGCAGTGCTTGCCCGAGCGTCTGCGCGTGGTCGGCACCACGTTCGGGCCGGCGGCCACCGCGCGCCGACGACGGCTGCCGCCCGAGGCCACCGTCAACGCGACGGCACGTGGCGGCAGCGCGGGCGCGACCGGCGCGAGCGCGAGCACGAGCAGCATCGGCGGTGGCGACAGCGAGACGCCGCCGCGCGGGCGCACGCGCACGGGAACGCTGGTGGAGGTCCCTCAGATGGATCTCAAGGAGCGCGTGCGACGGTTCGAGGCGGGGCTGATCCGCCGCGCGCTGCTTCGCACCGGCGGCAATCAATCCGAGGCGGCGACCGTGCTCAACATGCCGCGACGCACGTTGGTCCACAAGCTCGGCGCGCTAGGCATCGAGCGCGAGATCGACTTCAACGAGATCACCTCGGTGGAGGTCGATGGCGGCGAGACGCTCGACTTCAAGCTGCTGGTGGGCAACTTCGAGCGCGGCCTGATCCACGAGGCGCTCGCCCACAGCGCCGGCAATCGAAACGCGGCGGCGCGCGCGCTGGGCATCGACGAGCGAACGCTCGCCGTCAAGCTGCGCAAGTACGAGTTGTAGAGGGAGACGCGCTGAGCGAGAGACAGCGCGTCGAGCGACGCGGGCTAGCTAGCGGGTGGCGAGCTTGGCGCCGAACACGGGGGCGGTCGTGTTGGTCTGGGCGCGGCGGGTCTGCGCGGTATCGGTGGGGGCGAGCGAGATGTTGGCCTGCGCCCGCGCGACCGTCACCGGCTGGGTGAACGTGGCGCAATCGGGGGAGTGGCAGACCTTGGCGCCCGGCGCCTTGCCGAAGAACGCGATGGTCAGAAACCCGAGCACCAGGCCGAGGGCCAGAACGGCGAGGGAGCTTTTTTTCTTCGTGTTCGTCATGGCCTTCTCCTTGGTGACGCTCGCACGGTCCTAGAGCACGCGGCGTGCCACTAGCTAACATCGCGTAACCACGTACTGAGCAAGCGCTGCGACGTACCGCACACGTTGCTCAAACGGGCGCCCTCTGATGCATGCATCTGATATCGCTGAGCAAAACAAACATTGCTCGCCCTCGCCGCACGTCTTGCTCAACGTCCGCCAACCTTGCTCAAAACCGCGAACGTTGCTCTATCTCGCAGCGCTTGCTCACGCGCGCCGCTCGGGAGATCGTGTCAGCGCATGTCTACCGCAACGCTAGCGCGCGCCAGCCTCGCCACCGTCACCCTGCTCGCTGCCTCGCTCTTCGCCGGCAACACCGGCTGCGGCGAGCCCGCCGAGTGCAAAGACCTCGTCGCCGCGCTGCGCATGGCGATCGAGACCGAGTGCGACGTCGACACGCGCTGCGGCTTGCAGGCCGATCCCAACGCCGCGCCGCCGCGCATCCGCTACACGTCGGACCGCCACCAGCAGCTCAGCGAGCTGCTCGTCGACTGCGACATGCCCGACCTCGGCGAGATGCCCTTCTTCTGCGGCAACACGGTGCCCCCGTGCCCACAAGGCTACGTCTGCGGCGACGCTTCCTTCGCGCCCAACGTCTGCTTGCGACGCTGACGCCAGCGACTGCGTGCGCGCCGCCGATTTGACGAGGATCACCGCTTCAGGCCGCGTATGAAGGACTAGATACGCCCTTCGAAGCCGCGCACTTCGAGGCGTGTCGAGCAAGGAGCTCGTCATGCCTTATCGCAAACAGCTATCGCATCCCATCACCATCCAAGAAGGTCCGCTCGAGGTGTTCGCGCGCGCCGGCAAGGCCCGCGCAGAGAATGCCGCCGCCGAGGCCAGGCGCCACGAGCGGGAGCGCGCCGCCAAAGAGGCCAAGAAGCATCGCGCCGAGCGCGAGCAGCGCTTGCGCGCTCATCTCGCGCCGTGGTTCGGCAAGCTGCCGCTGACGGCGAACATCGCGATCGCGCTGGGGCTCGGATTCATCGTCGCGCTGCCGCTGCTGGCCACCTATGGTGGCGCTGCGGGCTTGGCTGCGATGCTGGTCGCAGCCGGCCTAGTGGTGTTGCTCGCCCTCGTCGCCGCACGCGTGGCTAGCGATCGTTTCGAGCGCGAGCGTGCTTGGGCGCTCGAGCGCGGCGCGCCGCTGTATGGCTATCCCGAGCTGCTCGGCGCCAGCGTCGTCGACCGACTCGACATCGTGCTCGAGAGGCCAGCGCCGCGGGCGCTGGTTCAAGACGCGCTGATCGGCGCCGACCTGGTGTCGACACGATCGCGCGTCTTCGAGAACAGCCCTGGCGACGAGAGCAACGTCTTCAACGTCTCGCTGTCGTGGGCGGCGGCGCTGAGCGCGACGCGCGAGCGCGTCAAGCGTACGGCGGTGGTCATCGACGCGTTGCACGAGCGCTATGGCGTGCGTTCGGCGCGCTTCCAGGTGCGTTACTAGCTCGCGTGATCGCCGCGCGACCACGTTCGAATCTATTCAGTGTATCAATAAAATATATTGAATAGACTATCGCTCGTAGGCGCCTAGATCCGAGCCTGCGCCTGCTGTGTGCGGCTTTCCGTCGAGATCGAGGCCGGCCGCGGTGCCGAGGTTCTTGCCCTTGTCGATCGCAGCGCTCGCGCCGGCGGCGAGATGCCAGTCGCCGCCGGCGGCGTTGACGAACAGCGAGGCGGGCGCGGGCTCGGGACCGTTGTCGCTCACCGTGCCTTGCGCGCCGTTGCGCAGGCTGATGCGGTAGACGAGGTTGTTGTGGATGGCCACCTGCGTGTTGGCGAAGCGATAGTCGATCGACGAGAAGGTTGGCTTGCTGGCCACCGTGTTGTGGTGCACGGCGGCGCCGCGCGCTTGGTCTAGCTCGATGCCGGTGTCGAAGTAGCTGGCCGCGGCGCCGCTGGCGTAGATCAGGTTGTTGCGGATGATGCCGTCGATGTGATCGAGATAGCCCACGCCAGGGTACGGGTTGTCGGCGTAGGTGCGGCGCGGCGTGCCGCTCTCGCGCAGCCCGAAGCCCACGCCGCGCGCGCAGTCGACGATCACGTTCTGCTCGACGAGGGTGTCGCGGCTGGTGCTCCAGAAGTGCACGGCGTGCTCGGCGAGGCCGCCGTTGGTGCAGTAGATGCCCTCGAAGTGGTTCTTGCGGACGACCCATCCGCGCGCGGCGTGCGCGTCGATGCCGCCGGTGTAGCAGCCGCCTGGGTTGGGCTCGATGTTGGGGCGCCCCGCGCTGGTCAGCACGAAGCGGCTGCACTCGAGGCTGCCGTCGTCGACGTAGGTGTTGCTGCCGCTGGGGTTGACCTTGACGAACTGCTCGCCGCTGTCCTCGAGGTGCAGGTTCCACAGCTTGGTGCGCAGCGTGTTGTCGTTGCCGCCGGTGACGTGGATCAAGTGGTCGACGGCGCGCTTGATCGTGAGGTCGGCGATGGTCACGTCGTCGCCGGTGATGACGATGATCTCGTTGGTCTGATATTCGCCGTCGATGATCACCGCGTCGCGCTTGCCCGAGGCCGAGCGCACCGTGATGCCGTTGTTCTGGATCTGGATGCGACGCTGCGCCTCGCCGCCGGTCATCTTGTAGGTGCCGTCGGCGAGCGCGATGGTCGATCCGGCGGCGGCGTTGGCGACGATCTGCGGCAGCTGCGCGGCCTGCGAGGGCGTCACGTTGATCACGTTGCCGCTCGGCGCGGGCAGCGGCGCGCAGCTGGTGGGTGCTGGGGGCGTTGTCGAATCGGGCTGCGGCGTGCCCTGGTCGGGCGCGGGCGGCTGACCGTCAGCTGTGCCTGGCGGGCCGTCGCCGGCCGGCGGGACCTGTTGGTCGCTGCCGGGCGTGCCGCCATCCGTCGCCGGCGCTGTCTCGCTACCTGGGACGATCGTGTCGCCGCCAGCGGCGTCGTCGCCAGGCATGCCGCCGACCAGGTCGCCGCCGCAAGCAACTAGAAAGACACAGCAAAGAGCGAGAGCCTGCTTCATCCGGGCGTTGCCTCCGCACCGTGTATGCAGCTCGCGAACAAAAGCGGCGCCCGGAATTTCAGAATTCGTCGGCGCCGATGTCGGACGCTGCGCCGCGCGGGCGCGCGTCGCCGTCGATGTCGTCGGGGACGTCGCTGCTGGCAGGCACCTGATCGATGGCGCGCGTGGCGCTCGCTGTGAGATGGAAGTCGAAGCGGGCCGGGTCGGCGAACCAGCTCGGCGAAGCGTCGGTGATGTTGTTGGCGACGGTGGCGCTGGCGTTTTCGCGCTGGCGCACGGCGGCGTCGAGCAGGTTGCCTTCGATGCGCGCGCCGGTGGTGCCGGCGAAGCGGTACTCGATGGCGCTCGGATAGGTGCCGCTGAGCAGCACCGTGTTGTGCAGCACCTTGGTGTCGGGCGACTGCGCGATGTGGATGCCGACGTCGGGTTGCTCGCCGGCGTTGGGCGCGCGGTAGATGACGTTGTTGCGGATCACGCCGCCGCGGTGGTCTTCGGGTCGGTCGTAGAGCCCGAAGCTGATGCCGCGATCACAGTTGGTGATCAGGTTGCGCTCGGCGATGGTGTCGCGCGCGCCCTCGGTGACGAGGATCGCCGGGCCCATGGCGCTCGCGGCGCCCGCCGGCGTGATCAGGTTGCGGAAGATGTTGTCGCGGATCTGCCAGCCCGAGCCGCCGCTGATCGAGATGCCGCTCGCCAGCTCGCTGCGACTGGCCACGGTGTACTCGACGAGGCTCTGCTCGACGATGCCCTCGTCGCTGCCGCCCGAGCCGCCGTCGGGCGCGCTGATGAAAGTCAGCCCCGCGTTGAGCAGGTGCACGTTGCAGATGTGCGGGCGATGCGAGCCGGGCCCGATCAGCACAGCCTGCTCGGTGACGTTCTGGATGGTGAGGTTGGCGAGCAGCAGATCGGTGGCGCCGTTCGTGTCGAGACCGACGGTGACGGTATCGCCGCCGTCGATGATCACGTCCTCGGCGCGGCTCGAGGCCCCGCGCAGCGTCAAGCGCGTGATGCCGGACGGCAGCTGCAGCGAGGCGGCGAGCTCGTAGCGGCCGGACTCGAGCAGGATCTCGCTGTCGGCGCGCGCCGTGGCGAGCGCGGTGGCCAGCTCGGCGCTGCTCGTCACGCGCGTGCTCGGCTGCCCGGCGCGCGTGGGGCAGCTGCGCGCGGGCGGCGTGCCGGCGTCGTCGAGCGGCGGCAGCTCGAACGACAGCGTGCACGCGCACAGCGGCGCGGCGAGACAGGCGAGGACGAACAGTGGGCGGATGGCGATC
>JAGQIK010000377.1 GCA_020431405.1 Myxococcales bacterium
CGGCGTCTATCTGACCGACATCTCCAACTTCGACCTCACCACCGGCCGCTTCAACGCCGACCTCGTTTTGTGGGTCAAGTGGCTCGGCGACGAGCGCATCCCGCCGATCGCGCTGGCCAACGCCGAGATCGGCCAGAAGGTGCTGCTCGCGCGCGAGGCCGACGGCGACTGGCGCAGCGCGCGCTGGCGCATGCAGGCGACGCTGCGCGGCGTCTTTCCGCTGCATCACTTCCCGTTCGACCGCCAGAAGCTGCGCGTGCACGTCGAGCTGCCCGTCTACGAGGGCCGGCTGGTGCCCGACGCCGCGGGCAGCGGCATGTCGCCGACGTTTTCGATCACGGGCTGGCTCTACAAGCCGTACTTCAAGACCAGCGTCGCCAACGTGACCTACCACTCCGATTTCGGCTCGGTGGTGCGCGAGGGCGTGGGCGCCAAGCGGCGCCGCGTGACGTTTCTCGTGGCGCTCGAGCGTCCGGTGCTGCCCTACGTGCTGCGCTTCATGCTGCCGCTGGGCATCATCCTGGCGATGGCCACGCTGGCCTTCTTCGTGCGCGCGCACCAGATCGGCGTGCGCGGCAGCATCGGCGTGACGGCGCTGCTCTCGAGCGTGGCCTTCCAATTCTCGCAATCCAAGGCAGTGCCCGACGTCTCGTATCTGATGACCGTCGACAAGGTCTTCCTCGGCTCCTACGTGATCATCCTGCTGTGCGTCATCGAGAGCGTCTTCTCGCACAACATCGTCGAGGCGCGGCCGCAGCTGTCGCGCCGCATCGACCTCATCACCGCCGCCGTGATCCCCATCGCCGCCGTGACCACCGGGCTGCTGCTGATGCGCGCGCCGAAGGTGACGCCGGAGCCCGGCGCGATCAGCGCCCAGAAGGCCAAAGCCAAGGCCAAGGCCACGGCCTCGCCGCCGACGCCAAAGTCCGCGCAGAAAGAGCTTCGCGTGAGCATCGTGCGGCTGCGCGATCTCGCCACGTCATACGTGCGCGGAGGGCTGTTGCGGCGCGGGCTGACGCACGCCGTGCGCGACGGCGCCGGCTCGGGCCACAAGGTCATCGCGCATCTCGCACGCCGCGTGCCGCGGCTGACCAACGATCTGGTGCGCTTTCTGCCCGACGGCGGCATGGTCGTGCGCTGGGCGCTGCGGCCGAACATGCGCTGGAGCGACGGCAGCGCCATCACCAGCGCCGACCTCGCCTACAGCGCCGCGCTGCGCAAGTCGGCGTCGCGGCGCGCGGTGAAGGTCATCGATCCGCTCACCATCGAGATCACCTTCAACAACCGCGTCGGGCGCAACCTGGCAGCCTTCGCGCTCTACCCGCGCGCCGCCATCGAGCCCGTGGTCAAAAAGGGCGGCATCAAGGCGCTCGACAAGTGGCTCGACGAGAACGCGCCGCCCGGAGACGGGCCATACCGCGTCGAGAAGATGGTCAAGGGCGACCACCTGCTGCTGTCGCGCAACCCACACTTCGCCGGCGCTGCGCCGGCCATCGAGCGCGTGCGCTTTGTCGTCAACAAGAAGCGCGGCCCGGTTGCCCACGAGATCATCGCCGGGCGCGCGCACCTGGCATCGCTGATCGGCCCTCTCTCCTACGGCATCCTCGCCAAGTCGCCCAAGGGCGCCGTGCGCTCCGATCGATACGACCGCATGTACTTTCTGCAGCCCGATCTATCGCACCCGCCGTGGAACGACGTGCGCGTACGCCGCGCGCTGGCGCACGCCATCGATCGCCGCGCCGCCGGCGCGCACGTCTTCGGCGAGAGCACGCGCGTGGCACACGCGTTTCGGCCGCATTGGGCCGACGACTACGAGCCCGACGTGCGCCGCTACGAGCACGACGCGAGCAAGGCGCGCGCGCTGCTCGAGGCCGCCGGCGTGAAGCTGCCGCTGGAGGTGACGGTCATCGCTACGCGCCTCAAGGAGGGCTCACCCGAGCGCGACCTGCTCGAGCGCGTGGTCAAGCAGCTGCCGGCGGCGGGCTTCAAGCCGACGTTGGTCTTCAAGAAGGGCTCGTCGTATCGGCTCTGGGCCAAGGGCAAGCACGCCGGGCTGCTCTATTTCTCTCGCAGCGGCAGCAACCCGGTGCGCTATTTCAACGTGCCGTACGCCAAGGGGCGCTACGCGGTGAGCAAGCCGAGCAAGCGCTTCGACAAGCAGCTGCAGGCGATGTATCGGCGCTGGCGGCGCTCGATCTACGTCGAGCGGCGCGTGGCCGTCTCGCGCCAGATGCAGAAGATCTTCGCCGAGCGCCTGCCGCTGGTGCCGCTGTTCTTCGGCCAGCGGCGCAGCGGCTTCGCCGCCGGTCTCGTCGGCTGGGACCCCACAGGCGGCGACACGCCCTGGTGGAACATCGAGCGCTGGTACTTCAAGTAAGCCTCACGCGCTATAATCAGCAGCGATGGCGTCTTTCGAGGCTGAGGTCCAGCAGGTCGAACGCGGCACGTTCGTGCGCGTGGCCGGGACCATCGACGAAGACAACGAGCTCGCCCCGCTCGCGGCGCGTATCCGCGGCGAGACGGCGCTGATCAGCCTCGCCGGCATCACCGAGATCAACAACTGCGGCGTGCGCGACTGGGTGCGCTGGCTCGACGAGGTGCAGGGCAAGGGCAGCGTCGTCGTGCTGCTCGAGTGCTCGCCCGCGATCGTCGCGCAGCTCAACCAGGTCTCGAACTTCGCCGGCAAGGCCTTCGTCAAGAGCTTCTACGTGCCGTACTTCTGCCAGACGTGCGACGCCGAGAAGTCGATCCTCGTCGACATCGACGAGCTCGAGGTGCCCAAGACGCAGTTCCCGGGCCGAGACGCCGTACCCAGCGCGCCGACCTGCCGCTGCGACACCTGCGACGCCGTGATGGCCTTCGACGACTTGGAGGAGTCCTACTTCGCGTTCGTCAAGTCGGTGCGCCGCGAGATCCCCGATCCGCTGCTCGACGCCATCGAAGAGATCGCGCCGTCGGGCGGCGAGCGCAAGATCGTCACGCGCGGCGCCATGAGCTCGACGTTCACCGGCATCCTCTCCACGGTCGGCACCGGCGCCGGCAGCTTCGGCGGCTCGACCTCGGTGCCGTCCGCCGGCGCGCTACGACGCTTGCGCGACAAGACCGGCATGCGCTCGACGCGGCGCGCCGAGCCCACCGACGAGCACGCCAACCTGCCGCGCAAGCGCTCGAACCTGGTGTGGCTGGGCGCTATCGGCGCAGCGGCGATCATCGCCGCCGTCGCCATCGTCGTGATGATGCGCTGAGGCGTTGAATCAGCGCTGCCCTGACCCCGTCCAAGGCCCGTGAGCGACCGAGAATCCACCCCCAGCGCCGAGAGCGAAAGCTGCCCGCTGGCCGAGCACTGCGCGCACGCCATGACCCGCCGCGCCTTCGCCGCCGCCGCCAGCGCCGCGGTGTTTCTCGCCGCGCTGCCCGAGGCCGAGGCGCGCAAGCTGGCCTTTCGCATCTCGCGCGTCAAGAAGCTCACGCGCGTGGGTGGCTTCGTGATCCTCAACATCAAGGGCCGCAAGATCCTCTTCGTGCGCGACAGCGCCGAGAGCGTGCGCGCGCTCGACGCCATCTGCACGCACAAGCACTGGCTGGTCAGCTACGAGCACAAGAGCCGCCACGTGGTCTGCCCCAAGCACGGCTCGCGCTATGCGCTCGACGGCTCGATCAAGAAGGGCCCCAGCGAAAAGCCGCTCGGCGTCTACCGCTGCCGCCTGGTCAAGGGCCGCGTGCTGCTCGATCTCTAGCGCTAGCGCGCTAGAGCTTCCAGATGCGATCGAATGTGAGGCCCGCGCCGAGGATCACGCTCGCCGCCGTGCCGCGGCGCGCCGCCTCGTTGGTCGCGGCATCGGTCACGTCGAGCACCTTGGCGCGGTAGATGAAGTAGTCGGCGAAGAGCGCCACCGCCAGGCCGCGCACGATAGGCACCGAAAGCTTGGCGGTGCCGTTGATGATCAGCCCCAGGTCCTCGATGGTGTCGGAGCTGGTGTTGGGGAAGAAGCGCAGCGTGCCGCCGATGTCGAGCGCCGCGCGCCAGAGCGGAAAGTGCAGCCCGAGGCCGAACAGCAGGCCGCCCTCGCTCTTGCCGCGCTCGACGGTGAAGTCCGTCTTGCTCAGCCCGGCGAGACGCACCTCGCGCAGGATCCTGCCCGGGAAGCTGACGATGCCGGCCGAGACGCGCAGCTCCTTCTGGTGCGGAAAGCTCGCCTGGGTGATCGGGTTGACGGTGGCGGTGAACTCGCTGTCGAAGGTCACGTTGGCGTAGGGGATCAGCTTGTAACGGCCGGCCGAGCCGAGCGAGACCTCGATGAACTTGAGGCGCAGCTCGGTGCTGCCGACCAGATCGTCGAGCGGCTCCTGGTCGACGTCGCCGTTTCCGACGTCGGAGAGATCGATCACCGTGCGCGCGAGCTTGAACTGCGTGCCGAGCGTCCACGTAACGTTCGCGGAGTCGTACTCGAGCTCGAACGCGCCGCGCACGCCGAAGGTGTAGTTGTTGGGGGTGACGGTGCGCTGCTCGCGGATGCCCGAGTTGCGCAGCCACGAGCGGCCCGGGTAGTTGCCGTAGTTGGCGAACTGCACCGCCAGCGACTTGACGGCAAACGACCAGCGCGGCACCACCTCGCTGCCGCGCGGATAGAGCCAGCGTTTGATCTGCGCGCGCGAGCTATCCCCGAGCTTGGGGTCCTTGGCGCGCATGCGGTAAAGCACGTCGAAGACGACCTTGTCGAGCGCCAGCGGCTTGCCGTCGTCGTCGGCGCGCAGCCGCCCCTCGCGCAGCGTGAAGCGCGCCGCCGGCTTGGCTCCGGCCAACGCGCGCGCCACGGCCGGCGATGCCAGCAGGCTCGCAGTGGTCAACAGCCGATAGCGCTCCTTGTCGTGCAGCGGGCGACCGCCCACCAGCCAGCGCCCCGGCACCAGGCCGGTGACGATCACGTCTGGGCGGGCGGCGCGTGCGAGCTCCACCAGCCTGCGCAGCGTCTTGCCCGAAAGCTCGACCGCGCGCAGCATCTCGGTGCGCTGCAGCCAGTTCTTGACGTAGAGCTCGCGCACCGGGCCTGGCACGTTGGTGCCGAGGGCGTTGCGCGGGGGCAGCATCACGGCGTCGGCGCGCGCGCTGCGCGCGAGCAGGTTGGCCACGATGTTGCCCCACAGCCTGGCCGTGTACCAAAGCTCGGTCTTGGCGATCTCCTCGCGCGACATGGTCGTCGAAAAGTGCGGGTCGCGGCCGACGCGCTCGCGCAGCTTCTTGTCGCCGCGCATCACCGACTCGAGAGACGGCATGAGCTGCTTTTCGGCGCGCGTGAGCATCGCCAGGTAGATCGCGCTGAGGCGCTGGCGCCAGCCGAGGTCGGCGGGCAGGCGCGGCGTGATCACGTGCGGTCTGTAGGTCAGGCGCGAGAGGTCGCCGCGGCCGCGCGCGTGCACGCCGATCTCGCCGACGGCGATCCAGCTGCTGCGCGGCGCCAGCAACAGGCCGCGCGATTCGAGGCGCGGGCGCCTGCGCGACACGTCGACGCGCTGGGCGAGGCGCTCGTGCCCATGGCCGGTCCAGTCGCCGATGTAGACGTCGACGCCGTAGGCGCGGCGCCGAAAGCGCGCGAGCTCGCGGCCACGCAGATTGCCGAGCACGACGACGAGGTCGGGCGCCGCCGAGGGCAGCTTGTAGACCTCGTCGACGACGCGCGCCGTGGCGCGCAGCGGATCGTCGATGGTGACGTCGGCGAGCAGCTTCGGGTCGGGCAGCCCTTTGGCGAAGCGGCGGCTGACGACGCCGAGCACCAGCACGTCGAGCCCGCCCACGTCGACGCGCACGTAGCGCCGGAAGACTGGAGCTTTTCCCTTGCTCGCGCGCCACGTCACGTTGGCGGCGACGTAGGTCAGCGCGTGTTTCTTGGCGCTCTCGAGCAGCGCCTTGGTGCCACTCCACAGCTCGGTCTCGCCGGGCAGCAGCGCGGCGTAGCCGAGCTCGCCGAGGGCGCGAAAGCCGAGCTTTCGCAGCGGGCCGTCGCGCGCGACGTCGTCGCCGCCGCTGACGAGCAAGCTCGGCGCCGCGCCGGCGCGTCGTCGCAGCGCTCTCACCAGCCGCAGCCGGCCCGGGGCGGTACCCCCCTACTTGAGCACTGCCAGCAGCGGGGCCTTCTTGGCGCCGATGCGCGCCACCAGCTGCAGCGACCACCAAAGCTCCCACTGCGCCGCGCGCGGCGGCGGTGACGCCTCGGCGACGCGCGGCTCGACGAGGTCGTAGACCCGCTCGCCGCTGCGAAGCTTGTAGATGGTCAGCCGGCGCGTGCTGCGCCGCAGGGTCGGGTCGTAGACGCGCGGGCGGCGTTTGACCTCGTCGCGGATCAGCCGCAGCAGGTCGAAGCGCGGGTGGGGCGGCTGCTGTACGACGAGCTCTGACTCGCTCTCGAGCACCTGCACGACGCGCGGCGCGGCGACGCGCTCGAGCTTGCCCGCCAGCAGCGGGCCGAGCGCCGCTGCGAGGGTCGAGCTTCGCAGCCCGGCCCCGACGATCACGCGACCGCGCCGTCTGAGCGCGGCCCAGCCGGTGCGCTCGATGTGCGCGTGTCCTTCGCGATCGCGCAGCGCGCGCAGCAGCGCCGAAAACGCCGGCCCACGCGAGCGATTGGAGGCCAGACCGCCGGTGTCGCCGGTGAAGACGATACGCGCCTTTGCCGCGGCTGGCCGCGACGTCGGCTGCGATGCCGGCTGCGACTGCGGCTGCGACGTTGGCTGCGCCCAAGCCACGCCGGCCGCAAAGAGCAAGACGCCCGCCAGCAGACAGCTTCTATGCGGCGCGTTGCGCAGCATCACGCGACGCACTTAGCACGCCACGCCGCCGCTCGTCGAGCAGCGGCCAGGCCGGGCGGTCAGGCCTTCGACTTCAACTTCGACTTCGACTTGGCCTTGGCCTTGGCCTTAATCCTAGGCTTCCGTTTCGTGTCGCGCGGTCGAAGTGGAAACGGAAGGTTGAGGCCAAGGCCAAGTCGAAGTCGAAGTCGAAGTCGAAGTCGAAGTCGAAGTCGAAGTCGAAGTCGAAGTCGAAGTTGACGCGTGCATGGTGTTCGCGCTGGGAGTTGAAGCCTGAGGCTCGAAACCCTGACCGCCGCCCGCTAGACCAACCGCTTGCGCGCCTCCTCGTAGGCATCCGACAGGTACAGCTGCACCATCTCGGGGCCGCCGCTGACGGCCTTGACCGCCACGGTGCCGTCGGGGCCGAGGGCCAGCTCCTGGCCGCCGAGCGTCGCGCTCATGCGCAGCGCGGCGGCGATGTCGTCGCAGGCGAGCAGGCCCAGGCCGTTGGCCTCCTGCTCGACGCGATCGAGCCAGCGCGAGGGGTGCTCCGGCTCGGCGCCGCTCTCGATCTTGCTCTGATAGGCGCCGGCGGTGTCGTTGATCGCCGCGAGGGTCTTGGCGGGCAGGCGGCGCATGAACTCCTCGGCGAGGTCGCTGCGCCGGTCCGCAGGCGCGAGCAGGCCGCCGAGCAGCTCGACGAGCAGCAGCCGGTCGTCCACCGCCAGCCGGCTGACGAGGCTATGGCCCGAGCGCAACAGCTCGAGCGTGCGCGCCACGGCGAAGGCGACCTCGCGGTCGTCGCGCTCGACGAGCACCTGATCGATGGTCAGCCGCTCCTCGTCGGCGACCACGCCGCCGGGCACGTCCTTGGCGAGCACGATCTCTGCTTCGATGCCGCATAGCGCCACGCAGCGCATGATGTTCTCGCGAAAGCCGTCCTGCTCGACCTGCGAGAGCGACATCAGCGAGCGCCCCTCGAGCTCGAGCGGAAAGACGCGCTCGAGCGCCGGGCGCACCGCGCGCCACATGCGCTCGACGTAGTTGTCGCCGCCGAGCGCCAGCAGCTGGCGCGCGCGGTCGTCGAACGCGCCGAGGGGCACGCCGTTGCTGCCGCGGCGCAGCTGGCTGATGCGCACGCGATCCTGGTGGCCGGCGAGGCCGATAGTCGACATCACCGACAGCACGCGCGCGGCACGCTCGCCCTCGCCGGCGCGCTGGTAGAGGTCGGAGAGCAGCACGAAGACGTGCGGGTCGAGCGGGTCCTTGTCGAGCGCCGCGCGCAGCGTGTCGATGGCGCGCCCGATGCCACCGCCGCCCGAGCGGGCGTGGATCTCGGCGAGCGCGAGGTGGTCCTCGACGGTGGCTGCGCCAGCAGCGATGACCTTTTGGTGCAGCTTGATCGCCTGTGGGTGGCGACCTGCGCCGAGGTGGATCGCTGCCAGGCTGCGGCGAAGCTCGTTCGCGCCGGCCGTGTCGCCGCGCCGCTCGCTCTCGTGGATCGTGTGCGCCAATAGCTCCTCGGCCTCCTCGCGCGTGCCGGCGAGCACCATCTGCCGCGCCAGCGCCATCGCCGCCTCCGTCGAGGCCGGCTCGAGCTGCAGCGCGCGGCGAAAGCTCGCCGTCGCGTCGGCCACACCCAACGTCGCCAGCTCCGTCACCCCGCGATAGTGGTAGTAGCGCGCCATCTGCGCCGCGCGCGCACCGTGAGCGTCCGCCTGCGTGATCACCGCGTCGATGGTGTCGCGCGCCTCGTCGTATTGCGTCAGCACGTACAGCTGCTGGGCTAGCAGATAACCCGCCTCGTGCAGCGTCGGGTCGAGCACTACCGCCTCGTTGCACAGCTGCGCCGCGACCTGCGCCTCGCCGCGCACGTCGGCGTGAAGCTCGGCCAGCGCCAGCAGAGCGCGCGCGCGCGCCGGCTTGTCCTCGCAGCGCTCGGTGTACGCGCGCAGCGCATCGACAGCCTCGTCGACACGACGCAGACGCACCAGCAGCTCGCAGCGCGCGCGCGCCGGGCCGAGCTCGTCGGGGCAGTGCTGCTCGGCGCTGTGGTAGTGCTCGAGCGCCTGCTCGGCGTCGCCCGCGAGCTCGCACAGCGCGCCCGCCGCCACCAGCACGTGGCTGATCGCGCGCTGGTCGCCTTCGCCGCGGTAGATCGACTCCAGGTCGCGAAAGGTCGTGCCGTAGTCGTACGAATCGGGGCTGACGCGGAAGAGCTCGATCAGGCCGTCGAGGGCCTCGAGGTTGTTGGGCCAGACCTCGAGCGCGTAGACGAGGCTCTCGGCGGCGCGCGTGTAGTCGCCGCCAGCGCGCGTGAGCAGCAGCCCGCGCCGGCAGAAGAACTGGCTGCGCTCCTCGCGCGCGCCTTCGCCCGCCATCTGTGGTGCGAGCCGGTCCGCGAGCTCGAGCGCGCGCTTGTCCTCGCCCTCGTCGAAGGCGATGTCGAAGAGCGCGATCAGCGCCGGCTGGCAGCTCTTGTCGATGGCGAGCGCATCCTCGAACTCTTCGATGGCGCCGCGCCGATCGCCGAGACGCTTGAGCCGGATCTCGGCCATGCGCGCCAGCACGCCGGCTTGCTCGGCCTCGCCCTCCCACAGCCGCCGCTCGTGCGAGAGCGTATCGAGCACGTCCTGCCAGCGCTCCTGGCGAATGTAGAGGTCGCGCAGGCCGTGCACCGCCGGCAGACAGCCCGCCGACTCCTCGAGCGACTTTTCGTAGTACTCGATCGCCGCTCGGTCGTCGGCGAAGCGCGCCTCCATGATCGATCCGCAGCGGAAGTAGAGCAGCGAGCGCTCGTCGCGGTCGGCCTCGATGATCACCAGGTCGCGCAGCGCGCCGATGCACTCCTCCCAGCGGTCGGTGGCCTCGTAGATGCGCGCCAGCTCGCGCAGGGCGGTCTCGTGGTGCTCCTCGACGGCGCGCACCGCCTCGTAGGCACGCGCTGCGCGCTCGGGGTCGTCGAGCTGGCCCTCCCAGAGCTGCGCCAGTCGCAGCCGCTCCCCGATCGTCTCGTGCAGCGGTCCCAGCGCGTCGAGCCGCGTCTCGAGCACCGTCGCCAGCTGCGGCCACATCTCTCGCGCCTCGTAGATGCGCTCGAGGTTCTCGGCCGCCTCGATGTCGTTGGGGTCTGCGCTGATGATTTCGCCCCACAGGCGCAGCGCGTCGTCCGAGTCCGGCGGCAGACGGCTGGTGGCCAAGCGCGCCGCCTGACGCAGCGCCTCGAGGCGAAAGAGCTCGTTGTCGGGTAGAAGCCCCGCGCGGTGCTCGTAGGCGCGCACCAGGCCGAGCCAGTCCTCTTGGTGCAGGAAGATGCTCTGCAGCGCGCGCATCGCCGACTCGCTCTTGGGATCGTGCTCCAGCGCGCTGAGGTAGCTCGCCGCCGCCTCGCCCGGCTGGTCGAGGTAACGCAGCTGCAGCTGACCGCGACGCGCGTAGAGGTCCGAGAGGCGATAGGCGCGCCCGTGGCCCTCCTCGACGTAGGTGATGGTGGCCTCGTACATCTCCATCACCTCGCGCCACAGCTCGCGCTCGTAGCAGAACGCCTCGAACGCGGTGAACGCGTCCCGGTTGTCGCGGTCCGCGCGCGCCGCCTCGGCGTAGGCGGCGAGGGCGTCGTCGTCCTGAGCGTGGTCGCGGAAGATCTCGGCGCCGCGCAGCAACAGCAGCGCGCGCCTGCTGCCGTCGGTTTCGATCGTGGCGCGGTGCTGCAGGAGGCGCGCGAGGTCGAGCGGCCGCTCGATGACGTAGATCGCTTCGAGCCGCTCGAGCGCCACGTCGTTGTCGGGCGATAGCTCCAGCACCTGCTCGAGAACTCGTGCAGAACGCGCACGGTCACCGAGACCATCGTGCACGGTCGACAGCTCGAGCAAAAGCTCGCAGCGGCGGTCGGGGTCCTGCGAAACCTCGAGCTCCTGCTCGAGCACGGCCTGCAGCGATGGCATGTCGCTGTTGGCTTGGTAGATGCGCTGCAGCGCGCGCAGGCTGGGGCGGTGCTCGCTCGACTCGCCGACGGCGAGGCGGTAGCACGCGATCGCGCCCTCGATGTCGGTGAGCTGCTCGCGAGCGCGGCCGAGGTCGTAGGCGCGGTCGGCACGGTCGCGCGGTGTCGTGGCGCGGTCGTAGAGCGTCTGGCGCACCGCCTCGACCTCCTGCACGCGGCCGAGATTCGAGAGCGCTTCGGCGCGGATGTCGAGCACCAGGTCGCGCTCGGGCAGCGCGGCGAGCGCCTCGGCGAGCATCTCCCAGCGCTCGTGTTTGGCCGCGGCGCGCGAGAGGGCGATCAACGCGTCATCGCTGCCGAGGTCGAGACGCACCGCCGCGAGATACGCTTCGAGCACGACGTGCGGCTCGTGGTCGCTGAGGTCGAGCGCCTCGGCGATCTCGAGCTGCAGGTCCGAGCGCGCGCGCGGGCCCTTCTCCAGCGCGAGGCGACGCTGCAGCGTGTCGAGCAGCGAGAGCTGGTCTCCGCGTTCGCGATGGATGCTCGACAGCTCGTCGAGCGCTCGCTCGTTCTCCGGGTCGCGCCGCAGCGCCTCCTGCAGCGCCTGCTTGGCGTGATCGATGTTGCCCAGCTTGTGCAGATGGAGCAGCCCGACGTCGATGTAGGCACGCGCCGCCGTCTGCGCATCGCTGGTGGTCTCGGCGATCTTCTGGCGCAGCTTGACCGCTTCGGCGAAGCCGTCGGTCTGCTCGTAGTGCTGCGCGAGATCGGAGAGCGTCCCCAGATCGTCGCTGGCCTGCAGCCGCGCCTGCTCGAGATAGCGACGGGCCTCCGCCGGCGTCTGGCTCAGGCGCGCCAGCTCGCGCAGAAACGTCGCCTTGCAGCGCGGCGCCTGAAAGACCTCGCACGCCTGCACCAGCAGCGGCGCCAGCTCCTCGGCGCGCTGCTCGGCGCGCAGGATCGCGGCCTTGACCGCGATCGCCAGCGGGTCGCGTTCGTCGTGGCCGAGCGCCTCGGCGGCGCTCTGCTCGGCATCGCGCAGCTGCTCGGCCTTGAGACGGATCGCGGCGATGATGCCGAACAGCAGCGCCGCGCGCTCGGGCTGCGTCTCGATGTCAGCGTCGCGTTGGTACGCGTCGATCAGGCGCGCGGTCTCGCCCTCGCGCCGGTAGAGGCGCTGCAGGTCGCCCAGCCCAGTGGCGTCGGCGTCGGGGGTGATCTTGGCGACGCCGGCGAGCCCGTCGCGACGCAGGCGCACCGCCATCGGTGCGTCGAGGCTGTGGGCCTCGGCGATCAGTGCAGCCCAGCGCAGAAGTCGCGGGCGCTGCGCGCTGTCCACGCCGGCGATGGCCTCGAAGACGTTGACCAGCGGGCGCACGTCGCGGTCGGCGATGCAGACGCGCACCAGCGCCGCGGCGACGTGGGGATCGGCGGGGCTCTCGTCGCGGCACTGCTCGAGCAGCGCCAGCACCTCGCTGACCGGCGCGCCCGCACGCGCCAGGCACTCGGCCGCCCGCACGCGATATGCGCGGCGCAGCGCCGAGACCGGACAGCCGTCGGCCAGCTCGCCATAGGCGCGCGCCATCACCGAGGGCTCGCGCCCGCGCGCCGCGACATCGCGACCGAGGCGCGAGGCGAGACGTTTGGCCCAGGCCGCCTCGCGCATCAGCGCGGGGTCGGTGTGCTCGTCGTTGTCAGCGGCGACAGCGCCGAGAAGCTGCGCGGGCGCCGCCAGGGCGAGCATAGCGCGCGCCCGCTCGAGCTCTCCGCGCTCGATGGCGTGCTGCGAGAGGCGTACGGCCAGCGCTGCGACCTCGGAGGAGTCCGACCACTGCGCGCTGAGCAGCTCGAGCTCGCGCATGGAAAGCGCGTGCCGATCGATCTCGCCCGGCTGCGCCGCGGCGCCGATCTCGTCGGCGAGCGTGAGCACGTAGACGTCGCTCTCGTCGAGCTCGCAGGCGCGTTTGATCAGCTGAGCGGCGCGGTCTGCGTCGTCGAGCTCGTCCCATAGCGCCAGCGCGCCGTCGAGCAGCAGCGGCATGGTCGCCACCTCTGCCTTGAGCGCGCGCTCGGCGCGGCCCGGTGCGTCGCCATCGAGCTGCTGGGCCAGCTCCATCAGCTCGCCGACCTCGTGTGTCTCGTCGAGCTCCTCAGCCTGCGCGGCGAGCAGCAGCGCGCGCGTGCCATCGAAGCTCCAGAGCAGCGCCATCAGCGCCGCCTCGCGCATCAGCGCCGCCGCTCGCCGCTGTGATCCGGTGCGCGCGAGGTGTTGAGCGCGACGCACGCAGAGGTCGGTGGCGGCGGCGGCGTCGCTCTCCTCGAGCAGGATCTGGCGCCTGAGCTCGAAGACCTGCTCGTCGTCGTCGTTGGCGGTGCTCAAGCAGGCGGCCGCCGCGGTACGGTCGGTAAAGAGATCCCAGTGCAGCAACGCCAGCCGGCAGCGCAGCGGGCTCTGGCGGCGCGGATCCTCGGTGGCCGCGAGCTCCTCGTCGAGCAACGCGACCACCTGCTGCCAGGCCGTCGTCATCGCAGCGCGATGGCGAGCAGCGCCACGGCCCCGGCCAACAGCACGGCGGTGGCGATCCAGATCGCCTTGGTCGAGCGCCGCTCGGGCTGCGCCGGTTTGACATCACGCGAAGAGCGGTTGGTGCGCGGCGGCGGCTTGCTGCGCGCTGGCTTGGGGCTCTTCTGCACCGGGATATGCGTCGGGTCGTCGAACTCGGGCACGCCTTCAGGCGCTTGCTCCTGGCCGCTGGTCGTCATGCGCTCGATGAGCCGTTCGGACTTGCGGTAGTCGCTAGGGAAGAGGCTGCGCGCGAGCCCGCCGAGCTCGGCCGGCTCGAACTGATAGCGCTCGAGCAGCGGCGCCAGCGCCTCCGCCAGCTCCAGCGAGCTCTGGAAGCGCCCGTTAGGATCGCGATCGAGCGCGCGCATGACGATCGCGTCGAGCTCGGGTGGCACGCGCTTGTTGATCGCCGACGGCGGTTTGATCTCGCCGCGCCGCACCTTCTCCATCAGCGCGAACTCGCTGTCGTCGCGAAACAGGCGCTCGCAGGTGAGCACTTCGTGCAGCACGATGCCGGAGGAGAACACGTCAGTGCGTCGATCGAGGGGCAGGCCGCGGATCTGCTCGGGGCTCATATAGGCGAACTTGCCCTTGAGGATACCGATCTCGCTCTGCACCTGCATCACCGCCTGCGCGATGCCGAAGTCGAGCAGCTTGACGTCGCCGCCCCAGGTGACGCGGATGTTGGCCGGGCTGACGTCGCGGTTGACGATGTTGAGCGAGCGGCCCTGCGGATTCTTCAGCTCGTGCGCGTAGTGCAGCGCGCGCGAGACGACCATCGAGATGAAGATCGCGTGCGGCACCGGCACGCGGCGGCCGGCGTCCTGGCAGCGCTTGAGGATCTGGTTGAGGTCCTTGCCGGGCACGTAGCGCATCGCGATGTAGAAGCGCCCATCGACATCGCCCACGTCGACGGTGCGCACGATGTTGTCGTGCTCGAGCATCATCGCCAGGCGCCCCTCGCGGATGAACATCTCGACGAAGCGCTCCTGCTTGGCGAGCTGCGGGCGCATGCATTTGATCGCCAGCACGTCCTGTGGGCTGTCGGCGGCGGGCAGCCCGTAGAACACCTCGGCCATGCCGCCGCGCGCGATGCGCCCTGCGAGGCGATACTGACCGAAGCGCAGCGGCTTTTCGGGAGTGCCTGCGCTATCGGGTCGAGGGCGTCGCTGGCGTGTGTCCTCAGCCACGGCGCCCCACGACTACAACCCGCGGTCTATCCGCGCGCAGTTGACGATGGCCAGCGCGGCGACGTCGGAAAAGAGGGTCAGAAAGTCGACCGATTGCTCACCCAGCGCGCCGGGTGCGTTGGCGATCAGGAAGATCGTGCCCACCGGGCTCTCCTGCGTGCGCAGCGGCAGCAGCAGGCGCTGGTCGGTGCCGCCATCTTCACGCTGCCCGAGGCGGTTGTCCTTGCGCGAGTCGACCACCAGCTGAGCGCCCTGTGCGCGCAGCGAAGCCTGCAGCAGGTCGCGCACCATGCGGCGCTCCCAGCGATCGCCCTTGGGAGACATCACCAGCTTCCAGTCGCCGCTCGGCAGCTGATACGTGATGAACCCGCGCTCGAACTGCACGGCGTTTTCGAGCGTGTTGATCAGCAGGCGGTCGAGCTCGGCCAGCGTCTGAGCGCTCATGCAGCGCTTCGAGATCTGGTACAGCTGCGCCATCTGCTGCTGCTCTTGATCGGGCCCTTGCACCGGATGGCCGTACTGCGGCGGCGCTGACACCGGCGCGGACGGCTCGATCGGCTTGGGCTCGCCGAAGGAGGCGTTGTCGCGCGCGTACGCCTGCTTGGCGGGCGCGGCTGGCTGCGCGGGCGCGGGCGCGGGCGCGGGC
>JAGQIK010000378.1 GCA_020431405.1 Myxococcales bacterium
AACCGGCACCGAAGACAAAGGCTGACTAGCCGCTCGTCGCCAAGCGCTAGCCAAACGGTGCGAGCGTGACGTCCTTGTGAGCATGTCGCGTCGCGCACATTTCATTGGCCGCGCAGCGGTCGTCCGCGGCGCGGTTCTTGGCCGCGGAGCGGTCGTCCGCGGCGCGGTTCTTGGCCGCGGAGCGGTCGTCCGCGGCAGATACGCGCTCGTCGCGTTGACGTGGCTGCTGCTGCTCGGCTGCGCCGACACGTCGCTCGGCGGCGGCGGCGATGGTGGCGACGGCGCGCCAGCCGACATCGTGGCGCCTCGCCCCGAGGCGGCGTTGGTGCCCACGTGCACGCCGGGCAGCGACGCGGACCGCGACGGCGTGCCCGACGAGGTCGAAGGCTGCGACGGGCGCGACACCGACGGTGACGGCGTGCCCGACTACCTCGATCTCGACAGCGACGGCGACGGCGTGCCCGACGCGATCGAGGCCGGCCCCGACGCGGCGCGGCCACGCGACACGGACGGCGATGGCGTGCCCGACCTGCGCGATCGCGACAGCGACAACGACGGCTTGCTCGACGGCGAGGAGGACCGCGATGGCGACGGACGCGTGGGCTGCTGTCGCGCGCGTTGCGGCGAGCCGGCGGTGGGCTGCCCGTCGGTGCGCCTCGACCAATGCGCCGAAGGGCAGCGCTGCCTCGCCGACGGGCGCTGCTCGCCGCCGCGCGCCTTCCTGTGCGCCCGCGGCGAGACCGACCCGCGCCAGGGCACGACCTTCGGCGACGTGGCGGACGCCGTCGACATCAGCTTCGTCTGCCGCGCGCCGCAAAATGACGCGGGCGGCGACGGCGCGCGCGGGCGCGTCGAGATGCGCGTCGAGCGCTTCGCGGCGGCGGATTTGGCGCTGGCGCTGCCGCGCGCGCTGAGCAGCCAGCGCCTGCAGCTGCTCGCCGCGCCGGCGAAAGAGCTCGCGGTGACGCTCGCAGGCGCCGACCGGGCGTTGCTCGGTTTCGCCGCAGCGCGCCCGCTCTCGCCGGCGGACGCCGCGCGCGACGACGACACGCTGCTCGGCGCGCAGCTGGTGCGCGTCGCCGCTTCGCTGCCGGTGGGCCTTCGTGCGGTGCGGCTGCGCGCCGGAACGCGCGCGCTAAGCCACGACCAAAAGCCGATGCTGCGTCGTGGCGCGCTCGAGCTCGAGAGCGACACGCCGCGCACGCTGGGTGAGCTGCGCGACGTGCTGCTGGCGCTGCTGCTCGGGCGCGCGCCATTCGAGCTCGGCGGCAGCGGCAGCAGCGGCGCTGCGGCGCCGGGGCCGGCGGGCACGCGCTTTCGCATGCGCCTGTCCATCGTGCGGCGCACGGCGGACGCGCTCGCGTTGGTCGGCGCGGTGGCGCGCGCCGAGGACGCCGACGATCCAGCGCGCGTCGTGGGCCTGCTGCTCGACGATCTCGGCGACGGCACAGCGCTCGCGGGGGCCGAGGCGCGCCTCGAGGTGGCCTGCGAGCCGCACGTGCTGCGCGGGCGGCCGACGGCCGACATCCTGTGGGTCATCGACGGCTCCTACTCGATGCGCGATCAGAAGCAGAGCGTCAAAGACAGCGCCCAGGCGCTGTTCGCGCGCGCGCTGGCCGCGGGGCTCGACTTTCGTATGGGCGTCACCACGATGGTCGATCCCGACAAGTACCCCGCCAGCGTCGGTGCGCTGTGCAGCGGCGCGCAGGCAGGCGGCGTTGGCGGCGCAGGCGCCGACCGCTTCCTGCGCGCCGACGAGCGCGCGGCCTTCGAGCGCTGCGTGGCGAGCACGCCGCTGGCCGACGCGCAGCGCGAATACGGCATGCTCGCCCTGCAGAAGGCGATCGAACGGCACCTGCCGCGCAAGCTGCACCCGCGCTACATCCGCCCCGACGCCACGCTGGCAGTGATCTTGATCTCCGACGAGCGACCGCAGTCGCTTTCGGACTTGATCAATGCCGACCCGCAGGGGCTTGCCGGCTACGTCAACTGCACGCTCGACGCGTCGCTGCAAGGCCACCTGCGCGCGACTTACGCCGCGCAGCACGCGCTGCTGTCCGGCCAGAGCCACGGCGGCGAGGGCCGCGCGGCGCTTCACCTGGTGGGCGCGCTGTGCAACTCGAGCTGCGCCGACGACGTGGCGCACGGCTACATCGAGCTGGCGCAGGATAGCGGCGGGTCGATCTCCAACGTCTGCAAGAAGGACCTCGCCGAGGACCTCGAGCGCATCTTCGACAGCATCATCGAGCGCGCCGTGCCGACGCGCCTTCAGGGGCGCGCGATCTCGATGTCGCTGGCGCTGGCCCACGCCGCAGCCGATCCCGCGTCGCCGCCGAGCCAGCTCGCGCGCAGCCGCACGCGCGGCTTCGACGTGCACCCGGAGAGCCGCGCGCTGCTGCTGGTGGGGGTGCCGGTGAAGACGGGTGACCGGGCGCTGGTCTCGTACAGCCGCTGGCGCGCGGCGGGAGCCGAACGCTGAATGCACGCGTCGCCTATACTGCGGGCCGATGAGACGTAAAGCCCAGCGCGCGGCCTGCTACGGCCTGCTGTCGGCGATCGCCGCGCTGGCGACGGCTGCCTGCGCTGCGCCGCGCAGCG
>JAGQIK010000379.1 GCA_020431405.1 Myxococcales bacterium
CGCACCGACTGACATCGGCAGCGGTCAGAGCATCGACGCGCAAGCGCCGTCGGGTCCACCGCCGCCGCTCAAGCTGCCGCTGTTTCTGCTCGGCGACTGCGTGTGGGCGCGGTGTCCGGCGAGCGACCCACACCCCGTCGGCTGCAACGTGATCTTTCCGCCCAACAGCGAAAAGCGCGGCTGCGTCGCGCACCAGAACGGCAGCGCGTCCGTGTTCTTCAAGGCCGGCGACTCGTGCAAGCAGGGACTGGTGACGGGCTTTCTTCTGTGCTCGAAGACGGCCGGCGCGCCACTCGGACCGCAGAACTGCCCCATCCTCGGCAAGACGATCTGGCTCTACCCGAGCACACCCAGTGGCTGCCCTTGATCAGCGCCGTCTGATCTGACTACCGCGCGCGCTCGTTTCAACTACACTAAAGACGAGCGCGATGGATCGACCGCAAGACGACAACCGCGTCCGACGCCCAGGTAAGGGAAGCGAGCCCAAGAGCGCTCGCAAACGGCGAAGCGTCGCCGCGCGCTCGCGCTCGCCGCTCATCGGTGTCGACGAGCTGATCGAGCTCGAGGACACGCTTCCCAGCAAGTGCCCCTACCTGCCCGCGCGCGAGATGACGCTCAGCGCCGGTCTGTCGTTTCGGCTCTCGCCAGGTCAGTTTGATCGCCTCCTCGAGCGCGGCTGCCGCCGCAGCGGCGTGATGATCTATCAACCGGACTGCCCCGGCGGCTGCTTCGAGTGTGTGCCGATCCGCGTACCCGTCGCCAGCTTCGAGCCCTCGCGCAGCCAGCGACGCCTGCTGCGCAGCGTCGACGGCGAGGTCGAAGTTCGGGTCACGCGCCCACGCTTCGACCCCGAGCACCTCGCGCTGCACAACCGTCACGCGCGCAACATCGCCGCGGACACGACGCCCTGCACGCCCACGCAATACAACCTGGCGTTCGTCGAGACCTGCGTCACGACGCACTTCGTCGAGTACTTCATCGAAGGCAAGCTCGCCGGCATCAGCGTCATCGACGAGGGCGAACGCTCGCTCTCGTCGGTCTACTTCTGCTGGGAGCCAAGCTTTGCCAAGTACTCGCTTGGCACCTACTCGGCGCTGTGGGAGATGCGCTGGGCGCGCGAGCGCGGCAAAGCGCACTACTACCTGGGCTACTGGGTGCGCGACTGCCGCTCGATGACCTACAAGAACCGCTTCCGTCCGTACGAGCTGATGGACTGGCACGGCGGCGAGTGGCGCCTCGTCTCGTCGGAGGCGTCAGAGCGCGGGTAGGATCACGCGGAAGGTCGCGCCCTTTCCGGGCTCGCTCTCGACCTCCATACGTCCGCCGTGGCGCTGGAGGATCTCCATGCTGATCGCCAGCCCCAGCCCGCTGCCGACACCTTCGGGCTTGGTCGTAAAACCTGCTTCGAAGATGCGCTGCATGACGTCGTCGGGGATGCCGGGGCCGTCATCGGAGACCGTGATCACCACCTCGCGGCCGCTGCCGTCGTCGGCGTCGCGCGCGGCCATCGAGATGTCGATGCGCCCCTTGCCCTGGATCGCTTGCGCGGCGTTGACCAGCAGGTTCGTCAGGACCTGAGAGAGCTGGCTCGGATAGCCCGAGATACGCGGCAGGTCGGCGCTGACGTGCTGGTGCACCTCGATGCGGTACTTCAGCTCGTGGTGCACGAGGGTCAGCGTCATCTCGAGCACGTCGCGCAGGTCGACGTTCTGCTTCTCGAGATTGCGGTGGGCGTAGCGCTTGAGGCCCGTGACGATGCGCGTGATGCGGTCGAGCGCCGTCGCGTTGGTCTCGGTGAGGTTGTGGATCGTCGAGAGCAGTCGCCGCAGCTTGCGGTCGGAGATCTCGCCGCCCGACTCGACCATCGCTTCGAACTTCTCGATGGCCTTGTCGAGCATGTCGTTGTTGGAGCGCACCGCGCCGAGCGGCGTGTTGATCTCGTGGGCAATTCCGGCGAGCAGTCGGCCGAGCGTGGCCATCTTCTCGGCCTCGACGAGATCCTGCGCCTGCGGTGCCTCGGCCTCGTCCTGCGCTCCCGCAGTCGCGGCGTTTTTTTGCTGCTCGCTCACGAGATCAGTGCTCGCGCGTATCATACCCCCCCAAGCGTGCGAAAGCACACTAGTCACCTTCACACCCGCGGCGTCTCGATCCATTAAAAGTATTCCATTAAATATATTCCTGTCTTGCGAATACACTGAATAGAATATATCTATGCGACGAGAGCCCTCATCCCGCTTGTGCGAGGCGCGACGACGCCCTACGGTCGCGCCGCCATCGAGGAGGCCTTCGCCACATGCGCACCCACTCCGCCCTCGTCGCCTTCGCCACGCTGCTCGCCAGCTGCTCGAGCAGCACACCGGCACCCAAGTCGCCCGCGCCAAAAGCAGGCTCCGCCAAGGCGGCGCCGGCCAAGCCAGCGACCACGAAGCCCGTGGCGAAGCGGCCCGCCGCCACCCTCGCCAAGGAGCAACCGAGCGCGGTGCCGCCCGCGTGCGCCGACTACGACAAGAAGATCGCCGCAGCCCACGCGCCCTATCTCGACGCCTTCAGCAACCGCGGCCGCGACCTCTCTCGCGACGGCAAGGTGCTGCTGTTTTCGTCCAACCGCGCGGGCGGCGCGCCGCAGCTTTACATCGGCGATGTCCGCCGCCCGGGCAAAAAGCCCGTCGCGCTGGCGCCGGCCAAAGACCGCGCCGGTGGCGGTCGCTTTCTTCCCGACGGCAAGCACGTCGTGTTCACGCGCGACAAGGACAACAACGAGAACTGGCAGATCTATCTCGTCGGCGTGGACGGCACGGGGCTGCGCGCGCTGACCAACGCGCCGCAGCGTTTTCACCAGGCGCCCGACCTGACGCCCGACGGAAAGACGATGGTCTACTTCCGCGGCGAGCGGCGTTCGCCGGTCTACGAGCTGGTCGCCCATGACATCGCGAGCGGCAAGGTACGCAGCCTGATCAAGGCGCGCGGCTTTCACTTCGTCAGCGACGTCAGCCGCGATGGCAAGCAGGTACTCATCACGCGCCTCAACAGCCAGTCTCATTCCAAGACGGTGGTCGTTGACATCGAGAGCGGCAAAGAGCGCGTGCTCTACCCGCCCGCGGGCAAGACCGCGCACGCGCATAGCGCCACGTTTTCGGCGGATGGCAAGAGCATCTACGTGGTCAGCGACCTCGGCAGCGAGCGCGCGGATCTGCGGCGCGTGGACGTAGCCAGCGGCAAGGTGCTCGCGACGTTCAAGCACCCACGCGGCGAGCTGCTGGCGCCGCTTACAGGCCCCAAGGGCAAGCTCGTGGCCGCAGCGGTGCAGATGGGCAGCCACACCGAGGTGGTGCTGCTCGACGCGCGCACGCTGCGCCGCAAGGTGCGTGTACGCCAAGGCGTGGGCACCAACTTCCACGGCCGCTTCGACGGCCGCGGCCGGCAGCTGATCATCAACAGCTCGACGCCGGCCAAGCCCGCCGACGTGTTCGCTGTCGATACGCGCAGCGGCCGCATGCGCGCGCTGCGACGCGATCGCCGCGCAGGTCTCGGCAAGCTCGCGCGCGTCAAGGTGCAGGTCCTCGACGTGCCAACGTTCGACGACAACAAGGTGCCGCTCAACGTCTACTTGCCGCGCAAGCGTGCGCGAGGTGCGAAGCTGCCGGTGCTGGTAAACGTACACGGCGGCCCCGCTTCGGCGTCGACGGTGCGCTGGAACTCATTCGTCGCGTTTTTCATCGGCCGCGGCTGGGCCGTGGTCGAGCCCAACGTCCGCGGCTCGACAGGCTTCGGCAAGACCTGGGAGAAGGCCGACAACATGCGCAAGCGCATGGACTCGGTGAAGGACCTCGGAGCCGTCAACGACTGGGTGCGCAAACAGCCATGGGCAGACGCCGAGCGCATCGTCGTGTTCGGCAGCAGCTACGGCGGCTACATGACGTACATGGCGCTCGGTCACCAGCCGGACAAGTGGCGCGCCGGCGTCGGCCTCGTCGGCGTGGTCAACTTGCGAACGTTCCTCGAGCACACGTCGGGCGCGATCCGACACATCTTCCGCGACGAGTTCGGCACGCTCGAAAAGGACGGCCCCTTTCTCGACGAGGTCTCGCCCATCACCGTCGTCGATCGCTTCAAGGCGCCGCTGTTCGTCTATCAGGGCGCCACCGACCCGCGCGTGCCGCGCAGCGAGCAGGACCAGCTGGTGCGCAAGCTGCGCCGGCGCGGTCACGCGGTGGAATACATGGTGGCGCCCGACGAGGGCCACTCGATGAACCACCGCCACAACCGCCTCGAGTTCATCGGCCGCATCACGCGTTTCCTCGACGTGTTTCTCGCGCGCAAGGGCCCGAGCGAGGCATGCGTGACGGCGATGAAGGGCAAACGGGCGGCGAAGTAGCCGTCAGCGGTCAGCGGTCAGCGGTTAGGCGGGCACTAGCGCGGCCGCGACCGTCTCGACCAGCGCCGCGACGTCGTCGTCGACGATGGTGCGCACGTCGAGCAGCAGCGCGTCGTCCTCGATGCGCGCGATCACGGGCGGCGTGCCGCGCCGAAGCAGCGCAGCGATCTGGTCGGCGGAGCGCTCGCCGTGCGCGACCGTCACCGCACGCGAGCTCGGCGTGGCCAGCGGCAGCGAGCCGCCGCCCACGCGCGACGTCGTGCGCGTGACCCGCAGCGCGTAACCCGCGTCGGCGAGGCGCGCCTCGAGCGCGCCGGCGAGCCTTTCGGCGCGCGCCAAGAGCAGCTGGTCGCTGGCACCGAGCATCGCCAGCGCGGGCAGGCGCTCGCGCGCGCACCCGTCGCGATAAGCCTCCAGCGTGACTTCGAGTGCCGCGATGGTGAGCTTGTCGGGACGCAGCGCGCGCATCAGCGGGTGCGAGCGCGCGACAGCCACCGCTTCGGCGCGTCCGACGATGATGCCCGCCTGCGGGCCGCCGAGCAGCTTGTCGCCGCTGAAGGTGACCAGGTCGAAGCCGGCGCGCACCATCTCGGCGACGGTGTGCTCGTGCGGAAGGCCAAGCTGGGCGAGGTCCGAGAGCGAGCCGCTGCCCACGTCGTACATCGTCAGCACGCCGCGCTCGCGGCCGATGGCCGTCAGCTCCTCGGCGGCGACCTCGGTGGTGAACCCCACGACGGCGAAGTTAGAGCGATGCACCTTGAGCAGCATCGCCGTTTCGTCGGTGATGGCGCGCTGGTAGTCGCGCGCGTGCGTGCGGTTGGTGGTGCCGACCTCGCGCAGCACGGCGCCCGAGACCTCCATCACGTCGGGCATTCGAAACGAGCCGCCGATCTCGACCAGCTCGCCGCGGCTGACGATCACCTCGCGCCCGCGCGCGTGCGCGGCGAGACACAACATCACCGCCGCCGCGTTGTTGTTGACCACCGCCGCGTCCTCGGCGCCGGTGAGCCTGCGCAACAGCGCCGACGCGTGATGGTGGCGCGAGCCGCGGCGCCCGGCCTCGAGGTCGTACTCGAGGTTGCTGTAGTGGCGAAGCCCGGCGAACCGCTCGAGCACGGCGGGGGCGATCGGCGCGCGGCCGAGGTTGGTGTGCAGCACCACGCCCGTGGCGTTGAAGACCGGGCGCAGCGACGGCACGAGCAGCGCGCGCGCCTGCGCCAGCGCCTGCGACCAGTCGAGCGCGCCCTCGCCTTGCGACGCGGGCGCGAGCGTGCCCGTGACCAGCGCTCGGCGGCGTTCGTCGATGGCCGCGCGCGCCGCTTCGACCAGCGCCCAGTGCGGCAGCGTCCCGTCGCGCTGCGACAGCACGCGCACCGCCTCGTCGACAGCGGGCAGTCGGGTCAGCGCCTCGCGCACGTCGGGCGGCGGCGACCTGCGCTCGGGTTTCGCGCTCAAGCGCCTGGCCTCCATTTGAAGGCGTTCAGATGCGGCGGTCCGGACGAGAGCCGCAGCGAGTTGCTCGAGAGGTCCATCACCACACCGGCCAGCGTCTGGCTGCGCGATCCTTTCACCGACGACTTGCTCACCGAGTACGGCGCGCCCACGCGGTCGGCGAGGATGTGTTGCATCCGCACCACCGGGTCGCGCTGCTTGCTGCTCGCGACCGCGCGCGCCGTGGCCTGCTTGTAGCGGTTGTTGGTCGAGTGCGAGCGCTGGCTGGTGCAGCCCTTGCGCATCGCGCCGGCGACGTAGTGGTTGGTGTGCACCAGCGCGCCCTGCGAGAGCCACAGCTTGGCGACGCGCTGCGAGGTCCACTCGAGGTCCACCGCGCGCGGCCCGCGCGCGCCGTGCTCGGCCACCAGGAAATTGGCCGACGCGCAGCGTTTGGCGCGCTCGACGAGGCGCACCGCGTGATCGAGGTCGGGCTGCTCCATCACCAGCCGCAAAAGCACGTGCACCGGCAGGCCGTAGCTGTGCACGTTGGCGTCATCGCGGTGCTCGAGGAAGTTGAGACACACGCCGACCTTGCGGCGGTTCATGCCGATCTTGCCGACCATGCCGGCCTCGCTGAAGGTCACCAGCGGCAGCGCACCGCGGCGCTGGATGCGCAGCACCGCGGTGTGGCCGATCAGATCCGAGCGCCAGTCCCAGTTCTGGCCGAGCGCGATGCGTGGGCCCGAGCGCCCGCGGCCCACCAGCGCCAGCGCCGTGCAGCCCGGCGCCGCGCGCGAGCGCTGCACGCGCTTGGGCTGCCTGCGCTTGGCCTTCTTGCGGGCGAGCACCAGCATGTCGGTGCGCGCGTTGACGAGCAGCAGCTCGGACAGCGTGCGCCCCGAGCCGGCGGCGACGCCCTTGATCTCCTCGAGGATGTGCGGCGCGTGCGCTGCGAGCGGCGCGGCGAAGCCGCTGGCAATGCGCAGCAGTGACGCGTGATCGCGCTTGGTGATGCCGGCCAGCCAGCGCAGGTAGAACCCGACGTTGTCCTTGATCTGCGGCGCCAGCGCCTTGCCATGCGCGCGCCCGATGGCGCCCGCCGATCCGCGCAGCAGAAGCTCGGGAAACGGCGGCTTGGGCCGCGCTTCCGCGAGCGGCGACCACAGCAGCGGCGCCCCGAGGGCGGCCACGCTCGCTGTCTGCAGGAAGCGACGTCGATCCATGTGGCGATTCTATCACCGCGTCTGCTCGGCCTCGAACGAACGTGGCAGAAGGCACGCGCCAGAGGCGTAGGGTGGCGTGATCAGCCGCTCCTCCCGGTGGAACGCTGGTTGCTTTGCTCGATAGCATGCAGCGTTCTGCCATCGCTTTGGGCCTGCTCGTCGCAGCGCTCGTCGTCCCCGTCACCAACGCCTGGGCCCGTTCCTGTCGGGGCCCGGTCGTGGTTGGCGGCGCCAAGGGGCTGTACGTCATCTCGGCGAGCGGGCGGCGCCTGCGTCGGCTGACGCGCATACCCTCGCGCTATCCGCGCTGGCTTGCTGGCGACAAAGCGCTGCTCTTTCTCAGCGGACGCGACGGTCGTTATGCGCTGCACCGCCTCGACCTCGCCACGCGCCGCGTGAAGCGCGTCACGCCTGCCGACCTGCGGGGCGCCAATGCACCTGGCAAAGCCAAGACCTGTCCCCTGGTGGGCAGCGGCTGTCACGCCGTGGGAACGTGGTCTCCCTCGAAGCGCTACCGACTCGAGTCGCGAGAAGGTCCCAGCGCCGACTATCTCTACTCGCACCTCTTTCTCTACGACAAGCGCACGCGCAAACGCCGCGACCTCGGCCTCAAGACGGTGGAGGCGCGCGCGGTCTGGATCGGCAACGTACGCGCCGAGGGCCTGGTCATCGGACGCACGCTCTACCGGCTGCCGAGCCTGCGTCGCGTGCGGCTACTCGGCGACCTGGCGCTGTAGCCTTCTGCGCCGCCGTTGCGCCAGCACAGTCGCCGTAGCGCCGGCCCCACGCGAGCGCGCAACGCGGCGAAAAGCCGCCCCTGAGCGCGCGAGCCGTGCTGGCACGCAGCTGGCATCTCTGCAACGCGCCGGGACTGGAGCGACAACATGGGAACCTCCTGCTCGCCGCGCACGCGGCGCGGCGCGGCGCTTTTGTGCCTCGTCGTGATGCTCGGCGCCAGCGCCCTCGCGCTGGCCGCCCCCGAGACGCGGGCCAGACGCGTGCGCCGTATCTTCGAGCGCCACGATCACGTCTCGCTGATCAACGACGCGGTGCACCCGACGCTGCGCAAGGGGCTCGAGGGCAAGCTGCGGCTGGGCGACACGCGCGTCGAGCGCAGCGGCCCGCTGACCGTCGTGCTGCACAAAAACGGCGACCGCTACGCGGTCTTCGAGCTCGACGGCAGGCTCTCGCTCAACGTCAGTCGCACGCGGCGCGGCGTCGAGCACAGCAAGCTGCTGACGTTCGAGCACGGCAAGCTCACCGAGCTCAAGGTCAGCTACAAGAAGGGCAACGTCACCGTCGAGCGCACGCTCGAGCGCCGCTCCGGCGATACGATCAGCGAGAGCCGCTTCATCAAGCGCGAGCTGCCCGACGGCGTCACCGTGCGCCTCGACAAGGGGCAGCACGCCGGCTTCTCGGTGCGCGACGAGCGCGGCAACTCGCTGTCGCGCTGGTACGAAGGCAAGGCGATGCTGCTGCGCGCGCAGCCGTACATCGACAACCCGCTGCAGGCGCTGTTCGACAAGCTGGCGCCGGCGCCGGGAAGCGAGTAGCCGGCGCCGCCCCTTCGCCAGTGCTAAGATCGCGCAGGTTATGAGCATTCAGAGCCTGAGCGCCCTGCTTGCGGCGATCCTGACGTTCGTCATCGGTTGGAGCGTGATCCTGCGTGATCGCGCTCACCGCCAGTACGTCACGTTCACCGCGCTCTGTTTCAACCTTTCCTTCTTCTACCTGGCGCACTTCTTCGCGACGACGCTCGAGTCGAGCGGCATCACCGTCATCAGCCAGTTCTTCGCCATCGCGATCCCGACCAGCACCGAGCGCTTCTTTCGCGCCTTCCTCGCCGACGATCCGCGCCATCCGCACCCGCTGTTCAAGCCGGTGGTGGTGCTGACGTTTCTCTTCTACGTCGCCCTCTTCGTCTCGTTCTTCTTCCCCATCAACAAGTCGCCGTGGTTTCGCGTACCGCTGTTCTTCTTCGTCTTCGGTTCGCTGGGCTACAGCGTGACGCTGATCTACGGCCGTCTCAAGGCGATCGCCTCGCGCCCCGAGGCCGTGCGCCTCAAGTACCTGCTCTACGGCGGCGCCGCGGCGCTCACGCTCGCCGCCACCGACTTCGTGCCGCGCGCGGGCGTCGGCTTTCCCACCGTCGGCAACGTGCTGACGGTGATCTACATGTACTTCATCTCGCAGACGCTCTTTCACTACCGGCTGCTCGACATCAAAGAGCTGCTCGGCAAGATGATGACGCTCTCGGTGCTGGTGTTGATCCTGACCGTGATCTACGGCCTGCTTTTGGCCTGGGTCGGGCGCGATCAGCCGGGCGTCTTCTTCTTCAACACCATCGTCGCCAGCTTCGTGATCCTCGCGCTCTTCGAGCCGTTGCGCGGGCGCGTCGAGGACCGCGTCAACCGCTGGCTGTTCGCCGAGAAGTACGCCTTCAGCCAGCGGCTGCGGCGCCTCGTCTCCGATCTGGCCAACGTGATCGAGGTGCGCTCGGGCGTCGGCCGCGTGCTGCGCGAGATGGAAGACTCGGCGCGCGTGACGCACGCCTCGATCTATCTCGCCGACCCGGGCGCGACGCGTTTTCGCCTCGCTGGCCACGTCGGCCCGGCGCCCATCGAGCTGCTCGACTCGCGCACGCGGCGGCTGTTCTTCGAGCGCCTGCGCGACAAGGGCTACCTCAACCGCGACAACCTCGAGCGCGAGCTCGCCGATCAAGACGCGCAGAAGCTCGAAGACGCGGCCGTGGTCACGCGCAACATCCTCGAGGCGCTCGACGACCAGCACGCTGACCTGTGCATCCCGCTGGTGCTCGACGAGCAGCTGCTCGGCCTGTTCAACCTGCGCGATGACCGCCTGCGCGAAGCTTATGCCTCCGACGAGATCGAGCTCTTGCGCCGCGTGGCCGCTCAGGCCGCCGTCACGCTGCGCAACTCGCAGCTCTACGAGGAGATGAAGGAGCGCGACCGCCTCGCCGCCCTCGGCCAGATGGCGGCCGGCCTGGCGCACGAGATCCGCAACCCGCTGGGCGCCATCAAGGGCGCGGCGCAGCTGCTCGATCCCGAGCACGCCAGCGACGCCGAGCAGCAGGAGTACATGGGCATCATCGTCGAGGAGGTCGACCGCCTCAACCGCGTCGTCTCGCAGTTTCTCGGCTACGCCCGCCCCGACCGCGGACAGCGCGAGCCGGCCTCGATCAACGACGTGGTGCGCAAGGCGGTGCAGGTGGTGCGCCAGCAGCTGCCCGAGAGCGTAGAGCTCGACGTGCAGCTCGGCTCCGAGCTGCCGCAGGTGCGCGCCGACCCCGAGCAGATGCGCCAGGTGTTGCTCAATCTGTGTCTCAATGCCGTGCAGGCGATGGAGGGCCGCGGCCAGCTTTCGATCTCGACGCGGCGACGGCGCGGCTTTCGCGGCGGCATGCTCGCGGAGTTCGTCGAGATCGCGGTCAGCGACACGGGGCGCGGCATCGCCGCCGAGGCGCTGTCCAACATCTTCATCCCGTTTTTCACCACCAAAGAGGGCGGCACAGGCCTCGGCCTGCCGATCTGCCAGCGCATCATCGAGAACCACCACGGCACCATCGAAGTGCGCTCGCACGTGGGCAAAGGCACGGTCTTCACCGTGGTGCTGCCCACCGCCGCCGACGCCGACGTGACACAGCAGGTCTCGAGCGACCGCGAGGAGGCCTACGTCGTGCGCGCACCGCGCACTCAGACGCTGCGCATCGGCGAGCTGACACGCGTGCTGCCGGCGGCTGACTCTCCGCTGGCCGACGCGAGCAATCCTGGGATCATCAAAGAGGAGGTGCTCGAGGGGCCGCCAGAGCGAGAGCGCGCCGAGGACGAGCCCTTGCTTATCGAGGCGGACTCGGAGCGCCCCGACAGCGCCTCACGTATCGAGCTGGAGCAGCGTTCATGAGCCGGACAGGTGACGAGCTGGAGCAGGTGTAGGTCTAAGTCTGGTTGACACTAGCTGAGGCCCATCGTCATCATTCCACCCGTCTCTTAACATCGCGGAGAACCATGAATCGGATACGCTTCGCCCTCGCGTCGGGCGTCATCGTCCTGCTGCTCGCCTCGCCGGCGATTGCCCAGCAGGACTCGATGGTCGCGGCCAAAAACGCGTTCGACGACGGCCAGAATCTCTACCTGCAGTCAAAGTTCGCCGAGGCTGCAGCGAAGTTTCTCGAGGCCTACAAGCACAAGCACTACGCGGCGTTTCTCTTCAACGCGGCGGTCTGCTTCGAGAAGAACAAGGACTTCGCCAAGGCGCTCAAGCACTACGAGCAGTTCGCCAAGGAAGATCCGCACTCGACCGACATCAAGCAGGTCACCAAGCGCATCGCGGCGATCCGCAAGCACCTCACGCCGACATCGCAGCCAGGCTCGCAACCGACCGCGCCTGCCGTTCCGGCGCTGCCGCCGGTGCAGACCAAGGGCTTGGTGGTCATCGAGTCGCAGCCCGAAGGCGCGGCGATCTATCTCAACGACAAGAAGAACGGCATCTTCACGCGCACGCCGTACACCGGCTCGCTGCCGCCCGGCAAGCACATCGTGATCATCGAGCTCAAGGACTACCGCACCGAGCGCAAGACGTTCATCGTGCGCAACGACCGGCTGACGTACCTCTACTTCGGCCTCAGCGTCGAGAAGAACCTCGGCTGGATCGAGGTCAAGGCCAACATCCCTGGCGCCAGCGTCTTCGTCGACGACAAGACCGTCGGCGCCGTCGGCCGCACGCCGTACAGCGGCAACCAGCGCCCCGGCAAGCGCAAGATCATCGTCGAGCGCGTGGGCTACGAGCCGGTGGTCAAAGAGATCAACATCGTCGCCGGCAAGACGCACACCATTCGCGTCGCGCTGGAGAAGGTCAAGTACGGCTGGGTCAAGGTCACCGGGCGCACCACCAAGGGCGGCAAGGTCTTCCTCGACGACAAGGTCGTCGCGTGCAAGGACTACCCGTGCCGCACGCGCGCCAAGATCGGCACGCACCGCGTGCGCGTCCAGCGCGAGGGCTACAAGAGCTACGAGCACACCGTCGAGGTGGCGCAGGCCGCCGAGGTCAAGCTCGCCGTGCGGCTGCACCCCAAGCCGCCGCGCGTCAAAGCCTACGTCTCGCTCGGCGTCGCCGCCGCGCTGCTCACCGGCGGCATCATCACCGGCGTGCTCAGCAAGAACCGCGCGGACTCCCTCGAGGATGACCTCAACGCCCGCCGCCTCTACGACAGCGGCGACAGCCGCTTCCTCGAAGGGAAGATCCTCGCCATCGTCGCCAACTCGCTGTTCGGCCTGGCCGGCATCGCCGGCGCGCTCGGCATCTACTACCTATTCCGCAACGAAGGGCCGGATTCATACGGCGAGGCCGAGAGCAAGGTGCTCGCGGTGACACCGACCTTCAGCCCCACGTCGGCCGGCATCACGGCCCAGCTGAGGTTCTAGCCATGACGCTTCGAACCTTCGCGCTCCTCGCGGCGCTGGCCGCCATCGGCGCCGGCTGCAGCTTCACCAAGTTCGACGACTTCGAGGACAAGGCGCCGGCCGCCAAGATCGAGCAGTCGGGCGACATCAAGTCGGGCACCTGGGGCCTCGAGATCGCCACCATGCCGCGCGCCAACTCTGATGGCGTCGTGCAAGAAGGCGCGCTGATGTTGGTCGCCGGCAACGCCAAGGTCTCCATCAGCAACATCGCCTTCTCCAACGACGGCACCTTCGCCAACAGCCAGTCGTCCTCCGACGACATCACCGACGACCAGAAGTTCGGCGACCCCGACCGCATCTACACGATGGTCAGCGCGGCGGGCCTCACGCCGGCCGCCGGCGGCGCGTTCAACGGCCCGTTCGCCTACGTTGGCAAGATCCGCGGCCAGATCGGCTCGGTGCTGGTGATGGACGTCAACCGCTACGAAGGCCCGGCGATCCTGCGCCAGAACGACCTCAGCGCCAATCCGGCGGGCTTCGGCGTGGGCATCGCGCGCTGCGCGATCAAGGGTGGCTCGACCAAGAGCGACGACCTCATCATCGGCGGCAACGGCTCGGTGACGCTCTGGCCGGCGCAGAACTGGCCGGTGTTTCAGCCCGACGACGCGCTCACGATCACCGACGGCACGGGCTGGCCTTCCACGGGCGAGTTCTCGGTGCTCGCCGCCGGCGACATCGACCTCAGCACGCCTGAAGACGAGATCGTCGTCGCCTCGCCCGAGAAGAACTACGTCGCCATCATCCACCACGTGGCCGACTGCCTGACCAACAAGAGCTGCGCCAACATCACGCAGATCCCGCTTCCCGACAAAGCCAACGGCTTCGGCACCGCCGTGCTGCTCGCCGACGTCGACGGTGACCAACGCCTCGAGCTCGTCGTCGGCGCGCCGGACACCGACAGCCAGCGCGGCGCCGTCTACGTCTACAAGCTCGAGAACGACAACTTCGACCTCAACACGCCCAAAGCCATCGCCGAGCCGACGGTGCTCTCGCCCACCAACGAGCAGGAAGGCCGCGAGTTCGGCACCTCGCTGGCGTTCGGCGACCTCGAAGGGCCCGGCAAGAAGAAGCTGCTCGCCGTCGGCGCGCCGGCCAGCGACGTCGCGTCGAGCGACCAGACCACCGCCAACGCCGCAGGCAAGATCTTCTTCTACGACAAGGCGAAGGACTTCGTCAGCACGGCCGTGCTGGCCACGCCGGTGGAGCGCGACCGTCTCGGCCGCGCGCTCAAGGTGCTGCCGTTCAAACGCGGCGACACGACCTACGACGTGCTGGTATCGTCGGCCGTCTCCGGCCTCTACGCCTTCTGGGCCTTCCTCACGCCGGACCACGACGACGTGCGCGGCCAATAGGCGCACGCCCAACCCTGCGGAGCAGCTGAGCACATCATGCCGGCGCCGAAGAAGATCCTCGTCGCCGACGACGAGACCAATCTGCGCCGAGTGCTCGGCGCGATCCTCAAACGCGAAGGGCACCAGGTGCTCAGCGCCGAAAACGGCGCCGAGGCGCTCGAGCTGCTCGCGCGCAACGACGTCGACGCGGTGATCACCGATCTGCGCATGCCCAAGGTCGACGGCATGGAGCTGCTCGAGCGCACGGTGGCCGACTACCCCGACGTGCCGGTGATCGTGCTCACCGCCCACGGCTCGGTGGACAACGCCGTCACCGCCGTCAAGCTCGGCGCCTTCGACTACCTCGAGAAGCCCTTCGAGCAGGAGCAGATCAAGCAGGTCGTCTCCAAGGCGCTGCGCGCCGGCGAGCTGCGCCGCGATCAGGTGCGCGTGCCGGGCACGCCCGAGAGCAAAGGCCGCTATGGCCTCGTCGGCAGCTCGGCGCCGATGCAGGAGATCTTCAACGTCATAGAGAAGGTCGCCGACACGCCGTCGACGGTGCTGATCACCGGCGAGTCAGGCACTGGCAAGGAGCTCGTGGCCAAGGCGCTGCACGAGCAGAGCCCGCGCAAAGACGAGGCGCTGATCAAGGTCAACTGCGCGGCGATCCCCGACACGCTCATCGAGAGCGAGCTGTTCGGCTACGAGAAGGGCGCGTTCACCGGCGCGGTGACGTCCAAGCCGGGGCGCTTCGAGCTGGCCGACGACGGCACGCTGTTTCTCGACGAGATCGGCGAGATCCCGCTCGAGATGCAGGTCAAGCTGCTGCGCGCGCTGCAGGAGAACGAGTTCGAGCGCGTCGGCGGCATCAAGACCCTCAAGGTCAACGTGCGGCTCATCACCGCCACCAATCGCGACCTCGCCGAGGAGATCGAGAAGGGCGCCTTCCGCGAGGACCTGTTCTATCGGCTCAACGTGGTACCGATCCACGTGCCGCCGCTGCGCGATCGCCGCGAGGACATCCCGGACCTGGTGGCCCACATCCTCGCCAAGTTCCGCAAGCGGCTCGGCAAGGACGTCAACGAGGTCACGCCGGCGGCGATGCAGCTGCTCGTCAGCTACGACTGGCCAGGCAACATCCGCGAGCTCGAGAACCTGCTCGAGCGCACGATCGTGTTCTGCGAGGACGGCCGCATCGACAAGGACAACCTGCCCGAGGCGCTGCAGGACGTGCCCGCCGCGTCGAGCGCGCCGAGCGCGGCCTCGGGCGGCATTACGCTGCCGCCCGACGCCAGCCTCAAGGATGTGGTGCGCGCCGAGACCGAGCGCGTCGAGCGCCAGCTGATCCTCGCCGCCCTCGACGAGACCGGCGGCAACGTGACCCACGCCGCGCGCAAGCTGCAGATCTCGCGCAAGAGCCTGCAGAACAAGATGAAGGAATTGAACCTGCGCGACAGCGATGACGCGCAGGTCGCGGCGACGCCGCCGAAGAAGGACGGCTAGTGCGGAGAGGCCACGGGCTCAGGGCCACGGGCCACAGGGGTGGCTGGCGAGCGCGGTGCTCGCTGCGCCAAGCGTGAGCAGCACCGCAAGCGCCGGGAAGCACAACAGCGACACCGCGAAGCGTGCTCGGCGCACGCGGCAAGTCCCGTGGCCTGTGGCCAGTGGCCTGTGGCCTACTCTCTAGCGCGTCGCCTTCCGCCCGTCGATGCGCCCGCGCGCCTCGCTGCGTACGAGGTCCATCACACCGTCGCTGCTGAGGAAGCCCATCGGGAAGCCGGGCGAGACGCGGCTGAGCTCGTCGAGCTTGGCGAGGTGCTCGTCGGCGAGCGTGATCGACGCAGCGCCGATGCAGTCTTCGATCTGCGAGACCTTGCGCGCGCCGACGATCGGGATGTAGCGGTAGCCGTGTGACTTGACCCACGCCAGCGCGACCTGCGCCGACGAAGCGCCGATGGCGTCGGCCACCTCGTCGACGGCCTTGGCGATGGCGAGGGCGTGCGGGTCGAGGCGGCCGCGCTGCTCGTTGGCCGCCTTGCGCATGGTGTCGGGCGCGCCCCCGCGCGTGTACTTGCCGGTCAGCACGCCAGCGGCGAGCGGCGCCCAGCTGACCACCGAGAGCCCGAAGTGCTCGGCCATCGGCAGCAGGTCGCGCTCGACCGTGCGCTCGAGCAAGCTGTACTCGATCTGCAGCGCGTCGAACGCCGTCAGCCCGCGCAGCTCGGCCAGCACGTTGGCTGCCGAGACGACCCACGCGGGAAAGTCGCTCACGCCGACGTAGAGCACCTTGCCGGCGCGCACCAGGTCATCGAGCCCGCGCATGGTCTCTTCGAACGGCGTGTAGTCGTCCCAGGCGTGCACCCAGTAGAGATCGATGTAGTCGGTGCGCAGCCGGCGCAGGCTGTCCTCGACGGCGCGCACCATGTTCTTGCGCTGATTGCCCGCCGAGTTGACGTTGGCGTGGTCCATCGCCAGCGTGTACTTGGTGGCGACAACCATCTTGTCGCGCTTGCCCTCGAGCCACGAGCCGACGATCTCTTCGGTCTCACCGCCGTGGTACTTGTTGGCCGTGTCGATGAAGTTGCCGCCAGCGGCGGCGTAGGTGTCGAGGATCGCGTGGCTGGTCGGCTTGTCCGCGCCGAAGCCCCACTGCTCGCCGAAGCTCATAGTGCCCAGACACAGCTCCGAAACCCTCAGCCCGGACTTTCCGAGCAGTCGATAGCGCAGTTCCATTGGGTCGCTCCTCCCGTGCGAGAGCGGGAGGGTAGCGCGCGAGCCGGCTAGCCGCCACGCCGCGGCTGAAACAACACGTGCAGCGCGAGGCCTAGCGACTGCGCGCCGGCGAACGAGTACTGATAGTCGCCGCGCAGCGCCACCGCCACGTCGGGCTTGATGAAGTAGCGCAGCGACAGGGCCCCGCGCAGCGTGAGGTGCTGGCGCGTGACGCGGCCGCCGATGTGCTCGTCGGCGCGCGCGGCGTGCCAGCCGCTCCAGCCGGCCCCGGCCGCGGCGCGCAGCTCGAGCGCCCGCAGCTCGAGGGGACTGCCGACTTTGAACGGCCCGAGGCGAGCCGACAGCGCCAGCCCGCCAAAGACGCCGCCACCGACGAGCACCTCCGAGACGTCGCCCGAGTCCGCGGCGAGCTCTTCGGCCGCCGGATGATGTGCACCCAAGCCGAACACGGCATAGAGCTCGGGTTCGAACGCCAGCGCGCCCGACCCGACGAGCGGCAGTCGATGGGCTACGCCGCCAGAGAGCACCGCAGCACCGCCGCGAAAACCGGCGACGAAGATCTGCGCGCCGAGCGGCGGCAGCGTCGGCAGGGTCACGACCCATCGGCGCTCGCGCGCCGCCTGCCGCCAGTGCGACGGCGAAACCGTTCGGGCCGAGACGGCACGCGGGGCATCTCGGCGGCCGCGGAGCGGTCGTACGCGGCGAATTCGATGCGTGGCCGCGGCGACGATGCGCGCGCGGCGACCTTGGCGTAGCGCCTCGGCGCGCGGCCGCCTCGGGTCGCGGTCGTTCGCGCGCGCGCGCGGCGTCAGGCGATCCAGCTCGCGGGCAACGCGTCGCAGCGCGTCGGCGAGCGCCGATTCGTCGCAGCCACCACGTGCCTCCGCCGCGTGCTCGGCGGTAGCGCGCTCGAGGTCAAACACCGTCGCTAGCGCCACACAGCGGTCACCGAGAAGCAGCACTTCGGCGACGATCGACTTGGCCGCCGCCAGCTCGCGTCCGATCGCGATCTGACAGGACGTGTCGTAGCAGGGTCGGTAGGACGCCTTCTTCTGCGCGCGCAGACTTCGCACCAGCCGCGTCCTGGGCACGGGAGCGAAGCGCCGGCTCGCGGCGAGGCGCGCCCGGAAGTAGCTATCGAGGGCGGCGCGCGCGCTGGCGTTGATGGGCACACGCGGCGCGATCTTCAGCGGAAAAACCGCGACGACCAGACGCTTGCTGGCCGCCGGCGAGGGCGACGGCGCGATCGCCACGCCCACGAGCAGCGTCGCTGCGAGCAAGTTCTTCATGAGGCCTCCTCGGCGAGGCCTCATCTCGAAGCAAGAACGATGACAGCGCGGCGCCCTTCGGATTCTCTCGCAGCTTCCAATACTTGGCTGTGGTGCGAATCTGACTGCGCTGTTGCCCTGCGGCACGCTGCGTCGTGTGCGCGACGCGAGGCTGGCGACAACGCTTTGTTGACCGCTTGGGATTCCACTTGATATTTTGGCGTCCTAGCGAAGCTGCTTTGTCTATCTCCAGAGTCCTCACGCTCCCGCTGTTGACCGCGCTCTTGCTCGCCGCGCCGGTCGTGCACGCGCGTACGCACGGCACCGGCGGCACCGAGCTAGCCAGCGCCTTCGACAAAGACGACCCCTGGGACTTTCACGTCTCGCTCGGCTACTCGCGCCGCCTCAAGCGCGGCTCGGTGGTGCGCCAGCTCGTCGGCCGCGACATCACGCAGGCCAACGTCGAGAACGTCAAGGAGCTGCGCTACTCGCAGACCACGCACAAGCTCAACGTGCGCGCCGAATTCGGCGTGTTCTGGGACCTGCAGTTGCACATCGAGTTTCCGATCATCCTCTCGGACAACCGGGTGCTGTCCTTCGCGCAAAACGGCGGCAGCTCGTGCGGCACGCCCGCGTCGACAAACTGCGTCACGCCGCGCAACTCGACCACGGTGCGCGACGGCTTCGTCAACGGCGGCGCGATGGCCCCCGATCAGATCGCCGTCGCTGGCTCGCAAGGCGCGCCCGGCGGCCGCGTGCTGCCGATCCGCAGCGGCCTCGATCAGATCAACTTCGGCCTCACCTGGGCCGTGCTCAATCAGAAGCGCGACGACACCAAGCCCACCTGGGTCATCGGTTTCGAAGCGCGCCTCGCCGCCGGCTCGACCATGCGCTACGACCCGGCCAACCCGCAGGCGAACACCGCTGTCGGCCGCGGTCTGCATCAGATGCACTGGTGGACGGCCGTCGCCAAGCGCTTCCCGTACATCGACGCTTGGATCGGCTTTCACTACCTGATGCCGATCGAGCGCGACGACTCGCTCTTTCACGAGACGGACTTTCCTGGCTCGGGCCAAGAGCGCCACGAGCCGCGCCACATCGGCTGGCTCGAAGCCGGGCTCGAGGTCATCCCCTGGGAGGACAAGAAGCAGCAGCACAAGTTCACCATCGAGATCGGCGGCCGCCTCGAAGGCATCTTCGAAGGGCGCGGCTACTCGCCGATCTGGGAGCTGCTCGCGGGCCAGCCCAACCTGGCGCGCACCTGCCTCGACTCGTCGATCTGGAACAACGGCACCTACTGCAAGGCCGCCGGCGACGTGATCCCCTACCCCGGCATCACGCGCATCGAAAACCACCTCAACTTCTTCGGCTCGCTCGCGCTCAACCTGCAGGTCACCAAGTACTTCCAGGCGCGCCTGATGTTCGCCATCGGCCACGAGCAGGACCACGACATCACCTTCGCCGACGCCGGCCGCGCGATCTGCAATCCCTCCAACCCGAGCTCGCGCGGCTGCCAGGGCGAGCTCGACGTCAACGACCCAGTGCAGGTCAATCCCATGTACCGCCCGCTGGTCGACACCAACGGCCGCCGCTACCGCGTGGCCGAGGCAACGGTCTTCGACATCGCCTTCTCGCTCAAAGCGCTGTTCTGAGCAAACACCAATAGTTTCCGTTACAATAGCTGACTCGTGGATCTATCCGAGCCACGCCAGTTCGGCCCCTACCTGCTCCTCGACCAGATCGCCGTCGGAGGCATGGCAGAGATCTATCTGGCCAAAACCCACGGCGTCGCGGGCTTCGAGAAGTTCCTCGCGCTCAAGCTGATCCACCCCAACTACGCCGACGACGATCAGTTCGTCGAGATGCTGATCGAAGAAGCGAAGATCGCGGTCAGCCTCAACCACGTCAACATCGCCCAGGTCTTCGATCTCGGCCGCCACGAGAACCGCTACTACATCTCGATGGAGTACGTCGACGGCGCCGACCTGTTCAAGGTCATGCGCGCGCTGTCGGAGAAGGGCGTCGACGTGCCCATCGACGTCGCCGCCTACATCGTGCAGGAGCTGTGCACCGGCCTCGACTACGCACACCGCAAGCGCGACCCGCAAGGCCGCGCCCTCAGCATCGTGCATCGCGACATCTCGCCACAGAACGTGCTGCTCTCCACCGCCGGCGAGATCAAGATCGTCGACTTCGGCATCGCCAAGGCGGCCAGTCGCACGCTGCGCACGCAGGCGGGCGTGATCAAGGGCAAGTACTTCTACATGTCGCCCGAGCAAGCCTGGGGCGATCCCATCGATCATCGCACCGACATCTTCTCGGCCGGCATCATCCTCTACGAGATCCTCACCGGGCAGATGCTGTACCTCGAAGAGGACATGCACCGGCTGCTCGACATGGTGCGCAAGGCCGAGATCGCGCCGCCGACGCGCCGCCGCCCCGACATCCCGCGCGAGCTCGAGCGCGTGGTCATGAAGGCGCTCGCCAAGCACCCCGAAGAACGCTTCCAGAGCGCGCAGGAGTTCCAGGTCGCGCTGACCAACTTCCTCTTCTCCTACGCCTCGGACTTCACGCCCGAACGTGTCGCCGAGCTCTTGCGCACGGCGCTCGAGGAGCGCGAGGAGGAAGAAGAGGAGGCGACACGCGCCGAGCCCGTCGCCTCCGTCGCCAATCAGCGCCGCGCCTACGCGCAGCTGCCGCGCAAGGCAGGCCACGAGACGTCGCGGTTGGAGGTCGACGCCTTGATGTCGCGCGCCGACTACCGCCCCGACGAGGACAAGAGCGTGCTGTTTCGGCTCGACTCGTCGGTGGACGAGAGCGATCGCGGCGAAGCGACGATGATCTCGAGCCCGCCGATCTTCGGCGACGCCTTCGCCGGCGCGCACGCGCCTTCGTCTCTCGACACCGGCCAGGACCACGCGCCGCGCACCTTCGAGGCCCCGATCCAGCAGCACGCCTCGCTTGCGCCGCCCGCGGCCTTCATCGACGGCGACATCAGCAGCCACGAGCTCGGCGACTGGGCCGGGCGCTCCGATCCGACCGTCATCGGCGACAGCTCGCCGCGCAGCATGGACGACGAGACGATGGAGGCCACGCTGCTGCCCGAGCATCCGGCGGCCGGCGAGAAGACCACCGTCGACGGCATGATGCCGGCGCCGCCCGAGGTCGCGCCGCCGCACGAGGTGATCATCCCGCGCGGCGACCACATCGAGGCCGGCGAAAACGACGCGACGTATGTCGGCGGCAGCGACGCGCGCAGCCCGCGCTCGCGACGGCAGTCGCGCCTCGGCGTGCAAGCGGCCGAAGCGCGCGCGGCGGCGGGACGGCACTGGACGCCCGCGCTGCCGAGCTCCGACGGGCTCGACGAGAAGACGTGGCCGGTGGACTCTCGCGAGCAGCCGCGACACAAGCAGCCGTCGCGGCCGCTGCCGCGCGCGC
>JAGQIK010000380.1 GCA_020431405.1 Myxococcales bacterium
CAGCTCGACTGCGAGCCGGGGGTACATGGCGGCGGAGGCGGCGGAGTAGGCGACGCGGCACAGATGCCCCAATCCTTGGTCGTGAGCCCGGCGCCGAGGTCGAGCTTGTAGCAGCTCTGCCCGCTGCCGCAGGGCTTGCCGGTGCCGCATAGCGCGCGGCACTTGCCCTGCAGGTCGTTGGGATCGTCATAGACGCAGAGCAGATCCGCGCCGCAGGCGTTGGGCGTGTCGACCGGCGGCTCGACGCAGGGGTCTCCCAGCTTGACCGAGCCGGCGCCGTAGCACTGGCCGTCGGCGGCGCGCTCGCCGCCGGGGTAGCAGCGCTCGCCGCTGGCGCAGCTGCTCTTGAGCAGATCGCAGGGGGCGTGCGTGGTCGGCGCCGGCCGCGGCGGTGTCGGAGGCGTGGGCGGCGTCGGCGGCGTGGGCGGCGTCGGAGGCTTGGGCGTAGGCGGCACCGGCGGGCTGGTGCCGGGCGTGACGCAGGTGTTGGTGGCGCTGCTGCAGACATCGCCCCCCGAGCAGTCAGCGTCGCTGCGACAGGTCTGTGCGCTGGTCTTCTTGCCGAGCGGGTCGTTGTCGTCGGTGCCACAGGCGCAAAGCAGCGCGGTCATCGCCAGCGCGCTCAAGGTGCGCGCGGATCGTGTGCTCATCGGGTCCCTCCACGGTCTCGGTTAAGGTGATGGCCGGTGAGAGCGCGCCGCGGCTGCCGATCGAAAAAAAAGATCGACGCGAAAAAAAATCTTCGATTCGCGGGCGACGCGACAACTAACCGTCTCGTGAGGCTCTCCGTCCAGCTAGCCGTTGGCCGCAACCGCGTGCGAGCGCTCGCCTTCCTCGTCGGCCTGGCGGGCGTTGCACCGCCGCTACACGCCGCCAGCCCCGCCGCGAGCGTTCATTTGCCTGCGCGGACGAAACGGAGCCTTCCTCATCTCGAGACGCGCGGCGCGCTGCCGTTCTCGAGGCTCGAGCTTTCGCGCGCGCTCGCGGCACGACACGTGCGAAGCGAGGTGCGCGTGCGCGTCGAGGCTCGAGCTGGCGGCGACCAGGGCACGCGCGTTCACGTCAGCGTGCGCGCGGCGGCACACGCGGCGGCCCGCGAGGGCGAGCTGACCGTGCCATCGCAGGCCGACGAAGCCGCGCGCGCCGTGGCACTGTTCGTCGCCGAGGTGGCGCGCCCGGCGCTCGACATCACGCTGCCCGACGAGCCGGCAGCGCCGCGGCTGCGGCGGCGCGCGCCAGCACCGCGCGTCATGACCTCCGCGCGCCTCCGCCTCGCGCTACTCGGCAACGTGGGCAGCGGCTTCGGCGGCGGTCGCCTGCGCGCCGGCGCGCGGCTCGAAGCGACGCTGCGGATCGCCGGGCCTCTGCGCCTCTACGGTGCCGGCGGCTTCGACATCGTGCCCGCCGCCCAGCAAGACGAGGTCACGCTCGGCGCCGTCTCGGTGACGTTTCGCTTCGGCGCCGCGGTGTCGTTGCTGTCCGAGCGACTTTCGCTGCGCGCCTGGGCGCTGCTCTCGCCGTACTTCGCGCGCGGGCGCGTCGCCGCGCTCGAGGTCGCGCACCAACAACTCCTCGCCGGTGGCGGCGCGGGCGTGCTCTACGCGCTGCCGCTGACGTCGACGCTCGCGCTGGTAGCCGCCGCGTCGATCGATCTCTACGCCAACCGCGTGGAGCTGCTCGTGCGCGGTCGCGAAACGATGGCCAGCGATCGCGTCGCGCTCGCAGCAGCCGTTGGCCTTCGCTGGAGCGCGCTTCGATGAGCGCGCTCGACCTCACGCTACAGCAGTCGCTGCTGGATCTCGTCAGGCGCTGGGCGCTGCTCGCCAGCGCGCTGTCGCTGCCCGAGCCGCGCCGACGTGCGGCCGACACCGGCGGCCTCGATGACGCGGAGCTGGTCACGCGCGCGCGCGGCGGCGATCGCGACGCCTTCGACCAGCTCTTTCGACGCCACATCGACGAGGTCTATCGCCGCATGGCGCGCCTGGTCGGCGGTGACCCGGAGCGAGAGGATCTCGTGCAAGAGGTCTTCGTGCACGCCTACCGCGGCCTCGCACGCTTTCGCGGAGATGCTGCCTTTTCGACCTGGCTCTACACCATCGTCGTGCGCGTCGCCTACGGGCACCTGCGCCGACGCAGGCGCCGGCCGCTGCTCGAGGGACAGCTCCTCGAGCAGCTCGAGCCGGTCTCGAACGCGGCCTCGCCCGAGCAGCGCGCCCTCGAGCGCGAGCAGCTGCTGCGACTGCATCAGATGCTGGCGCGCATCAAGCCCAAGAAACGCATCGCGTTCGTCATGCGCGTTGTCGAGGGGCTTTCTCTTGGCGAGATCGCCGACATCGTCGGCGCGACGCCGGCCGCCGTCGGACAGCGCATCAAGCACGCGCAGCGCGAGCTCGAGGCGATGCTGCTGCGCGACGTACGCCGCGCGCCGCTGAGCCTGTCGGCTGCGAGATCGACACGATGAGGTCGACACGATGACGCGCCCGCTCGATCTCTCGCCACAGCTCGCGCAGTCGATGGCGCTGCTCGCGCGCGCCACCGCGCAGGGTCCCGACGACATCGCGCGTGCGCGCATGCGCGTGCAGGTGCAGGCGCGCCTCGACGCCATCGACGCCGAGGCGCCCGCCCGCCGCCGTAGCCGCGTCCGCGTTGTCGCGCTCGTCGCCGCTGCCGCAGCCTTGCTGCTGCTCGCGACGCTCGTCGCGAAGCGGCCGCAGCCCAGCCTTCGTGCGATCGCGCTCGACGCCAGCGGCGCGACACCGGCGCTGCTGCCCTATCTCAGCGCCGGCCCGGGTGGCCTCTCGCCGGGGCGGCTCGGGAAACGCCAGCGGCGTATCGTCGTCTCGGGGACTGCCGTGGCTCGGGCACAAATCCCCGGCGTGGGCAGCGTCGCGCTCGTCGGCCCCGGCGAGCTCGCCATCCGCCGCGGCGCCGGCGCCGCGATCGAGCTTTCGCTCTCGCGTGGCCTGCTTCTCGCGCAGGTCGATCCGTTGGCGGGCGAGCGCGTCCGCGTCATCGCTTCGCGCACGCGCGTCGAGGTCATCGGAACCGTCTTCGCCGTCGACGCGCGCGACGGTGATCGCGTGCACGTCGCGGTGACGCGCGGGCGCGTGGCCGTGTCGCGCGCGCGGGTGCGCGTCTCGCTCGCGGCGGGGCACGTGCTGCACGGCGACGAATCGACGCCGCGCAGCAACGGCAGCAGCGCCGTCGGGCGCGCGCTCGCCGCGAGACTGATCCGACACGTGCGCAGCGCGCCTGCCATCGCCCCCGACAGCGCCGACGCCGTGACGCTTGTGGTGCGAGGCCAGCCCAGCGCAGCGCTGGTGTCGCTCGCTGACGGCGGTGCGGCGCTCGGCTCCACGCCGCTCGCTGTGCGGCTGGCGCGCGGCCGAGCGCGCCTTCGCGTCGACGCACCCGGCCACAGCTCGGTGACCCTCGATGTGACGCTGCGCCGCGGCCAAGCCGCCGAGATCGGCTTCGCGCTCGAGCGACACCCCGTCGTCGTCGACCCGCCGCGCGCGACGCCACGCGCACGCCCGCTGCGCCGCGAGCACCGGTCGCGCAGGTCGCCGGTGCGACCGCCGGTCCCGTCGATGGCCCCTGCGCCGGCGCCAGTCAAACACTCTGCTCGACCTGCTCGCCCCGCCGCCGCCTCACCGTCACGGCCCGCCACCGCTTCACTGTCGCGGCCCGCCACGGCGCGCGAGCTCTATCGCGCCGCCGAAGCTGCGATGCGTCGCGGCCAGCGCGCGACCGCACGCTCGAAGCTCACCGAGCTGGTGCAACGCTTCCCTCACGACCAGCGCGCTACCAGCGCGCGCTTCGAGATCGCACGGCTGAGCCTCGCCGCCGGTGCCCCCGATCGCGCGCTCGGCGAGCTTCGACGCATGCTGCGCGACGCCTCGCCGACGCACGTGCTGCTCGCCCCCGCGCGTCTGCTCGTCTGTCGCGTACACCTCGAGCGCAAACGTCTGACGCGAGCCGAGCGCTGTCTTACGGCGCTGCTCGCGCGCCATCCTCGATCGCTGCAGGCCGACGACGCGCTCTTCGTGATGCTGCGCCTCGCGCTGCGGCGCCGTGACTGCGCCCGCGCGCACACGCTCGCAGCGCGCTACCGCCAGAGCTTCCCGCGCGGACGCCACATCGCGGCCCTCGCCGCGCAGCTGAGACGATGCGCACGCTAGGTCAAAGGCACGCACGCTTCGCGCTCGCCATGAGCATCGCGATCGTGGCGCTCGCGCTCGGCGGCTGTACCGACACCGTCGAGCTCGTGCCCGACGCCGCCGTCGACGCGACGCCCGCCGCTTCGGACCTCCGCCCCGACGCGCCGTCCCCCGACACGACGGGAGCCGACGCCGCAGCCGACCTCGGCGTCGACAGCGCGTCGTCCTGCGTCTGCCGCTTCGTGCAATGTCGTACCAACAGCGAGTGCCAAGGCACCATCGGCCCCTCCAGCGTCTGCGACAACCCCGGCACGCTGAGCTGCTCGGGCAGCACCTCGAGCTGTCGCGGCGACACCGACTGCGCGGGCGGCGCAGCCGGCTGGCGCTGCACCAGCGCACCGACATCGCTCTCGCCCTGCCTCTGACGCCTCTTCGCTGCCGCGCGCGAAAGCCGCGGAAACGCCTCTCGGACTTTCTCGCTATGAGGTCCGATTCCGGCCAGCTGCGCCCGCCCCGCTGCGATAGAACGTCAGCATGCAGCTCGACGTCACACACCTGGACGCCGCACGGCTCGATGGAGACACCTGCTATCGCGCCCTGCGCGCCA
>JAGQIK010000381.1 GCA_020431405.1 Myxococcales bacterium
CAAGCCGCGCCGTGCCGTCGATGCCGAGACGCCGCCAGGCGCGCGCGCCGCGCCTGCGGTTCGCGCTGCAGCGCGCACGGGGTCGAGCGTCGGGTCCGCGCGCGGCGCGCGGCTGGTCCATCGGCTGGTGCTGCGCGCGGGCACGCTGACCGCCGGCGGCAGCGTCGCGCTCGACTACAACACCACGGTCGGCGACGCGTCGTCGGACAGCAACTTCCACGTGTCGATCAGCCCCAGCTTCGGCGTGTTTGTCGCCAACGGGCTCGAGGTCGGCCTCGATCTGCGCTTCGACATCAGCACCGTGGACACGCGCGTCAACACCTACACGATTCGCGGGCTGCTACGCATGTACCTCGGCTCGTGGCTCGTCGCGCCCTACATCGGCGTGGCCTTCGGCCCGCAGCTGTTCGATGTGAGGGTCACGCTGCTCGGAGGCGTGACCGACACGCTGCAGTCACGCTTCGAGCTGGCGCCCGAATTTGGCGTCGCGGTGCCGCTGCGGCGCTGGGTCGCGCTGACCTTCGCGCTGTCGCCGCAGATTCTCTTCCCGCTCAGCGATCAGCTCGAAGGCGTCGTGGTGGCGCTGAACGTCTCGCTGCTCGGCGTGCGCGCGTTCTTCTAGCGCGACGCACCTACTACTGCGCGTCGATGACGCGCTTTTGGCCCTGCTTGTCGACAGCGACGAACGTGAACGTGCCTTCGGTGACCTTCTCCTGCGCGTCGCCGGTGCGGGGACGGCGCCAGGCCTCGACGCGGATGCGCATCGAGGAGCGCCCGACCTTCTCGAGCTTCGAGTAGATCGAGATCTCGTCGTTCTTCTCGATGGGCTTGGTGAAGGACATGCCGGTGACGCCGATGGTCACCGAGTCGCCGGCGCGCTGGCGCGCGGTGGTTCCGGCGGCGAGATCCATCTCGGAGAGCAGCCAGCCGGCGATGTCGAGCCCGCTGGCCTGCACGTTGGTGCGCAGGCGCAGGTGCTGCTCGGCAGGCGGCGCGTCGCTCGTGCGCCGGCGTTTGCCGCCGAGCGCCTTGGCGAGCGCGCCGAAGAGGCGCTGCGGCGGGCGCACCACGCGCCGAACGGTGGAGGCGACCTTGCCTTCGTCGACCGGGCGCGGGCGACCGTGCTTGTCGACAGCGACGTAGGTGAAGCGTCCCTCGGTGACCTTCTCGGCCTTGCCGCCGGCACGGTCGCGGCGGAAGGCCTCGACGAAGAGCGTCATGGACGACTTTCCGACCTTCTCGAGCTTGGTGTAGATCGACAGCTCGTCGCCGTTACGCACGGGCTTCTTGAAGGTCATGCTGTCGAGCGCCGCGGTGACGCAGCGACCGCCGGCGCGGCGCACGGCCACGCCGGAGGCGGCCTGGTCCATCTGCGCCATCAGCCAGCCGCCAAAGACGTTGCCCGCGCCGTTGAGGTGCCGCGTCATGGCGATGCGCCGGCGGGCGACCTGCTTGCGACCGCAGCGCAGCACCGGATCGGCCTGCGCGGCCGGCGGCGCCAGCAGCGCCACCGCGAGGCAGCAGAGGACGGTCGTCTTGCGCACGAGCGACATCGGCGTGCAGCCAGTGCGAGGGATGTGCCAGGCTAAGCGCCTGTAATGACGCGCGAGATCGGCAGCGCGCTCGCCGACTGTCGGTCGGTGGGTGGCGTCAGTTGCCGTCGCGGTTCGTGTGCGGGGGGCGTGCTGACATCGCGGCCGACCAGCATCTCGCCGATGCGCGACGAGGCGCCGCAGTAAAACCCCGCCTCTCGCGGGACCTCGCGCGGGTTGTGGAACGTGCCGAAGACCATGTCCCACAGCGGGAGATCCGCGTAGTTGTGCCGATGGATCTCGCGCGCGTGGTGCACCACGTGGCTCTCCGGGCGCTGGATGATGTAGCCCAGCCAGTGCGGCGTCTTGATGTTGGCGTGCTGGAACATGGCGTTGAACGTCAGGAAGAGCGCCGCGATAGCGCCCGCCATGGGCGTCAGGCCGAGCAGCGGAAAGAACACCAGGCTGCTGATGGTGGTGAACATCACGGCGTCGATGGGGTGCAGGTAGTAGGCACCGAAGGCGTCCACGCTCTCGGCGCTGTGGTGCATCTGGTGAGACCAGCGCCACAGAAAGCCCACGCTGTGCTCGGCGCGGTGCCACCAGTAGTGAAACAGCTCGTAGACCAACAGGCCCACCACGGCGCCGCCGAGCGTGCCTAGCTTGGCGCCTTCGAGCAGATGGGCGTCGCCGAGCAGGCTGCCCCAGAGGTACGCCACGGCGAACGAGAGCGCGAAGATCGCCAGCGTCACGGCGAACGCTCTGACTCGCCAGTGGCGCGGCGTGGTGTAGATCCGCGCTCGGCGCATGGCGAGATCGAAGAGCAAAAACAGCGGGATAAGGGCGATGGCGCCGTACTCGAGGATCTTCATCGTGGTCATGGTGGGACCTCCGTTTCTTCAAGGTGTCTGCCTGCTGGGCGTGACAACCGATGGAACATCGTTCACTCGCGCGCCCTTCACGACGGGGCGCGCGGTGGGCCAAACTGCGGGGCATGCAGGGCGCGCTCTCTTTCGTCGGCCGCTCGAGCGAGCTCGCCGCGCTCGTCGAGGCCGTCGAGCGCGCGCGCGGCGGCGCCGGCGGGCTGACGCTGCTCAGCGGCGAGCCCGGCATCGGCAAGAGCCGGCTCGCCGAGGAGACGGCGCGCGCGGCGAGCGAGCGCGGCCTGCACGTGCTGTGGGGCCGCTGCTGGGAGGCGGGCGGCGCGCCGGCCTACTGGCCATGGATCCAGGTCTGCCGCGCGCTGTTGCGTCAGCTCGACGGCGCCCCACTGCGGTTGCCAGCCGCGCAGGCGGCACACCTGGTGCGGCTGCTGCCGGAGCTACGCGAGCACTACCGCGACCTCGTCGAGCCGCCGGCCCTCGCGCCGGAGCAGGCGCGCTTCGAGCTGCTCGACGCGGCGGCGCGGCTGCTGCTCGAGCAGGCCGCGCGCGCGCCGTTGCTGCTGGTGCTCGAGGACCTGCACGCGGCGGACGCCTCGTCGCTGCTGCTGCTCGACTTCGTCGCGCGCCAAGCGCCCGGCGCGCCGCTGCTGCTGCTCGGCACCACACGCGATGGCGAGCTCGAGCGCCGCGAGCAGCTGCTGTCGCTGTCGCAGCGCGCGCGCTTGCTGCCGCTGCGCCGCCTCGACGAGGACGCGGTGCGCGCCTTTCTCGTCGAGGCGCTCGGCGAGACGGCTGCCGCGCGCCTGGGCCGCTCGGTCTTCGCCAGCACGGAGGGCAATCCGCTGTTCGTGGTCGAGGTCGTGCGGCTGCTGTCGAGCTACGGCCACGGTGTACCCGCTGGCGAGACGGGGGCGTTGAGCATCCCAGCCAACATCCAGGCGGTGATCCAGCGCCGGCTGGCGGCGCTCTCCGAGCCGACGCGCGGCGTGCTGCAGCTGGCCGCCATCAGCGGGCGCGAGCTGCGCCTCGCCGTGCTGCGCGAGGCGTTCGACGTGGCGCCCGAGGCGCTCGCCGACGCGCTCGCCGAGGCGCGCGCCGCGCTGATTCTGCTTCCCGCCGAGCCGGGCCGCGCGCGCTTTTCACACGTGCTGATCCGCGAGGTGCTGTACCGCGACATCGAGCCACGCGAACGCCAGCGGCTGCATCGGCTGCTCGCCGACGCCATGCGCGGCGCTCTGCACGCGAAGGAGAGCACGTGCGCCGAGGTCGCGCACCACTACCTTCGCGCCGGCGACGAGGCGCGGCCGGCGGCCATCGAGACGCTGCAGCGCGCGGCGCGCGAGGCCCAGCGCGCCAACGCCTTCGACGAGAGCGTGGTCGCCTACGAGCGCGCGCTCGCGCTGTGTGGGGCCGACGGCGACGCGCACACGCGCTTCGAGCTGACCCTCGGCCTCGGCAGCGCGATGATCGCCGCCGGTGACGCAGCGGCCGGGCGAGAGACCTGTCGGCTGGCGCTGGCGCTCGCGCGAGCGCTCGACGACAGCCTCGGTGTGGCGCGCGCGGTGCTGGCCATCGGCTCGATCTACGTGTTCGCCAACGTCGACGAAGACCTCGTCAGCCTGCTCGAGGAGGCACTCGAGGCGCTCGGGGGCGAGCGCATCGAGCAAGGGGAGCGCGACGGCGACGGCGACGGCGACGGCGACGACGACCACGACGACGACCACGACGTCACCGAAAGCAAGAACGTCGAGCGGCGGGCGCTGCGCGCGCGCGTGATGGCGCGGCTCGCCGCCGCGCTGCAGCCTGCCGCGGATCCAAGCCACCCCATCGCTCTCGCCAAGCGCGCCGTCGATCTCGCGCGCGATGTCGGCGACCAGCGCACCCTGCTCGGCGTGCTGCGCGCGGCGTGCTCGACGATGGTGGACCTGGTCGACGCCGGCGCGCGCCACCCCTACACCCTCGAGCACGTGGCGCTCGCCGAAGCGCTCGACGATCGCGTCGAGGTCCTGCGCGGCGCGGCGCGGCTGTCGCTGGAGCACTTCGAGCTCGGCGATCGCGCTGCCGCCGAGCGCGCCATGGCGCAGCACGCGCGCGTCGCCGCGGAGCTTTCGCACGCGAGCTACCGCTGGCGCGTGCACGCGTTCAACGCCACGCGCCTGCTGTGGCGTGGCGCCTTCGCGGAGGCCGAACGCGAGATCGAAGCCGCGCGCGCGCTCGGCGCCGAGGCCAACGATCGCAACGCCAGCGCCACGTATCAGCTGCAGCGCGCGCGCCTGCTCTACCTTCGCGGCCGCCACGACGCGCTGCTTGCGATGCTGCCCGAGCTGACGGCGATCTTCGAGGGCACGCCGATCATCGACACGCTCGGCAGCGTCTACGCGCAGGCGTACGCGCTGCGCGTTGGCGGCGAGCGTGGCAGCAGCGGCAGCGCCAGCGAGCGCGAGCGCGCATGCCGTATCGCGCTGCGGCTCGGCGATCGTTCGGCGCTGATGTCGGTGGCGATCATCGCGCGCGCCGACGGCGATCGCGCCCTGGCGCGCGACGCGCTGCAGGCGGCCGAGCGCTGCACGCAGCCGATGTTCAGCTTCGGCGTCATCGGCGCCGTCTGGGACTCGCCCGCGAGCCACGCGCGCGCGCTGCTCTGCGAGGCCCTCGGAGACCACGACGCGGCAAGATCGCTCTACGAGCAGGCGCTGAGGCGCTGCAGCGATCTGGAGGGCCGCGCGCTGTGGGTCGAGATCGCGCTCGACGCAGCGCAGCACCTGGTCGACGGCGGCGCCCCCGCGCGGGCGCCCGTGGCCGCGCTGCTCGACGAGGCCCGTGCACGGGCGCGCGAGCTCGCCATG
>JAGQIK010000382.1 GCA_020431405.1 Myxococcales bacterium
CCGCTGCTCGCGTCGAGATCGGCCTGCGTGGTGTTGACCGCGCCGACCGCGCCGGCGCTCTGCGCGTCGTCGCCGGCGTCGGCGTTGCCGCTGACTGCCGGCCGTTGCCAGCGCAGGTGCCCGTAGAGCGTCTGGCTGCCGCCACGCACCGACAGCGCGCCGTAGATGTTGCGCGGCGGCGCGAAGACGGTCCACACCAGCGAAGAGATCGCCAGCGAGACGCGCGGCAGCTCGAGCGCGCGCGTGCCGAGCCAGCCGAGGGCGTCGACCTGCGAGGCGAAGACCACGTGCAGCGTGAGCCGCTCGCCATGGCGGCTGCGCGAGAGCGGCAACACGACGCGACCTTCGTCGTCGACGCTGGCCTGCACGGGGCGGCCGTCGAGGTGCGCCGAGCGCAGCTTGAAGCCGGGCGGCGGCGCCAGCGAGATGCTGCGACGCGTACGGTTGCGCAGCGTGAGGCGGATCTCGTGCAGCGCGCGGCCGTCGCCGGCCATCACGGTGAAGACGCGCATGCGATCCACCGCCTCCGAGGCGAGGCGCTGCTCGGGCAGCCGCCGCGTGGCGAAGGTCACGCGCCGCTCGGTGTCGTCGAAGCGGTAGGCGGCGAGGATCGGCGCGACGGCGCTGCGCACGAGCGCGTCGGGAAGCTGGCGCACGTCTACCGGCGCGATGTTCTGGCGCCCGACCTCGCGCAGCTCGAGCGTGCCCGGTACCTCGACGGCGAGCCAACCCGACTGCCGCTCGACCTCGAGACAGCGCGGCAGCGGCGCCTCGAAACGCTGCGTGACGGCCTTGGCGCTCCCGTCCTCGCCAGCACCCTTGGCGTCGCTGTGGCGCAGGCGCAGCGAGAGCTCGTAGCGCCCCTTGATCGCGTAGGCCGTCTCGCCGCGCAGCACGCGCTGCCCGTCGGCGCTGCGCGTCACCGTGGTGCGCAGCCCGCCCGAGCCGGCGGCCGAGACCAAGCGCATGCCCTCGGGCAGCGCCACGCTGAAGGCGCGCGCGCCGGCATAGAGGATCGTGTAGCGGATCACCGAGAACAGCTCGCGCCGGCCTGGCTCGAGCGACAGCAGGTTGACCGACTCGGCGAACACGCGCGCGCGCCGCGTGCCGCCGGCGCCGAGATCGCGAAAGCCGAGCAGGTGCAGGCGCGTCGTCGGGCTGAGCGCCGCCGAAAGCTCGGTGCTGCGCTTTTCGGGATGCTTGACCTCGGCGCGCACGGCGCCGTCGATGCGCGGCTGCAGCGCCCCCTTGGGGAAGCGCACGCGCACGCGCGTCACCGGCGTGCGCACCACGGCGACGTCGTACTCGATGGAGCCGCGCGGGCCGCGCGGGGCGACGATGGCGGTGAGCTCGAGCTTGACCTCTCCGGTGCGCGCGGTGTGCCAGACGTGATAGCCGCGCTCGTTGGTGACGCCGATGGGGCGGCCGTCGGCGGTGGCCGCGATCAGCGCCGCCGAGGCGCCGATCAGCGGTACGCGCTTGTAGACGTTCTCGCGCCCGAGCACTACGCGCAGCGACAGCCGCAAGCGCAGGTGCCCGCGCTCGGCGCGCCCTTCGTAGCTCGACTCGGCGTAGAGCAGCGCCGGCGCGTTGCGGTCGGCGCGGCGCGTGTCGAGCCTGTCGACCAGCGCGCGATAGGCGCGGTCGAAGCGCGCCAGCGGGACGTTGACCTTGATCTGGTCGAGCCCCGGCAGAAGCGACGGCGACGCCGCCGACGACGGCACGCTCTGCGGCTTGTTCTGCGGCGCGACGATGGCGTCGAAGCGCCCGTCGTCGTGGTCGGCGCGCGCGGCGTGCGGCGCGCCGAGCAGCGTGGTCGCCCCGATGATCAGCGCGCACAAGAGCGGCGCGGCGGCGGCGCGATCACCCGCCTCGCGCAGCGCGCGCTCGCGGCGCCGCTCGCACAGGCGCAGTGTCGTCAACAGCAGCGCGCTGGCGACCAGCGGGACCAGCGGCGGATAACGCAGCGCGAAGGCGAGCACGCCGCCGACGCCGAGCAACGACAGCAGGTGATAGAGCCGCACGCGCTCGAGCAGCAGCCACGGGCTGTCGACGAGACGCTCGGCGTGTTCGTCGCGAAGCGCCACGTGCTCGCGGCGCCAGCGCCGCAGCAGGCGCACCAGCGCCACGGCCGCGGCCAGCGCGAGCGCCCAGGCCAGCGCTCGGTGC
>JAGQIK010000383.1 GCA_020431405.1 Myxococcales bacterium
CTTCGAGGATCTTGAGCAGCGCCTGCTGCACTCCCTCCCCGGAGACGTCGCGGGTGATCGACGGGTTCTCCCCCTTGCGGGCGATCTTGTCGACCTCGTCGATGTAGACGATGCCGCGCTGCGTCTTCTCCTTGTCGTTCCCCGACGCCTGGTAGAGCTTGAGGATGATGTTCTCGACGTCCTCGCCGACGTAGCCGGCCTCGGTGAGGCTGGTGGCGTCCGCCAGGGCGAAGGGCACGTTGAGGATGCGCGCCAGCGTCTGCGCCAGCAGCGTCTTGCCGCTGCCGGTGGGCCCGATGAGCAGGATGTTCGACTTCTGCAGCTCGACATCCTCGGACGTGCCCTTGTGATGGATGCGCTTGTAGTGGTTGTAGACGGCGACTGCGAGCGTCTTCTTGGCGCGGTCCTGGCCGACGACATACTCGTCGAGGATCTTCTTGATCTCGGCAGGCTTGGGCAGCTTGCTGGAGCTGTAGCTCTGCTCTTCCTTCTCGATCTCTTCGGCGATGATGTCGTTGCAGAGCCCGATGCACTCGTCACAGATGTAGACGGTGGGGCCAGCGATCAGCTTCTTGACCTCTTTCTGGCTCTTTCCGCAAAAAGAGCAGCAGAGGTTGCCGTGCGTGTCGTCTCGTCGCCTATCCACGGTGAGCTACGGGCGTCTTTTCGGAAGGGGTTGAAACTCTAGGTTACCGCCACGCGCGTGGCCGAGCAAGCGACTCAGATCACGCGTCGCGGCGGATATCAAAGCGTTTTACGCGCACTAGTCGGACTTCTTCTTGTCCGCTTCGGCGCTGCGATCGAAGACCTCGTCGATGAGGTTGTACTCCTTCGCGTCCATCGCGGTCATGTAGTAGTCGCGGTCCGTGTCGTGGCGGATCTTCTCGTAGTCCTGCCCGGTGTGCTTGACCAGGATACGGTTGAGCCGATCGCGCGTGCGCAGGATCTCCTGCGCCTGGATGTCGATGTCCGAAGCCTGACCGGAGAAGCCGCCCAGCGGCTGGTGGATCAGGATGCGCGCGTGCGGCAGCGCGTAGCGCTTGCCCTGCGCGCCGGCGGCGAGCAGCAGCGCGCCCATCGACGCCGCCTGCCCCATGCAGATCGTCGCCACGTCGCACTTGACGTGCTGCATCGTGTCGTAGATCGCGAGCCCAGCCGTGACCACGCCGCCGGGGGAGTTGATGTAGAGGTTGATGTCGCGGTCGGGATCCTCGGACTCGAGGAACAGCATCTGCGCGATGATGATGTTGGCCATATCATCAGCGACCGCTCCGCCCATGAACACGATGCGGTCCTTGAGCAGGCGCGAGAAGATGTCCCAGCCGCGCTCGCCGCGGTGGGTCTGCTCGATGACGGTCGGGATGATCACGTTGGACTCGGGGGTCTTCATGAGGCTCCTCACCTGGAAGATCGTTCGGGTCGCTTAGATTAGCGCGACGCAGCGCGCCTGACCACCGCCGCCTAGGCGTCCTCGGAAGCGCCCTCGGAGGCCTCCTCGGAGGCCTTCTCCTCGTCTTCGGGAACTTCGCCGACGGTAATTTCGGCCTTCTCCATCAGCATCTCGAGCGTCTTCTCCTCGCGCAGGCTGCTCTTGAGCGCCGCGAGGCGACCTTCCTTCTCGTAGTCGGCGCGCAGCTTGGCCACGCTGGTCTCGCGCTGCGACGCGATCTCGGCGAGCTTCTTCTCGAGGTCGGCCTCTTGCACCTCGACCTTCTCGGCCTTGGCGATCGCCTCGAGCAGCATCATCGACTTCACCGACTCCTCGGCGTCACCGCGCACGCGCTCTTTGATCGCGTCCTGATCGATGTGGTGGCTGCGCGGGTCGACGCCGAGCATCGCGAGGTTGACGCTGACGAGGCGATCGAGGTGCCGCTCGACGAGCGCCGGCACCGTCGGCACATCGTTGACCTTGACCAGCTCTTTGAGCAGGCGCGACTTGGCCTCTTCGAGGGCGCGCTTCTCGTCGGCCTCGAGCAGCTGCTCGCGCAGCTTGGCCTTGAGCCCTTCGAGGTCGTCGGCCTCGCCGGTGTCCTTGGCCATCTCGTCGTCGAGCTCGGGCACGACCTTCTGCTTGGCATCGACCACCGTGACGAGCAGGCGCGCGCGCTCGACCTTTTCGTCGCCCGGGCACTCCTCGTCCGGCCCGTGGTCGTGCACGGGCAGGTCGAGCTCGACATCGATCTCGTTTTCGCCTTCGGCCTTAAGCTCGATGCCGGTGAGCTTGGCGGCGAGGCCCGGCAGCGGCTCGCGCGGCCTCTCGCCGAGCTCGATCTGCTGGCTCTGCAGATCGAGCGGGCGGTCGCCAACCTTGCCGATGATGTCGACGAGCATCACGTCGCCGGCGGCGGTGGCGCGCCCCTCGATCGGCTTGAACTCGGTCAGCTCCTGGCGCTTGGCCTCGAGCGCGCGATCGAGGTCCTCGTCGTCGACCTTGGCCGGTCGCTGGATGACCTTGGCGCCGAAGTAGTCGCGCGGCTCGATCTCGGGCACCACCTGCAGCGTCGCCGAGTAGCGGAAGGCCTCGTCGTTCTTGATGCCCTGCTCTTCGACCTGAGGCTCGCTGACCGGCGAGATCTCGTGGTCGGTGAGGGCCTTGGCGATGCTCTCCTGCACGAGCCGCTGCGCGACCTCTTTGTTGACGTGCTTGCCGAAGAGGCGCTCGAGCATCTTGCGTGGCACCTTGCCCTTGCGGAAGCCCTTGACGCTGACGCCCGCGCGAAGCTCGCGGTACGCCTCGTCGAGCCGCCCCTTGACCTCGGGCCAGGGGATCTCGACATCGACCTTGCGCTCGATGTCACTCAGCTTCTCGATCGACACCCCGATATCGAGGGTGCTTTGCTGCTCGGTGCTGGTGTCGGTGGTCTCGGTCATCACGATCTATCTCCAAGGCGGCATCGGCGCCGCCGCGGCGGGGCAGGTGTTTGAAGGTCGCGGGCGGCCACGGCCGTCCGCGCCAAGCGGCAACGTTTACCATGGGCTCCCTCGTTGTCAAAGGGGCACGGGGACCGCTAGATTCTCCTCACACTCCATGCTCTTAGCGCTCGAACAGACCTTCTCCGACCACCCCGCCCTGGCCAGCGACCTCGAGCTGTCTGCGCTGCTGCCCGCGCCCAAGCTCGAGCCGCTGCACCGCGCGCGCGAGATCGCCCGCGTGCGCTCGGCGCTCGCCGGCGGCGGCTGGGGTTTTTGCGACAGCCACGCGCTCGCCGTGGTGCGTCCGCTGCCATGGGACAGCGCGCACTTCGGGCTGCCCTGCGCCGACCTGATGCGCGTCTACGCCAGCGCCGACGCCAGCGCCGCCACCGTCGCCGCCGTCGTCTACGCCTGCCTCGACGAGAGCGCGCAGCGCGGCATCCGCCTGCACACGGCGCGCGTGCTCGCCGAACAGACCGCCGCCGTGGCCGCGCTCTCGCGGCGCGGCTTTCAGCTGCTGGACACGTCGGTGGAGCTCGGCGCCTCGCTGAGCACCATGCGCCGCGGCCGGCGGCCGCCCTCCGGTGTGGCTGCGTCCGCGTCGCCCACCGTGCAGGTGCGGCCGGCGCGCGACGCAGACCGCGCGCGGCTGCGCGACATCGCGCAGACCTTCACCGACAACCGCTTTTTCCGCGACCCGCGCATCAGCGACGAGCTGGCGCGCGGCGTCTACAGAAGCTGGGTCGACAGCGCGCTCGACGCCGAGACCCTCCTCTGCGCGGTGGGGCGCGACGGCATCGGCGGCCTCGCCAGCTTCATCCCGCCAAGCGACGAGCTTCGCGTCGGCACCGTCGGGCTGGTCGTCATCGCGCCCGAGCAGCGCGGCAGCGGGCTCTTCGATCCGCTCGTGCAAGGCTGCGCTCAGCGCGCCGGCGGCCGGGCGCTGGTCACGTCGACGCAGGTCAGCAACGCGCGCTCTCTGCGCGCCTTCGCGCGCCACGGGCTGCTGCCGCTGCGAGCGCGCCACGTGTTTCACCACTGGAGCACGTTGGGATAACCTGTCTGCGATGCCACCACGAGATCGGCTGGGCGACATCCTGCTGCGCGCGGGGCTGCTCGACGAAGAAGGTCTAAACCGCGCGCTCAACGAGCAGCAACGCTGGGGCGGACCTTTGGGTCGCTACCTCGTCGACCTGAGCCTCATCAGCGAAGAGACGCTGATCCGCGCGCTCTCGACGCAGTACAAGCTGCCCGCCGTCGCGCTCGACGCCCCCAAGCTGAGCCACGCCACCGCGCGCCTCATCCCGCGCGAGGTCTGCGAGCGCCACCGTTTGATCTGTTTTCGCGTCGACCGCGCGCGCCGCTTCCTCGACGTGGCGATGACCGACCCATCCAACGTCGATGCCCTCGACGAGGTGCGCGTCAAGACGGGCTTCAACGTGCGGCCGCACATCGCCGGGCCTAACGCCGTCGACAAAGCCATCACCACCGTCTTCTACGGCGACATCTCGGCAGGCGGCGAGATCGACCTCTCGCCCGGCTCGCCGCTGCGCGCGCAGGACACCGGACAGCTGGCGCGCTCCGAGCGCGCGCCGGCGGGTCCGCCCGGGCTCGACGTGCCCGAGCTGCAGGTCAGCGTCTCCACCAGCGAGCGCGACAGCGTCGCCGCGAGCAACGCCTTCGCCGACGCGCTGGCTGCCTACGATGCCGCCAGCGACGACATCGACATCGAGCCTGGCGTGACGAGCGACAGCTTGCCGGTGCTCGACGTGCACGTCACCTCGACCACCGGCAAGGGGCCAACCAGAGCGCCGCGCCGGCCGCCGCCGAGCGCACCCGAGATCGCCGCGCTCGATCTATCCAAGCTCGATACGCCCGAGCCTGCGCCCGCGCCCGCACCCCCGCGCGAGGCCCCGAGCCGCGTCAGCCCGCGCGCCATCACCGCGGTCGACTCGCCCATCGCCGATGTCGGCACCGCCACGTCGCTGCGCGCGATCGCCTCGCAAGTCGCCCTCGCCGCGCCGCACCAGCCGCCGGCCGAGCCGAGCGCCTTCAAGCTGCCCGAGCCGGTCGCCACCGACGAAGGCTTTCACATCACGATGGACCTCCCGGTGCTCGACAAGGAGACCATCGAGAACGAGGACGTCAAGCGGCGCATCGAACGGCTCGAAGCCCTCGCCCGCCGCGACAGCGCGCTGATCGAGAAGCTGATCAACACGCTGGTCGATCGCGGCATCTTGGGCGCCGACGAGATCGCCAAGCTGCTCGGCAGCCGCGGACAGTAGCCGCGATCGGACCGCCGAGGAGAGCTAGCCGGCGCTAGCCGCCAACTGCTGCGCGCGCTCGCCCTCGCGCGCGATGGTGTGCACGAGCCTGTGCAGCACGCGCACGCCGGGCAGGATCGTCTCGTCGCGGAAGCTGTAGTCGGGCTGGTGCAGCCGCGGCGCGTCGACGCCGATGCCGAGGCCGAAATACACGCATGGGAACGCGCGCGCGAAGTGGCCGAAGTCTTCCGACCAACGAAACGGGTTGTCTGCGTCGAGCACCTCGCAGCCCGCGCCACGCGCTGACGCGCGCAACAGGTCGACGAGCAGCGGGTCGTTGCGCGTGGCTGGGAAGGCCTCGATGAAGTTGACCTCGACCTCGAGCCCGTCGCGCTTGGCGTAACGCGCGGCCATGATCTGCGCCCGCGTGCGCAGCGCCTCGAGCGTCTCGTCGGTGTGCGCGCGCAGCGTTGCGCCGAGCACGGCGCGCTCTGGCGTGGCACCGAAGGAACGCTCGCCGAGGTGCGCGTGCGTGATCGTACAGAGGCGAAAGTCGGCGCCCTCGCCGCCCGAGAGCTGCGGCAGCTCGGCGAGCAGCGCCGCCAGCGCCGAGGCCGGCGAGCGCGCTTGCTCGGGCTCGGCGGCGTGCGCAGCGCTGCCGATGAGCTCGATGATCATCCCCACCGAGGCGCACGAGAACGTGCCCGCGCGCACGACGATGGTGTCTTCGACGTGCCCCGGCAGGTTGTGCAAGCCGACGCCGAAGTCGGGGCGGATCTCGGCGAAGCGCGGGTCATCGAGCACGCGTCGCGCACCTTCGCCCGTCTCTTCGGCCGGCTGGTAGAGCAGCACCACGCGGCCGCGCTCGGGGGGCTGTTGATAGAGCAGCGGCGCGAGCCCCGAGACGATCGCCATGTGCCCGTCGTGGCCGCAGCGATGAGCGGCCCAACGCAGCGAGCCGGCCACCGGCTCGACTTCGAGCGCGTCGAGGTCGGCGCGCCATCACGGTCGGGCCCGCCGACTCGCCCTCGAAGACGGCGGCAACACCGAAGCCGCCGAGCCCCTCGATGACGTGGTCGGGGCCGTAGGCGCGCACGAACTCGGCGATGACCTCGGCGGTCTTGGCCTCGCGGCCGGCCACTTCGGGGCACGCGTGCAGCGTGGTGCGCAGCGAAGTGAGGATCGCGCCGAGCAGAGATTCGGAGAAGTCGATCGATACCACGGCGACATTGTAGTGCTCAGATCGGCAAATTGTGAGCGATGATCGCGAAGCGATCGCGTTCGCTCGCTAGGCGCGAGGACTAGCGCTACCGGGTGGTACCGCGCCGACGAGCAACGACGCGAGCGGGCGCGAGGGCGAGCGAGGGCGCTCGGAACTTGCGGTCTGAGCACCAGCAACGCTTCGGCGCGACGTTGCCTGCTCTCCTCGACGCTAGCGATAGTCCGCCTTGTCGATGCCGTAGTGGCGCAGCTTGCGCAGCAGCGTGCGGCGGCTGATGCCTGCGCGTTCGGCGGCATCGCCGATGCGCCCGCGCGCGGCCTCGAGGCAGCGATCGATGTAGGCGCGCTCGACGCGCTCGACGCGCGCCGCGACGTGCTCGGCGAGCGTGCGGTCGAGATCGACCTCGATGCGCTCGGCGCCGTTGTCGGTCCCGCGCTGCGAGGCGCGCCGCGCGGCTCCGCGCTGCGCCTCCTCCTCGGGCGGGCGCTTGCGAAACGGCATAGCGCGCTTGATCGCGTCCGACGTCAGCCGCCCGCCGGCGTTGGTCAGCACCAAGCGCTCGGTGAGGTTTTCCAGCTGGCGCACGTTGCCGGGCCACTCGTAGCCGACGAGCGCGTCGAGAAACTCCTCGCTCACGTCGGGACGCACGATGTTGTACTGCTCGCTGAGACGGCGCGCGAACTGGCCGAAGAGGAAGATCACGTCTTCGGGGCGCTCGCGCAGCGGCGGGATCTCGAGCCGGATCACGTCGAGCCTGTAGAAAAGGTCTTCGCGAAAGCGCCCCGCCTCGACGTCGTCTTCGAGCGGGCGGCTGGTGGCGGCGATCACGCGCACGTCGATGGGGATCTCCTGGTGGCCGCCCACCGGGCGCACGGTCTCTTCCTGGAGCACGCGCAGCAGGCGGTACTGCGCCGTCAGCGGCACGTTGCCGATCTCGTCGAGCATCAACGTGCCCTCGTGCGCGTGTCGAAAGAGACCAGCCTTCTCCTGCGTCGCGCCGGTGAAGGCGCCCCGCACGTGGCCGAACAGCTCGGAGTCGATCAGCGTCTCGGTGACGCCGCCGCAGTTGACCGCGACGAAGCGCCCGGCGCGCTGCGAGCGCCTGTGGATCGCGCGCGCGAGCAGCTCCTTGCCGGTGCCCGTCTCGCCGAGGATCAGCACGGTGGCGTCGGTCTGCGCCACCTGCGTGGCCATGTCGAAGAGGTCCCACATCCGTCGGCTGCGCGCGACCATGCCCTCGAAGCTAGCCTCGCTCTTGCGGCCAACATCGCCCATGCGCGCGGCGCGCGGCAGCAGCTGCTGAGCGGCGACGATGCGCGAGATCTCGCGCGCGCAGGCGTCTGCGCTGGCGGCGAGGATGACGTCGCGTGCGCCCGCCTTGAGCGCCGCGCGCACCGTCGATCCCGAGGCACGCGGCCACCACAGGATCACGTCGACGAGCGGCCAGGCGTTGCGCAGCCGCGGCACGACGCTCTCCACGGTCAAGCTCGCCAGCGCAGCCGGACCGATGACGATAGCGCGCGCGTCGAGCTCTGCCTCGCGCTCGAGCAGCTGGCGCAGCCCGCGCACGCTCGCCGTGGAGAGCCCGCCGTCGCGCAGCTTGCCGCGCAGCTCGGAGCAGCCGAGCAACAGAACACGGGGCGCTGTCTGTGCAGGTTCCATGAATGAGCCATGCATGTCCCATTTCAGCCAATGCGTCAAGGCTGTCCCATCTAGATCGGTCACACGTGTCTCAGATTCCGCTCGAAGCACGTGTATGAGCGCTCTTGTCGCGTGGCACGCGCGTTGCTCGACGGCGCGCCGGAACAAGGAGCCTTAGATGCACCACGACACGACCACGCCGCTGCGCACGCGCGCGGCGGTTTATGGCGCCAGCGGCATCACCGGATGCGAGCTCGTACGGCGGCTCGACGCCGACCCGCGTTGCGAGGTGGTCGCGGCCACCTCGAGGCAGCACGCCGGCGCTCCGCTGCGCAGCATCGATCCGGCGGCGCCGGAGCTCTTGCTCGTGCACCCCGACGAGGTGCCGATCGCAGAGATCGACGTCGCTTTTGTTTGCCTGCCCCACGGACAGGCCGCGCCGCTGGTCGAAGTGCTTGTCGAGCAGAGCCGCTGTCGCGTGATCGACCTCTCGGCTGACCTTCGCCTGCGCGACAGCGCGCTGCACGCGCGTGTCTACGGCAGCACGCGCGGCGCACGGGTCGCCGAGGCCGCTGTCTACGGCATCACCGAGCTCTATCGCGGCGCGCTGTGCGACGCGCGCGTGGTGAGCAACCCCGGCTGCTATCCGACCTGCGCTGGCCTGGCGCTTTGGCCGCTCGCCGAGCACGGGCTGCTGCGCGAGCGCGTCACGATCAACGCGCTGTCGGGCATCTCGGGCGCTGGACGCGCGACGACGCCATCGACGCACTTCTGCGCGGTCGCCGACGACGTGCGCCCCTACAAGCTCGGGCGCAGCCACCGTCACAGCGCCGAGATCGAGCAGATCCTCGCCGACGCGGCGCCCGCCGGCGAGCAGGCGCCCCCCGTCGTGTTCTGCCCGCACGTGGTGCCGCTCGAGCGCGGCATGCTCGCCACCATCACCGTGCGCGTCGGCGAGCTGACCGCCGGCGAGGTGCACGAGCTCTTCGAGCGGCGCTACGCCGACGAGACCTTCGTCGAGTTGCTGCCCCTCGGCGAGCCAGCGCGCATCCGCGCCGTGGTGCGCACCAACCGCGCGCAGATCGGCGTGCACGACGTCGAGGGCAGCGACGACGTGGTGCTCACCTGCGCCATCGACAACCTCGTCAAGGGCGCAAGCGGTCAGGCGCTGCAGACGATGAACCTGATGCTCGGTCGCGCCGAGCACAGCGGTTTTGCACCGACCGAGCACGCGCGGCTTCCGCGCTCGAGCGCACCTGCTGCGGCGCGAAGGAGCGCGTGCCGATGAGCACTGCGAAAACTATACGGGGCGCGCGTCGACGCGTGCTCAAGGTTGGCGGCGCACACCTCGCGGACGAGCGCTACCTCGACGCGCTGGCGAGCCGGCTGAGCGAGCTTCGGGCCGAAGGCAGCGCCGTGCTGCTGGTGCATGGCGGCGGCGCCGAGATCGCGGCGTTGCACCAAGCGCTCGGCGTGCCGTTCGAAAAGCGGCGCGGCCTGCGCGTGACCTCCGAGCGCGGCATGGACATCGTGACGATGGTGCTGTGCGGCCTCGTCAACAAGCGGCTGGTGGCACGCTTTGTCGCCGCGGGCCTTTCGACCATCGGCCTCAGCGGCGTCGACCTCGGCCTGATGCGCGCCAAGCTGCTCAACTACGAGCAACTGGGGCGCGTCGGCGCCGCGCCAGTGGTGGACGTCGCGCGGCTCGCGGCGCTACTCGACGAGCACGGGCTGGTCGTGATGGCGCCCACCTGCGCCGGCCCCGACGGCATGCCGGTCAACGTCAACGCCGACGCCGTGGCGCAGGCGCTCGCCGTCGCCATCGAGGCCGAGACCCTCGAAATGATCACGGACGTCGATGCCGTACGCACCGAGCGGGGCCCAGCGCGACAGCTGCGCCTCGGCGATGTCGAGGCGCTGATCGCCGGCAGCGTGATCAAGGGCGGGATGATCCCCAAGGTGCAAGCAGCGCTCGCCGCGGTGGGCGGAGGCGTCGAGCGCGTGCGCGTCGGCAGCCTCGAGAGCCTCGCGCGAGGCGAAGCGACGGAGGTGCGCGCGTGAAGTCCCTTCTCGATCGCGCCGACCAGGTGCTGGCGCCAACGTACCTGCGACCGCCAACGCTGTTCGTACGCGGCGACGGCTCGTGGCTCGAGGACGAACGTGGCGAGCCTTACCTCGACATGACCAGCGGCATCGCCGTCAACGCGCTGGGGCACGGCTCGGCGGTGGTGCGCGAGGCGATGCGTACAGCGGCGGACGGCCTGGTGCACACGTCCAACCTGTTTCACACCGCGCCGGCCATCGAGCTGGCCAGCGAGCTCGTGGAGCACTCCTTCGCCGACCGCGTCTTCTTCTGCAACTCGGGCGCAGAGGCCAACGAAGCGGCGATCAAGCTGGCCCGTCTGTGCGGCGGCGAGACGCGGCGCCGCGTCGTGTACTTCGACGGCGCATTTCACGGCCGCACCTTCGGCGCGCTGGCGGCGACCGACCGGCCGGCTATCCGCCACGCCTTCGAGCCGCTGCCGCTCGGCTTCGCGCGTGCCGCGTTCGACGACGACGCCGCCCTCGGCGCTATCGACGACCACACCGCGGCGGTGATCGTCGAGCCCATGCAGGGCGAAGGCGGGGTGCGCACGCCGCGACCCGAGTGGCTCGCCACGCTGCGCGCCCGCTGTGACGCCACGGGCGCGCTGCTGATCTTCGACGAGGTGCAGTGCGGGCTGGGTCGCACAGGCAAGCTGTGGGCTCACGAGCACGCCGGCGTGACGCCGGACCTGATGACGCTGGCCAAGCCGCTCGCAGGCGGCCTACCCATGGGCGCGGTGCTGATGACCGAGCGCGTGGCCGCGCACGTCACGCCGGGCTGTCACGCCACGACCTTCGGCGGCGGCCCCTTCGTCGCCAGCGTGGCGCTCGCCGTGCTGCGCGAGGTCTGCCGCCCTGCGCTGCTCGCCGAGGTCGAGCGCAAAGGCTTGCGCCTCGCCGATCAACTGGCGAGCCTCGAGCCGCGCGGCGTGCGCGAGCTGCGTGGACGAGGCCTGCTCGTCGGCGTGCGCGTGCATCAGGACGCCAAGGCGCTGGTCGCCGCGGCGCGCGAGGAGCGGCTGCTTATCGTCGGCACGTCCGACGACGTGGTCCGCTTTCTCCCGGCGCTCGACACACCTGACGAGCTGCTCGACGAAGCGGTCAAGCGCTTCGCCCACGCGCTCGATCGCGTGGCCGTGGTCGAGCGGAACACACCCGCCACGGCAGCCGCGGCGGGAGGCGCTCGATGAGCGGCGCAGCGCCCGAGAGGTCGCAGCCGAGGCACGTCGACGCGATCTCGCGTGCCCGAGCGGGCGATCTCGCGCAGCTCAAGGCGCTGCTCGGCGGCGCCGTGCCCGACTGCGCGCCGCAGACCGTCTGGGAGCTGCCCTGGACCTGGCAGTGCTACAGCGTGGTGCGCGCGCGCGGACGCGACGGTACCGAGCGCATCGTCGCGTGCGGCGCCTTGCGCGAGCTCGACGAGGAGCTCTGCGAGCTGCGCGGTGTCTACGTCGCGCCGGCGTTTCGCGGCCGCGGCCTCGCCGCCGCATTGATCGAGCATCTGCTCGCGCGCGCGGCGCACGGCGTGCGGCGTGTGGTCTGCGTCACGCGAAAACCCGAGCTCTTCGCCCGCCACGGCTTCGTGGCGGTGGCCTGGCCGAGCTGGATCGATCACGCCCGCCGCACGCGCAGCGGCGCCCCGCGCACGGCGATGGCGTACCTCGCAGAGCGTGGCGTATCGGCCGCGCCAGCCACGAGCCACAGGAGATGCGCGTGATCGACACGCGAGCAATGGACCCTGCCGGTGTCGCGCGCGACGGCGATCTCTTCGCCGTCCCCGGCGTGCGTGGCGCGGCCGTCGCCAGCGGCGTCAAGCCGTCGGGCGATCTCGACCTCGCTTTGGTCGTCTTCGACGAGCCGATGACCGCCGCCGGAGTCTTCACGCGCAGCGCCACGGCGGCGCCGCCGGTACGGCTGGCGCGTGCGCAGCTGCGCGAGGCGCCCAGCGCGCGCGCGGTGATGATCAACAGCGGCAACGCCAACGCGCTCACCGGCGCGCGCGGCATGCAAGACGCCCGCACCATGCGCGACGCGGCGCAGGCGGCGAGCGGCGGCCCGGCGCTGGTGCTCTCCACCGGCGTGATCGGCGTGCCGCTGCCCATCGAGCGCGTCACGGCCGGCATCGAGCGCGCCGCCGCGGCCCTCGACGCCTCGGGCCCCGGCGTGGCGCGCGCGATGCTGACCACCGACACCTGCGAGAAGCGTGCGCTGGCGCGCTGCGCCGCCGGCGACGCGGAGCACGTGATCGGCGGCCTGGCCAAGGGTTCGGGAATGATCCACCCCAACATGGCCACCATGCTGGCGCTGATCGCCACCGACGCGCCGCTGACGCCAGCGGCCGCGCGCGCGGTGCTCGCACACGCCGTCGATCGCTCGTTTCACGAGATCACCGTCGACGGCGACACCAGCACCAACGATGCGGTGCTGCTGCTGGCGCGCACGCCGCACGCCGACCGCCCACCGCTCGAGGGCGGCGCCATCGAGGCGCTGCAGCGGGCAGTCACCGACGTCGCGCGCTCGCTGGCGCTGCAGGTAGTCGCCGACGGCGAGGGCGCCACGCGCTTGATGCAGATCCACGTCGATGGCGCCGCCGACCGCGCCGAAGCGCTCGCCGTGGCCTCGGCGATCGGCCGCTCCCCGCTGGTCAAGACCGCGCTCGCCGGCGGCGATCCCAACTGAGGCCGCATCCTCGGCGCCGCCGGCAACGCGGGCGTGCAGCTCGACGTGGCGCGCCTGTCGCTTCACATCGGCGAGCACGAGGTCTTTCGCGGCGCGCCGCTGGCGGTCGACCGCGCGCTGACCGAGCGCAGCTTCGCCGGCGAGCACGTCAGCGTGCGGCTCTCGCTGGGCCGCGGCGAGGCCAGCGCGCGCATGGTCAGCACCGACCTCACTCACGGCTACATCGAGATCAACGCCGAATACACCACGTAACCCGGTCCCCCCCGAACGAGACCGACGAGGAGCGATAGATGGCAGACGTACAGCAGCTCGAACGAGAGCGCATCGAACAGAAACAGCAACACCGCCGCGCGCTGCGCGTGGGCGGGCTCGAGATCCGACCCGCGCGCCGCGACGAGATGACGATGGTGGCAGGCTTCGTGCGCTCGTCAGCCGAGTGGTATCGCCCGCTGCTCGACGACAAAGACATGGCCGAGCACGACGTCGACGAGCGCTGGGCGCAGAAGAACTTCGAGCTGCGCGACTTCTACATCGGCAGCACCGAAGGCGAGCCCGTCGGCACCATCTCGCTGCAGTACTTCGGCGAGCTCGCCTATCTCGGCTACATCTATCTCGACGTCGCCCAAGTCGGCAGAGGCTTCGGCCAGGACCTGATGCGTTTCGCCGAGCGCAAGGCGCGCGAAGCAGATATGTCGGGCCTGGCGCTGATCGCACATCCCGAGGCGACCTGGGCCAAACGCGCCTACCTCAAGTACGGCTTCGAGATCGTCGAGACCGAAAAAGCGCGCGTGCTCGCCTGGCAAGACGGCGTGCTGCGCCCCTACTACGAGGAGGGCTTCGAGCTCTACCTCTACCGCTTCGACGCCAAGCGCGATCGGCGAGCCCGCGCATAAAGAGACGAAAGGAACCCGCGTGAGCAACAACGGAAAACAAGCACCCAGAACCGCCCTGCTCGGCTTCTGTATCCCCGCCATGGAGGCGCTCGACAAGGTCGGCCGCCCGTTCCTCGCGGTGGTGCCGCCAGAGTTCGAGGCGTACATGCAGGAGCACGACATCGCCCACGTGCTGTGGGACTTCAGCCGCGTCAACGAGACGTCGATGCAGCTATCCAAGACGCTGCAGGAGCGCGGCGTCGAGGTCGCCGTGCCGCTGTTCGAGGAGACCGTCGAGTGGGCGGGCGCCGTCAACGGCTTTCTGCGCGACGATCCGCGCCTCTTCACGCGCTACTTGCTGTTTCGCGACAAGGCGATGATGAAGCGCCGCGCGCAGATGTATGGCATCCGCGTGGGCGTGTTCGAGGAGGCGGACAACCGCGAGGACGTGTCGCGCTTCTTCAAGCGCGTCAACAAAGCCCTCTCCAAGCTCGACAGCGACGTCGCAGACCCAGTGCACCTCAAGCCGCTGGCGGCGGCGGGCTGCGTGGGCCATCGCTTCATCCGCTCCGAGCAGGACATCGCGGTGCTGCAGGACGACGAGTTTCCTTGCCTGCTCGAGACACACCTCGACGGGCAAGAATTCTCCTGCGAGGTCTTCATCCACGACAGCAAGATCCGCTTCCTCAACATCACCGAGTACGTGCATCTCGGTCACTCCAACTTCGTGCCGGCCTCGCCGAGCCTCGAGGAGCGGCGGCCATACGTGCGCAAGGCGGTCGAAGAGCTGATCGACGCGTTCGGTATCCAGTACGGGATGATCCACCCCGAGTTCTTCATCACGTCGGACAACAAGATCAACTTCGGCGAGGTCGCCGCGCGCGTGCCTGGCGGCCACATCTTCGAGCTGATCGAGAAGGCCTACGGCTTCAGCCCCTTCGTCGCGTTCGCCATGTGCAGCGACCCGGCGACCACCGACGAAGAGCTCGCCGCCTATCTGCCCGACGAGCGCCAGCACAAAGACTACGCCGGCTGCTTGATGGTCTACCCGCGCCAGAAGATCGTCACGCGCGTCGACGTACCCGACCGGCTCATCGCGGACGACTACTACGAAAAGCACGCCCTCTTTCAGCCGGTGACGCCCAAGGTCGCCGAGCGCGCGGGCTTCGGTGACCACTACGGCACCGTCTATTTCCGCGGTGACAACAGCGCGCGCATGCGCGACCTGCTGCTGGAGTACGAGCAGGTCGACTTCTACACCAGCGATGCGCCGGCGGCCTCGTGAGCGGATCGACGACAGAGGGCGGCGCTTCACTCGGTCGCGACGCAGGCGGTGAGCCGAGCGCCGCGAGCGTCGTCGAACGCCTGCTCAGCCGGCTCGACGCCGCGCTCGAGCACCTCGCCGAGGCCAAGCCCTTTGCCAAGAGCATCTATCAGACCGACGTGTTTCAGATCGCCGAGGCGCTGATGAACGCCGAAGGTGGTCTCGACGCGCTCTACAGCCGCGCTCACCGCTTCGACGCAGCCGGCGTGTTCGAGGGCGGCCCGTGGCTCGACGCGTCGAAGCTGCAGCCGCCGCTGGTCGAGGGCAGCCTCAAGGCGCGCGGCGTCTACCCGGTGGTGGAGACGCTCAGCGAGCTTCGCGTGCTCGCCATCGCGCGCGGACGGGTCGAGGCCGGCGCGACGACCATGAGCCGCGAGGACGCCGTCGAGTTTCTGCAGGACGTGATGGCGCTCAACCTCGAGTTCATCTTCCCGGCGGACACCGAGGAGGAGCGCATCAGCGGCGGCCCCCATCGCGCCTCAAACATCCGGCTCTTCGGGCTCATCGCCCGCGAGATCGGGCTGCGCTCGCTGCTCGCCGACGTGGTCGACGAGATCGAGCAGATCAGCGCTCAGCGGCCGATCAACTGCGCGCGGCTGACCCGGATGGTCGACATGGCAACGCGTATCCCGGCCGATGCGGTGGAACCGGCGGTCGCCGAGCGGCTGCAGGTCTTCGCCAGCGCGGCGCACGCGCCGACCCCGCTGAGCGTCGAGCTGTCCGACCTCGCCGCCTATCGCCAAGCGCTCAAGGACTGCGACGCGGCGAAGCTCGACGCCGAAGCGCGCATGTTCGCCGACTCGATTAACGAGACCGGGCTCGTGGCGCCGCATCACGCCGTGCTGGTGCGGCGCGTCTGCGCGCAGGCGCCCGAGCTGCTCGGGGTGGCGCTGGGGCTCGGCGCTCAGGGGCGCGCCGAGCTCGAGGCGCAGCAGGAGCTGGTGCTGCGGCTGTGCAAGGTGGCGATCCTGCCGGCCACGGCCCAGGCGATCTACGGCCTCGCCGGCGTGCTCAAGCGCGCGATGCTGTCGCGCAGCGAGGTGGCCGCGGGGCTGCAGCGCCTGGTGAGCCTCGATCTGCAGAGCGACGTGCGGCGCACGCTGCTGGCGCGGCGCGCCCATCGCGACGGCGTGACGGCCAACGCGCTGCTAGTGGCCGGCGCGCTGTCGGTGCTCGGCCGCCCTCTCGGCGTAGGCCAGGGCAACAACCCGACCTGCCAGGCGGCGCGCGGCATCTCGCTGTGGTCTCAGCACGCGCCTGGCTACCTGCTCGAGATGCTGATCTCGGCAGCGCGCGACGGGCTGGTGGAAAAGGACTTCGAAGGCGAGCGGCTCAAGTCGAGCGACATCGAGCACGGGCTCGTGCTGCGGCTCGACACGGACCTCGACCCCGTCTCGCTGGTGCTGGTGCCGCACCTCGACCGGCTCTACAGCCTGATGATGAAGCGCGTCGCCACGCGCAGCGAGGACGGCCACAAGTGGGTCAACCCGGCGTTCTACGGCCGCTGGGTGCCGCACGGCTTCGCCTCGGTGTTCGCCGACGTGGCGCAAACCACCGTCGCCGAGCACGACGACTTCGTGCGCCGCTTCTACGCCACGCACCACCCGGCCTACAACGAAGGCCACGACCTGATGTATCCCAACCCCGTCGGCCTGTGCATCACCAACGCGCGCGGCGACTACCTCGGCCCGCACGCCGTGTCGCTGCTGCGCGTCGGCGAGGACCCGCACGGCGCGCTGCGCGTCTACTTCTTCAACCCCAACAACGAAGGGCGCCAGGACTGGGGCCACGGCGTACGGCCGTCGATCCGCGGCAACGGCGAGAGCGAGGGCGAGTCGTCGCTGCCGTTTCACCAGATGGTCACGCGCCTCTACGCCTTCCACTACAACCCCTACGAGGAAGGCGACGCCTTCGCCGTGCCGCCCGAGACGCTCCAGGAGGTGGAGCAGGCGGCGCGCGGCAGCTGGGGGCGCGCGTTCAGCTGGCGCTAGCTGCGCCCGGCGAGAGGAAAACGTGGGATCCCGTCAGCGCGGCGGTGGTAAAGGGTGCACTGTAACCGGCGTTCACCGGGCTTGAGCTGTCAGTGGTGCTGGGCGAAGGGGTAAATGGGTGCGCTGCCCACCGCGCGGTCAAACGAGCCCAGTATCTTTTCAACCCCCTGGCCTCGGTGCCGGGGTCCCCGCGCTCGCCCGGGATCCCACGTACTGTATCTACGTCACGGGAGCTCGGACTTCCAGTTGGTCTCCTGGATCAGCGCGTTGAGCTCTCGAATGTTCTTGGCCAGGTCTTCGGCGCGCTTCTGCAGGTTCTTGACCGGCAGCGTCGCAACCCACTTGATCTCGCTCATGCTGTAGCGGTCCGGCTCGCGGTGCGAGCTCGCGATCGCGTGCTGGAGCAGCGAGTGCTGCGACGCCAACATGTCACGCTCGGCAATAGCGGCCGTCAGAGTGCGCCCGTCGGGCAGCGAGTTCGCGAGGTTGGCCTCGTTGATCTTCTGCACCAGGTCGCGAAGCTCGCCCAACACGGCGATGGCGTCCTGCAGCAGCTGATCCGGATCCTCGTGTGGCTGGTCGCCGTCCTGAACGACGGCGTTGCGTCCGATGCGGTCGCGCAGTGACGCGAGCTTCTTCTGCACATCGGCGCGCAGCAGCAGGGCCTCGGCTATCTTCATCGCAGTCCCTCGTGACGACGCCCCGCGTTAGCGGGGCGCCTTTGCGAGGAGGGGGACTCGCTGCCAGCGCGGCATCGGCGCCCGTCAGGGCGGCTATGACGCAGCGCCGCCCCGAGCCCCCCTTCTCGTGGCGACGCCCCGCGTTAGCGGGGCGCCTTTGCGAGGAGGGGGACTCGAACCCCCACGGAGGTTATCCACTGGAACCTAAATCCAGCGCGTCTACCAGTTCCGCCATCCTCGCGAGTCGAGCACTACTACTGACTACCGCAGAGGCGCCGTCAACCCCTTTCGCGCTATCGTCGCGCCATGAACGGTCTCGAGCGATTCGAACGCACGAGCTTCTCGGCGCTGCACTGGACGCGCGACGTCTATCGCGCGGGCAGCGGCCCTGGCGTCTTGGTGATGCACGAGGTGCCTGGGCTGCACCCGCGCGTGATCGAGTTTGGCCAGCGGCTCGTCGACGCGGGCTTCTCCGTGGCGATGCCCGACCTGCTCGGCGTCGCGGGCAGGACAGCCACGCCGCTCTATAACGTCGGCTCGATGCTGCGCGCCTGTATCGCGCGCGAGTTCGCGGTGCTCGCGTCGCATCGCGCGAGCCCGATCACCGAGTGGCTGCGTGTGCTCGGCCGCGCGCTGCACGCCGAGGCAGGCGGACCTGGCATCGGCGCCGTCGGCATGTGCCTCACCGGCAACTTCGCGCTGGCGTTGATGGTCGACGAGCACCTGCTGGCGCCGGTGCTCTCGCAGCCGTCGCTGCCGTTTCCGCTCGGCCGCGCGCGCAAGGCCGCGCTGCACATCGCGCCGGAGCAGCTCGAGCAGGTCAAAGCGCGCGCGCGCGCCGGCGCCTGCGTGCTGGGACTGCGCTTCACGGGCGACCCGCTGGTGCCTGCCGAGCGCTTCGCCACGCTGCGCCGCGAGCTGGGCGACGCCTTCGAGGCGATCGAAATCGACTCGAAGCGCGGCAACCCGCACGGCATCGCGCGCACGGCGCACAGCGTACTGGCCTTCGATCTGGTGGACGAGCCGGGACATCCGACCCGCGAGGCGCTCGAGCGCGTGATCGCCTTCTTCGACGCGCGGCTACGGCAAGGGAGCTAGATACGCGGCGCGAGCTAGATGCACACCTGGGCCGTGCTGTTGATCGTGAAGGTGTCCGTGCGTACCACGGTCCCGTCGCTGAGCGACAGCGTCTGGAGGCCGATCTGGTTGCCGTCGGCGTCGTAGGTAGTGCGCACGTTATAGAAGGTGTAGGCCGACGAGCAGCTGGGCGAGACGTATTCGAGCAGCTTGGTGCGCTGCGCGTCGTCGTAGCTGAGCTTGAGGCCGTAGCCCGTGCAATCGCTGGCGCTGCTGCCGGTGCCCGCGATGGGTCGGCCTAGGGTGTCCCAGAGGCCGTAGTGCTGGTAGAAGTTGGCGTTGTTGACGTGATCGAAGCCGGTCAGGCGGCCTTGAGCGTCGTAGGTGTAGCTGTAGACAGTGCTCGTGGAGAGCGTGTTCGAGACCTTGGTGTACGTGATGCGCCCTACGGCCTCGGCCTCGCGCACGAAGTCGAGCAGCGAGCTGTAGTCGTAGAAGGTCTTGGTGGTGCCCGTCTGACAGGTCAGGCGCAGCTGAGTGCTGTCGAAGCTGCAGTTGGTGACCTTGCCGTTGTTGTCGGTGTATTTGGTGGCGTAGTTTCGGCACCGCGCGCCCGACGCGTCGTCCGCGACCGCGTCCAGCGCATCGGCTCGTGTGTCGGTCAGCGGTTGATCATCCGGCGAGGTGTCGTCCGGACCGCGGTCGAGCGCGCCATCGAGCCCGACGGGTACGTCACGGGTGGTGTCGCTGGCAGGCGTGCCGTCCGAGCTCGAGCAAGCGGGGGCGAGCATCAGCGCGAGCAGCGAGAGGGTGGCGGCCCAAAAGCGGGTGCGGCGCATCACGACCTCCCTGTGGCTTCAGCCGCGATCTTAGGTCACCAGAGCGCAAATTGACGATGTCAGTTGTCAGCCACGGCGGTAAGTGCGAAGCTGCTCACGCGAGACTTGGGCTTCGGCCCTCTCGGTCGAGCCTCACTCGTACGAGGCTCGGAGCGCCTGCCGCGCTAGCCGTACGCGCGCACGCCCTCGCGAGATCTCCCTTGTTCCCGTTGGCGTCATCGTGAGCACGACGAAGAAAAAGACCAAGACCACGTCGAAGAAGGCCGCGACCAAGAAGAAGGCCGCGACCAAGAAGAAGGCCGCGACCAAGAAGAAGGCC
>JAGQIK010000384.1 GCA_020431405.1 Myxococcales bacterium
GACCGATCCCGCCTCGGCGGGGGGCCGGTCGGAGGCGTCGCGCGAGCTCGCAGCGTTGTCAGCGCACCCCGCGGCGGCGACCATCAGCGCGGCGACGGTGGCGACGTGAGTGATCCGGCGCACGAGGCCAGTCTACTACCATCCTGTCGGCGCCGGCTCGGCGGCGAGATCGGACCTTGCATACGCTCGCCGCAAAGCGACGCCAGGCGTTACGTAAGTCCCTGAGAAGACACCGCCTAGCCTCGTGACCATGCATCGAAACTGCAACAGCCCTAGTGGCCAATGGATCTGTCAAGTCGCCACCACTGTGGCGCTATGGCAACAGGTGTGTCTAAACGTTCTACCCAGGCGTGGCGCTTTGACCCTGCATGATCCTGATTTTGTTGAGGGGCGAGTTTCTTGCTCCGTCAGGCCGGCATGGTTGATTATCAACACCCCCTCGTGCTAAACGCCGTACGACGCAGTGCGCCACTCCCGATACGGGCTACGACCATGACTCACATCGTCTACATGTTCCCTGGCCAGAGCTCGCGCTACGAGTCGATGATCGAGAAGCTCTCCGCGCTCGATCCGGCCTGCCGCCAAGTCATCCGCCAAGCCTCCGATGTGCTCGGCTTCGACGTTGCCGCACACTACCGCCAGAGCAACGATCAAGCCTTCGCCCGCAACGTCGACGTTCAGCTCGGCGTCTTTATCGCCAACCACCTGTTCCTCACGCTCCTCGACCGCGCAGGCGTCGAAGCGGTTGCCTCGGCTGGCCTCAGCCTCGGCGAGTGGAACCACCTCGTACACATCAACGCCCTCTCCTTCGAGGACGCGCTGCTCGCCGTGCAGGCTCGCGGCCGCGCCTACGACGACGGCCCGCGCGGCCAGATGGCCTCCATCTTCCCGCTGCCCCTCGACGTGCTGAGCGAGACGCTCGCCGATCTCGAGGGCGTCGAGATCGTCAACCTCAACTCGCCGCGCCAGAACGTCATCTCGGGCACGCAGCAGGCCGTCGAGCGCGCGCTCGAGCTGGTGCTCGACGAGCACTACGTCGAGGGCGTCGTCATCGAGCGCGACGTGCCGATGCACAGCACGCTGTTCGAGCCGGTGGCCGAGCGCTTCGCCGCCACCCTGCGCGAGCTGCCTTTCCGCCGCCCGCAGCTGCCCTACATGCCCAACCGCACGGCCAAACCGATCGCCGCCCCCACCCGCGATCAGTACGTCGAGCTGCTCTCGTCGCACGTGGCGCGCCCGGTGCTGTGGCGCGAGACCATCGACAACTTCGTCGAGGAGCTCGGCCGCGACAACGTCGCGCTGGTCGAGGTCGGACCGCGCGCGGTGCTGACCAACCTGCTCGACCGCAAGTGGCACAAGGGCATCAAGAAGCACAGCTGCGACAGCCGCGAGGAGACGGCCGCCCACCTCGAGGGCCTCGTCGAGACCCTCGCCGGCTACCGCGAGGCGCTGCCGCTTCGCGAGGCCGTCTAACCGCGCCGCAGCCCCGCACCGCGCGCGCAGGACGCACCCCAAATGACATACGAAGCTGTCATCAAGCGCGCGCGCCGCAAGCCGCTGTTCGTCCCCGGCGAGACCACCGTCGAGTGCGCCATCGATCGCGAGCAGATCATGCGGCTTCTGCCGCACCGTGATCCGCTGCTGCTGGTCGACCGCATCAGCGCGCTCGACCTCCAAGCGCAGACGCTGCGCGCCCACCGGCGCATCGATCCCGACGATCCCGTCTTCGTCGGCCACTTTCCGGGCGCTCCGGTCTACCCCGGCGCGCTCCTCGTCGAGGCCATGGGTCAGGCCACCGTCTGCCTGCACCAGCTGCTCGAGCTCGGCCGCGCCGAGGTGCGCGACGACGACAAGCCGCTCGCCCTGCGCCTGCTGCGCGTGCACCACGCGCTGTTTCAGGCCGAGGCGCTGCCTGGCGACGATCTGGAGCTGCTCGGACAAAGGCTGGAAAGCGACAGCTACGCCGTGGTATGCGCGGCCCAGGTTCGCAAAGGTCAGACGATCTGCGCCAATGCCGTGATGGAAGTGTTTTTGGCCGACGAGTAGCAGGCCGCAGTCGCGGGCGCACGGAGGAGAAGACGTGAACAACGATCGCAAGCGCGTGGTGATCACCGGCATGGGCATCAACACGCCCATCGGCGACAACCTCGAGACGTTCTTCGAGAGCCTGATGGCCGGCAAGTCGGCCCTGCGCAACTGGATCTGCGTCGATCCGGCCGGCATCTACTCGAAAGTCGGCGGCGACATGTCCGACTACGACTGGAAGGTCAAGCAGACCGCGCTCAAGGCGAAGCTGCCCGAAGACGTCTTCAAGCGCATGCGCAAGCTGATCAAGAAGGCGCCCTTCTCCACGCGGCTCTCGGTGCTCACCACCGCCGACGCCTTCGTCGACGCCAAGCTGCTCGGCGGCGGCTTCGACCCCGAGCGCATCGCGATCTGCGTCGGCGGCCACAATCTCAACAAGCACTACCAGCACGAAAACTACGTGCAGTTCACCGAGGAGCCCGACTACGTCGACTCGCTCGCCGCGCTGATGGCCCTCGACACCGACCACGCGGGCTCGATCTCCGAGGTCTTCCAGTGCAAGGGCCCGATCTACACGATGGGCGGCGCCTGCGCCTCGGCCAACATCGCCATGCGCAACGCCCTCGACGAGATCCGCTACCACGACTATGACGTGGCCGTGGTCGCCGGCGCGGCGCTCGAGTACGCGCCGATGGACCTGCACGCCATGGCGCTGATGGGCGCGATCAGCTTCCAGAGCTTCAACGACGCGCCCGAGAAGGCGAGCCGCCCCTACGATCGCGACCGCGAAGGCTTTATCCCCTCGCACGGCTCGGCCACGCTGGTGCTCGAGTCGCTCGAGCACGCCAAGGCGCGCGGCGCCCACATCCACGCCGAGGTGGTGCACGTCACGGCGCAGTCGGACGGCTGCCACCTGCCCAGCCCCTCGGTGGACGGCCAGTCGCGCACCATGTCGCGCCTGCTCAAACAGGCCGGCGTCTCGCCCGACGAGATCGACTACGTCTCGGCGCACGCCACGTCGACGCCGCTCGGCGACAAGACCGAGCTCGACTCGATCAAGACCGTCTTCGGCGACCACGCGCGCAAGCTCAAGATCAACGCGCCCAAGTCGATGCTCGGCCACACCTGCTGGTCGGCGCCGGCCGTCGAGACCGTCGCCGCCGTGCTGCAGATGAACCGCGGCTGGCTGCACCCCTCGATCAACATCGACAACCTCGACCCCGAGGTCGACCTCGACGTCTGCGCCAACGAGCCGGTGCAGCACGAGGTGCGCACGTTCGTAAAGAACTCGTTCGGTTTTGGCGGCATCAACTGCTGCAGCTTGATCCGCCGCTGGGAGGGCTAGTGCTTTATGGCTAACTACTTCGTCACCGGAGGGTCGCGCGGCATCGGCGCGAATATCGTCACCGAAGCCGTCAGGCTCGGCCACGACGTCGCCTTCACCTACGCCAGCCGCGAGGAAGCTGCGCGCGAGGTCGCAGAGAAGGCCGCGGCCGAGCGCGAGGGCGCCAAGGTCAAGTTCTACCGCATGGACGTCAAGGACTCGGCGCAGGTCGAGGCCGTCGGCGATCAGGTGCTCGAGGACTTCGAAGAGATCAGCGTCGTCGTCAACAACGCGGGCGTCAATCGCGACAACGCGCTGGTGATGATGAGCGACGAGGAGTGGCAAGAGGTCATCGCCACCAACCTCACCGGCGTGTTCTACGTCTGCCGCTACTTCCTGCCGCAGATGATGACGGCACGCTTCGGCCGCATCATCAACGTCTCGTCGCTGGTCTACGTCGGCGGTTCCGGACAGGCCAACTACGCCGCCTCCAAGGCGGGCCTCAACGGCCTGACGCAGACCATCGCCAAGGAGTACGGCAAGAAGGGCATCACCGCCAACGCGGTGGCCGCCGGCTTCTTCGAGACCGACATGACGCGCGACAGCCTGCCGCAGCACATGCGCGACTTCTGGAAGAGCTACTGTCCGGTGCCCAAGGGCCGCATCGGCGAGCTGTCCGAGCTGAGCGCGGTGATCAACTTCCTCGCCAGCAAGCAGGCCGCGTTCATCAACGGCCAGATCATCAACGTCACGGGCGGCCTGGACTGGGGTCCCTAGCGGCGAGACGACGCCGCGGTCACACGATGCCGCGGCGAAGGGAGCAGTGAGTCATGCCCGTGGGGATCGAGAAGATCTGGGCCTATCCGTGCACGTTGTCGGTGGACTTCGAGGAGCTCGCCGCCGTGCGCGGGCACGAGCCCGGCTACCCCAGCAACACGCTGCTCGCGCGCGAGCGCTCGCTCAACCCGTGCTGGGAAGACCCCACGACGATGGCGGTCAACGCAGCGCTGCCGATGCTCGATGACGAGGACCGCGAGCGCATCGAGCTGCTCGTGGTCGGCACCGAGTCGTCGCCCGACCAGGGCAAGCCCTACTCGACGTTCGTGCACCACTTCCTCGGGCTGCAATCCAACTGCCGCAACTTCGAGACCAAACACGCCTGCTACGGCGGCACCGCCGCGCTGACCACGGCGCTTCACTGGGTCGCCTCGGGCGTGGCGCCGGGCGCCAAGGCGTTGGTGATCTGCAGCGACCAGTCGCGCTCGCACCTCGGCCTGCTCAGCGAGTACGTGATGGGCGCCGGCGCCATCGCGATGCTCGTCTCCGACGATCCCAAGGTGCTCGAGATCGACATCAAGAGCTCGGGCTACTGGACGCAAGAGGTCGGCGACACCTTCCGGCCCACGTCCAAGGAAGAGGCCGGCAACACCGAAAACAGCGTCTACTGCTACCTCGAGGCGCTCGAAGGCGCGTTCGACCACTTCCAGCGCAAGGCCACCGCGCGCAACGGCCACCCCTACAACTACGACGAAGACTTCCGCTACCACATCTACCACGTGCCCTTCGGCGCGATGGGCTACCGCGCCCACCGCACGCTGCTCAAGCGTGATCGGCGCGTCAGCCGCGCCGAGGCCGAGGAGAGCTTCGAGAAGAAGGTCAAGCCGTCGCTGAGCTACGTCTCGCGCGTGGGCGGCACCTACACCGGCTCGACGTTCTATTCGCTGATCGGCCTGGTGGACAACACCGACGCCAAGCCGGGCGATCCGCTCACGTTCTTCGCCTACGGCTCGGGCTCGTGCTGCGAGATGTACGCCGCCAAACTCGGACCCGAGGCGCGCGAACGCATCGCGCGCGTCGGCCTCGCCGCCGGCCTCGACGCGCGCAAGCAGCTCTCGGTAGCCGACTACGAGACGCTCGAGCGCGAGCGCCAGAGCTACATCGACGTGGCCACCTACGAGCCGCCGCGCGACCTGTGGGACGGGCTCTGGCAGAGCCACTATGAAAAGCAGCGCCGCCTCACGCTGCGCGGGCTCAAGGGCCACTTCCGCCACTACGAGTGGAGCTGCTAGCGCCGATGTTGGTCACGGTTCAAGGCGAGACCACCGCGGTGTGGCGGGCAACGCTCGGCAGCGATGGCGAGCGCGCGCCGGTGCTCTCGCGCGCCGGCATCGAGGCGCTGGTCTCGCTCTGCGAGCGCGCCGCGGCCCCCGGCTCGCCTTGCCGCGTGATCGTGCTCGACTCCACGCCGGCCGGTTTTTGCCGCGGCATGGACCTCGACGCGCTCGCCGAGGACCCGGCCGAGCAGGCCGAACAAGGCGTGGCGCTCTACGCCGACATGCTGGCGCGCCTGCGCGAAGCGCGCGCCGCGGTGATCGCCGTCGTGCGCGGCGAGGCGCTCGCGGGAGGACTGGGGCTGCTCTGCGCCGCCGACCATGTCATCGCCGAGCACGGCAGCAGCTTCGCGCTGCCCGAGACGACGCTGGGGCTGGTGCCGGCGATGGTGCTGCCGCTGTTGATGGAGCGTATGCCGCCGCAGAAGGCGCGGCACCTGGCGCTCTTCGGCGAGCGCCTCTACGCGCAGCGCGCGCTCGAGCTCGGCCTCGTCGACATGGTCTGTTCCGAAGGCCACGGCGAGCGCGCGCTCAAGCGCGTGGTCAAGGCGCTGCTTCGCTGCGAGCCGGGCGCCGTCTCGACGCTCAAGGCGCTCAGCGGGCGCGTCGCGCCGCTCGGCTGGCGCGCCGGGCTGTCGGCGGGCGCCGAGACCACACGCGCGCTGCTCGAGCAGCCGAGCGTGGTCGCCAACGTGACGGCCTTCGTCAAGGGCGGCGAGGCGCCGCCGTGGTTCGCACGCTGGCGCCCAAACGACGATGGTGGCAGCGCGGAAGGTGACAGCCAGTGAGCGGCGAGCCGGTCAAGATCGTCGGCCCCGACGACGGCGTCACCGAGCTGTGGCTCGACGACGGCGACAAGAACGCGCTCAACGCGCCGATGGTCGAGGCGCTCGAGCGTGCGCTCGCGCGCGTCGGCGAGGATCGCGACACGCGCGTGGTGCTCGTGCGCGGCAGCGATGAGATCTTCTGCTCCGGCGGCGACAAGCAGATGCTGCTCGACATCGCCTCGGGCAAGGTCCACGCCACCGACATCATGCTCACGCGCGCGATGATCGAGGTCCCGGTGCCCACCATCGCCGCCATGCAGGGCCACGCCGTCGGCGGCGGGCTGGTGCTCGGCCTGGCCTGCGACGTGGCGCTCGTCGCCGAAGAGAGCCGCTACGGTTGCAGCTTCATGAACATGGGCTTTACTCCCGGCATGGGCACCACGCGGCTCCTCGCCAGCGCCGTCGGCGAGCACATCGCCGCCGAGATGATGTACGGCGGCCAGTACTTTCGCGGCTCGCACTTCGCCGGCCGCACGCAGCTCAACTACGTGCTGCCCAAGGCCAAGCTCTTGCGCAAGGCGCGCCAGATCGCCGCGCGCTTCGCCGAAAAGCCGCGCGGCTCGCTCGAGCTGCTCAAGCGCAGCCTCTCGCTTCCGCGCCGCCGCGCCTTCGAAGAGGCGCGCACGATGGAAACCATGATGCACGAGATCTCGTTCGCGCAGCCCGAGACGCGCGCGCTGATCGCCGAAAACTACGAGAGCCAGGACGCCTAACGTGCGCAACGACTACAACGGCAAGGCCATCGTCATCACCGGCGGCACCAAGGGCATCGGCCTCGCAACGGGGCTGTCCTTCGGCCGCGTGGGCGCCCACTGCTATCTGACCAACCGCTGGGGCTCGGCCAACGAAGACGACGTGCGCGCCCAGTTCAAGGCCATCGGCGCGCGCGAGCCCGCCATCGTCGAGGCCGACGTGATCCAGGACGAGGAGACCGAGGCGCTGCTCGATCGCATCGCCGCCGATGGACACGACGCGGTCGAGGTCTTCGTCAGCAACGTCTGCGTCGTGCAGCCAGCCAAGGGCATCGACAGCTACAAGAAGCGCTCGCTGCTCAAGAGCCTCGAGTACAGCGCCTGGCCCTTCGTGCGTTACCCGCAGCTGATGCAAGAGAAGTTCAATAAGCTGCCGCGCTACATCATCGGCATCTCCAGCGACGGGCCCGACAACTACTTCACGCAGTACGAGTACGTCGCCACTTCCAAAGCCGTGATGGAGGTCTTCTGCCGCTACCTGGTCAAGCACCTGCGCGGAGAAGACGTGCGCGTCAACGTCGTGCGCACGCGCAACGTGCTCACCGACGCGGTGGAAGAGATCTTCGGCGCTGACTACAAGCGCTTCGTCGGCAAGTACGCTGGCGAGGAGTACTTCATCGAGCCGCACGAGATCGGCGACACCGTGCTGGCGCTGTGCAGCGGCATGATGGACGCCATGTCCGGCCAAGTGATCATGGTCGACAAGGGCATTGCCTTTGCCGACACCTTGATGCGACTGATGGAGCGCCGCGAGGCGCTCGGTCTAGAGTAAACGACCCGCGACTACCGTCCGTCGCGGACCAAGAGGGTAAAGAAATGGAAAAAGCAGAGATTCTCGAGGTCGTGAAGAACCACATCGTCGACACGCTCGACGACATCGACGAGGACAGCATCGACCCTGACAAGTCGATGAAGGACCTCGGCGCCAACAGCCTCGACATCGTCGAGATCGTCTCGTGCAGCATGCGCGAGCTGAAGGTCAAAGTTCCGCGCTCGGAGCTGTCCAATCTCGAGAACATCACGCAGCTCGTCGACCTGCTGCACAAGGTCGTCAACGAGAAGGCCGCGTGAGCAGCCTTCTCAGGAACAGCTTCGACGGCAAAGCGGTCGTCATCACCGGCGGCACCAAGGGGCTCGGGCTCGCCATCGGGCTCGCCTTTGGTGCCGAGGGCGCCAGCGTCTACCTCACGCACAAGTGGGGCTCGGCCGACGAGGACGCCATCCGTGCGCGCTTTACCGAAGCGGGTGCGGCGCCGCCGGTGATCCTCGAGGCCGACGCCGCCATCGACGAGGACACGCGCGCGCTGTTCGAGAAGGTCAAGGCTGACGGCCACGACAGCGTCGAGGTCTTCGTCAGCAACGTCTCCTTCGCGCAGGTCGGAGGCGGGCTCGACAAGTACAAGAAGCGCCGGCTCTTCAAGAGCCTCGAGTACAGCGCCTGGCCGATGGTCGGCTACGTCCAGATCGTCAAAGAGACCTTCGGCCGCTACCCGCGCTACACGCTCGGCACCTCGTGCGACGGCCCCGAGACGTACTACCCGGGCTACGACTACGTCGCCGTCTCCAAGACCGTGATGGAGACGTTCTGTAAGTACATGGCCAAGCACTTGTGGGAGGAGGAGCGCGCGCGCATCAACATCCTGCGCTCGCGGCCCGTCTCCACCGAGTCGCTGGTGGCGACGTTCGGCGAGGAGTTCGAGCCCTGGCTCAAGAAGCACTGGGGCGACGACTACTTCGTCGAGCTCGAGGCCGTCGGCGAGGCGGCGCTATGTATGTGCAGCGGCCTGATGGACGCCATGACCGGTCAGGTCATCCTGCTCGACAAGGGCGTGTCCTTCCAGGACAACATGATGCGCATGTTCGAGCGGCGCGCCGAGGTCGGCTGGGAGTAGCCGCTACCAGTTGTCGAGCTTCTTGCCGGCGCGATAGATCGCCTCGACCTGCGCCTTGAAGCAAACGTAGTTGTGCTTGCCCATGGTGACGCGCACGAAGCGGCCCTTTTCGATCAGCGTGATCGTGCCGTGAAAGACGAGGCCGTTCTTGAGCAGCACCTGGTCGCCGCTCTGCGTCACGCTCGCCTCTGACGTCTTCCACTCCACCGACGAGACCTGCGTCTTGGCGACCGAACGCCACTCGCCGAGGTAGGTGATGACGTAGTGGTCGGCGTTCTGCGCCACGACCCGGCAGCGGATGCGCGCCCCCGAGACGAGCACGACCACGTCAGACTTGGGGCGCTTGCACGTCGGGCAGACATCCTTGACCGGCGTGAAGGGGCGAAAACCCGAAAGCAGCACGAAGGAGGCGACGGCGAGCGAAAGCAGCGCTAGGCGCCTAAGGTGTGTGCGCATGGCGTCGATGTTACCAACGTGTCCAACGCCGCGCCATCTCGTGTTGATTCGGCTTCAAGCGCCGTGGGATACTGCGACGAGCAAGCCAACGTGATCGACGAAATCCTCACCTGCCCAGTCTGCGGTCGGAAATACAAGCATCCGTTCGATCGCTGCGAGGTTGACGGCGCGCCGCTGTACGGGCCGGAGGTCCTCGCGCGCCTCGGGCAAGAGGTCAACAATTACAAGATCCACGACATCCTCGGCGAGGGTGGCATGGGCGTCGTCTACCGCGGCGAGCACATCATGCTCAGCAAGCCGGTGGCGATCAAAATCCTTCACGACCGCTTCGCGCGCCGTAAGGGCGCGGCGACGCAGTTTCTGCGCGAGGCGCGCGCGGCGAGCCGCATCCGCCACCCCAACATCGTCGACGTCACCGACTTCGGCAAGGCGCCCGACGGCTCGATCTATTTCGTGATGGAGTTCCTCGAGGGCGAGAGCCTCGAGGACGTGCTGGCGCGCGACGGACGCGTGCCGCACTTTTCGGCGGTCAACATCGTCAACCAGATCGCGCGCGCGCTGGGCGCAGCGCACGAGCACGGCATCGTCCATCAGGACCTCAAGCCCGACAACGTCTACCTGACCAGCCGCGCCGGTCGCCGCCGCATCGTGCGCCGCGACGAGGACACCGGCTTCGTGATCGAGCCCGAAGGTGACTTCGAGTTCGTCAAGCTGCTCGACTTCGGCGTGGCCAAATTCAACGAGGACAATCTCGGCCCAGGCCTGACAGCCAAGACCGGCATGGTCTTCGGAACGCCGCACTACATGTCGCCGGAGCAAGCGCAGGGCTTGCCGGTGGATCCGCGCAGCGACATCTACGCGCTAGGCATCCTGTTCTACGAGATGCTCACCGGCGTGGTGCCGTTCGACGGCGACGCGGCGCTCGACATCCTCAACGGCCACGTCTCGGGCTACGTCAAGCCGCCAGCCGAGGTCGACGCGCGCATCCGCATCGACAGGACCACCAACGACACGATCCTGCGCTGCCTCGAAAAGAAGCCGGCCAAGCGCTTCCAGACGATGGAAGACCTGTGCGTCTCGCTGCGCGACTGTTTCACCGACCGCGTCTACCTGCGCGACGCCGCCAAGCTGCCCGGCGCCGTGGAGGCGGGCATCGTGCCGCCACCCACGCCCGACCGGCCGCCCACCAAGCCGCCCGAGCCGGAGCCGCGCAAGAAGCGCCTCACCGAAGAGCTCGGCGAGCTTTTCGGCGGCGACGGCAACGCCGCCGGTGGCGACGAAGGCGCGCAGATCATGGCCAAGCGCGAGCAACCCACCATGGCGGCCAAGCCGACGCCCACGGGCGGCACCACGCCAGGTCTGCAGGCGGTGCGTGTGCCGATCAGCGAGCACCCCTCGGGTGAAGTATTGATGCCGATCAAAGAGCACACCCTCGATGATCTGCTGCCCGAAGAGGCCGAGCACACGCCGATCCGCCCGCAGCCGAGCCAGGCGCAGCCCAGCACGCGCCCCGCCTCGGCGCGTGAATTCGACGACAGCCGCGTCAAGACCAACCTCGGTCTCGCCCCCGTGTCGGGCGCGTCACCGCGTCGCGACGAGACGCAGCCAGGCCCCACGCAGCGCAAGCGCAAAGGCACCGCGCCGCTGGCGACTAAGAAGGTCAAGTAGGCACGAAGGTCAAGTAGGCAAGAGGTCACGCTGAAGGCTCAGCGCTGACCTTGCGCGTGACCCTTCGATCCGCTACGTTCCTCGCAGCCAGAGGCCATCTAGGTCACTGGAATCATTAGGAGGCAGCGGCAATGCGGAAGGTCTACGTGGCGGGCGGTGCGTGCACCAAGTACATCGGCAAGTTCCATCCGGACTTCGTCTGGAAGCGGCACCCCGACTTCGGCAAACGCGAAAACCCCGACCTGCAGGACTACGTGCGCGACGCGGCCATCGAGGCGCTGGTCGACACGCACACCACCGCAGCGCAGGTCGACAAGGCCTTCGTCGGCAACTTCGCCGGCGAGCTGTTTGACAACCAGGGCCACCTCGGCGCGTCGCTCGCAGCCGCCGATCCCGATCTCGCCGGCAAGCCTATCGCGCGCCTCGAAGGCGCATGCGCTTCCGGCGGCCTGGCCTTCGCCGCGGGCATCGACGCGATCCGCGCCGGCGCCGACGTCGTGTTGGTGGTCGGCGCCGAGGTGCAGACCACCGTCAGCGCGCGCGACGGCGCCAACTTCCTCGCGCGCGCGGCCGACTACAAGCGCCAGCGCCCCATCGACGAGTTCACCTTCCCGGCCCTCTTCGCCCGGCGCGCCAAAGCGCTCACCGAGCGCACCGAGGCGACCATGGAGGATTTCGCCCGCGCGTCGGTCAAGGCCTACGCCAACGCCGGTCGCAACCCGCTGGCGCACATGCACGCGCACAAGATGACGCTCGAGCAGGCCAGCACGGTCAGCGACAGCAACCCCACGTTCCTCAACAACGAGGAGCTCAAGCCGTTCCTGCGCGTCTCGGACTGCTCGCAGGTCTCCGACGGCGGCACGGCGCTGGTGCTCTGCTCGGCAGACGGCGTGGCGCGGCTCGGGCGCAAGCTCGCCGACTGCAGCGAGGTCCTCGCCTGCGAGGTCTCGACCGCGGCGCTCTCGGCCGACCCATCGCCGCTGGCGCTCGACAACAGCGCGTCCGCGGCGAAGCGTGCCTACGCCAAGGCGGGCGTGACGGCCAAAGAGATGCAGGTCGCCGAAGTGCACGACTGCTTCACCGTCACCGAGATCCTGATGTACGAGGCGCTCGGCTTCGCCGACACCGGCCGCGGCGCCACGCTGCTGCGCGAGGGCGCGACGGCCATCGACGGCGCGATCCCGGTCAACACCGGCGGCGGCCTGGTCGGCTTTGGACATCCGGTGGGCGCCACCGGCGTCAAACAGGTGCTCGAGCTGCATCGCCAGTTCCACAGCATGTGCGGCGATTACCAGGTCGGCGGGGATCCCACGCTTGGCATCGCCGCCAACATGGGCGGCGACGACCGCACGGCCGTGGTCACGATCCTGCGCAGCGCCTCCTAACAGTCCACTGCGGCGAGCTCAGAAGAAGTCTGATTAAATGTCCGCACCGGTGCGCCGATGATCAGGGTGGGCCTGATCGAGGCGGAGGTGACGGATGCAGTGCGGGACGGCTCTGGCTACGTCGCGAGATGTCTCTCTCGCTATCGACGAAATCGCAGCGCACCTCGAAGCGCAACTGTCGGGAGCACCCGACTGGGTCGTGCTCGCGCACGACGCGGGCGTCGACAGTGACGCGCTGCGCGCGGCGTGGCGTCGGCGCTGGCCCGACGTGCAGCTTCATCAGGTCACCAGCTGCGGCGGCGTGATGGGCAGCTTCGGGCTGCAGCGCGGTCCGGGCGCCATCGCGGCGTTCGGTCTGCGCGATCGCGAGGGCGTCTTCGGCTGTGCCGCGGCACCGCTCGCGGTCGACTCCGACGGCACGCTCGACGGCAGCTCGGTGGCGGCGGCGCTCGAGCGCGCCTCGCAGCGCGCAGGTCGTCCCGGCGAAGCGCCCGACCTGCTGTTCGTCTCCACCGTCCCCGGCTTCGAGGAGCAGGTGCTCGGCGCCATCGAAGCCGAGGTGGGATCGGGCGTCCCGATCGCTGGCGGCAGCGCCGCCGACGACGACGTCAGCGGCAAGTGGAGCGTGGGAGACGCGGACGCGAGCTACAGCAGCGGCGTCGTCATCTCGGCGCTCTATCCGTCCACGCCACCATCGTTCGTCTTCAGCAGCGGCTACGTGCCAGCGGGACCACGCGGCGTGATCACGCGCGCCGAAGGCCGCCGCATCTACAGCATCGACGACGAGCCAGCAGCAGAGGTCTACGACCGCTGGACCGGCGGCAGCATTCGCGCCGCGCTCGACGCCGGCCGCGGTGAGGTGTTGACGGCGACCACGCTGTTTCCGCTCGGCTGGCGAGTCGACGAGGGTGGGCAGCGCTACGTGCTCGCGCACCCCGCGGAAGTGCTGGCGGACGGGTCGCTGACCGTGATGACGCGCTTCGAGACCGGACAGGCCGTCGAGCTGATGACCGGCTCCACCGCCAACCTCGTCGCACGTCCTGGCCACGTGGTGGAGATGGCCAAACGCGAGAGCGAGGTCGCCACGGCCGTGCGCGGGGCACTGATGATCTACTGCGCGGGCTGCATGCTCAGCGTGGGCGATGCGATGTGCGAGGTGCCGCCGCTGGTCGACGAGTCGCTCGGCGCGCCTTTTCTCGGCCTCTTTACCTTCGGCGAGCAGGGCTGCCCGGCGGCAGACGTCAACTTTCACGGCAACCTGATGATCTCGCTGGTCGTGTTTCATGGCTGAGGCACGCGAACACCCGCTCGACGTCGAGGCGCTGCAGGAACGCCTAACCACGGCACGGCGGCAGGTGGCGCTCGAGCGCGAGCAGCGCGCCCACGCGGAGCACCTGGCGCGCGGTCTCGTCGAGCTCAGCACGGTATCGACGCCCGAGCAGTTGGCCGAGCTGCTGGTGAAGATCACCAAGAACATCCTCGACTGTGACGCCGTGATCGTCAGCGGCCCGCACGGCGGCCCGCTGCAGGCGCGCGAGCACACGCACGCGGCGCTGAGCTCGCTGAGCTGGGCGCGCGATGAGTTTGTCGAGCGCGTGCTCGGCGGACGCCCGGTGATCGTCGCGCGCGCCGACCGGCACCCACTGTGGCGCGCCGAGCCAGCATCGGTGCGCGACGTGGTGGGCTCGGCGCTGCACGCGCGCGTCTTCGACGACGCCGACGAGGGATCGGTGATGCTGGTCGCCGTTCACGGCGAGCGCGGCTACTTCGGCCGCGAGCACGCCCGGCGTATCGAGCTCATCCGAGCGTCGCTCGAGCAGGCCTGGCGCCGCGGCCTCGCCGTCGAGCGCGAGGCGCGCCTGCGGCACCAGGCCGAGGTCGCCAACGAGCGCCTGCGCCTGGCGCAAAGCGAGCTGCTCGCCGCACGCGACTCGGCCGAGCGCGCATCGCACGCCAAATCGGCCTTCCTCGCGCAGATGAGCCACGAGCTGCGCACGCCGCTGGCCGGCATCATCGGCCTCACACAGCTGGCGCTCGATGGCGACGACCTCGGCGACGAGCCGCGCTCGCTGATCGGCACCGCGCGCGAGTGCGCGCAGCACCTGCTGCAGGTGCTCAACGACATCCTCGACCTCTCCAAGGTCGAGGCCGGCAGGCTCGAGCTCGAGGCGATCCCGCTCGACGTGTCGGAGCTGGCGCGCCAGGTGATCGAGCTCGTGCGCGTGCGTGCCGACGAGAAGGGCCTCGCGCTCGACCTCGACCTCGAGCTCGAGCCGGCGGCATGCCGGCGCATCGGCGATCCGCTGCGACTCAAGCAGGTGCTCTTCAACCTGCTCTCCAACGGGATCAAGTTCACCGAGCGTGGTCGCGTCGCGCTGCGCGTGCAGGCTGGCGAGGGCAGCACGCTGCGCTTCGAAGTGCGCGATACGGGCATCGGCGTCGCCCCCGAGAAGCTGACGACGATCTTCGAAGCCTTTCACCAGGCTGACAACTCCACCACACGGCGTTTCGGCGGCTCCGGCTTGGGGCTGGCGATCTGTCGCCAGCTGGTGAAACGTTTCGGCGGCGAGATCGGCGCGACCAGCGAGCTGGGGGTCGGCAGCTGCTTCGTGTTCACCGTGCCGCTGGCGCTCGCCACGCAGCGCGAGCCGGCGGGGCGCGCGGCCACGGTGGGGCGCGCGGCCACGGGGCGCGCGGTC
>JAGQIK010000385.1 GCA_020431405.1 Myxococcales bacterium
CGCATCGCCGCGATCGCGGCGTCGACCACGGCGTCGCGGGTGGCGGCGTCGCGCGCGTAGACCAGCGCGAAGCGCTTGCTGAAGCGGCCGAGGTGATGGAGATCGTGCGCTGCCGGCGAGGTCTCGACGGCGAGCTGCGCGAGGCTCATCGCGCATGTCTTGAAGCGTGGGCCGGCGGCGATGCGCTCGTAGTAGACGTTGGGCGGCAGCACGTAGCTCAGCGCCGCCTGAAACGGCCCGCGGTAGAAGCGCCACGGCTGGTCGGTGAGCAAGTAGAAGTCGTAGAAGCTGGTGGGCGTGCGCGTCTCGGCCGAAAGCAGCGAGCCGTAGAAGATGACGGCGGCGAGCGCGTCGTCGTAGCGGGCGCGCAGATGCTCGACGATGCGAGGCACCTCGGGATCGTCGTAGCGCGACAGCTTGTCGCGCACCCGCTCGGCTACCGACACGGCCGCAGCATAGCAGCCTTGTACGCGCCGCGCGGGCCGTGGGTCGAGCTATCGCTTGGCGCTCGAACGACCGAAGGCCCAGGCGCCAAGACCCGAGACGACGAGCACGCCCGCGAGCAACGCGAGATGCCAGCTGCGGTAGGGCGATGGCGGCGCTGGCGGCGTGGCACTGACGATCACGGCGGCACGCGTACGCGACAGCGGGGCGTGCGCGATGACACGTCCGCCGCGTCGGACGGCGCCCGGGCTGCTGCGCGCCGCGAGCGCCGCGAGGGACTCGCTGGCGCGTGGACCGTCGAGGCGGCGCCCGTCGGCGTCCACCAACGCGGTGGCGGAGCCGGCCGGCGCGCCGCCGGGGATCAGCTGCTTGGCGCCGAGGCGCAGCAATCCAACGAGCACGCCGCGAAGAGCGCGCGCCTGACGATCGCCCCGCGGCCAGCGAATCGGCGCGGCCGTCACGAGCTGGCCGCGGCCTTTGCCGTCCGCCAGCAACGTCGCCGAGCGCTGCGCGATCGACGCCAGCTCGGGGAACCCCGCGGGCGGTTTGCCCTTGCTGCGCGTTCCGTCGGTGGAGATCAGCAGCTTGCCCTCGGCGTCGAGCACGGCGAGCTCGGCGAAGTCGGGCGCCTCGCGCAGGCGCCTGCCGAGGTGCAGCATCAGCGTGCCCTCGGCGGCGTTGCCGAGCTGCGGCGAGCGCTTATCGAGCTGCGCGAGCAGCCCGCCGACCTCGACCGCGAGCCGCTCGCAGGCCGCGCGCCACAAGGCACCGCGCGCGTCGATGGCGATGGCCACCGCCTTGGCACGCCCGACGAGACGCGGCGCGATGTCGGGCACGCTCTGGTCGCGGGTCAGCACCAGCAGCGCGGGCACGCAGCCCAGCGCGACCATCACCACGAACAGCGCGACTCGGCGCAGCACGAAACGTCGCTAGGCCAATGCCTATTCGTCCTCGACGAGGTCGTCGCTGCCACCTTCGGAAGTGGGCAGCGGCGGCGGCGGCCTCTGGTCGTGCACGGCGAGGACCTTGACCTTGTACTCGAGGCCTTTGCCTTCGAGCCGCACGGTGACGTTCTCGTCGTCGACACCGATGACCTCGAAGGTCACCTCGTCACCGCTGGCTTCCTTGGCCTGAAACTTCTTTCCGACCTCGGGGTCGTCGGGAAACTCCGCGCGTGGGATCACGCGCGTGGGCAGCCCCACGCCGTCGACGTAGATCTCTTCGGGCGGGATCACGCCGTCGCGCTCGTCGTCGACCTCCATCCCCTCCATGCGCGCCTCGAGGGACGGCAGCATCTTGCCGCCGCCATGGATGTACTCGATGGGCCCCGAGCTCTCCGACGACTCCAGCACCGCGCCGCCCTGCACCTTGAGCTCGTATTCGATTCGGACCCGCTTGCCTGGCTCGACTTTCATCGCTGGCTTCGCTCCAAGTGCTGTTGGCGTCATGGTACACGATAGGTCGTCAAGGTCCACGCGAAGGTCCACCTCCGTTTTCGCGCAACCAGCGGCGGCGCGCTCCGATAAGCGCCGCGTGTCCTCCGCACGCCGCGTCTGTCTCGACGATCCGCTCTACCCTGCCGCCTTGAAGCGTCTGGCATCGCCGCCACCCGAGCTGTGGATGCTCGGCGCGGCGCGCGCGCTGCGTGCCGACGCGCGGGCCGTCGCGATCGTCGGCGCACGTGGGGCGTCGCTGCAGGCGGTGACGCTCGCGAGAGCTCTGGCCGCCGAGCTGGCGCGCGATCACGTCATCATCTCGGGCGGCGCTATCGGCATCGACGGCGCGGCCCACCTCGGCGCCCTCGACGCGCGCGGCGAGACGGTGGTGGTGCTCGGCAGCGGCATCGACGTCTACTACCCAGCACGGCACGTGACGCTGTTCGAACGTGTCGTCGCCTGCGGCGCGGGGCTCTTGCTTTCGTGTTTTCCACCGAGCAGCGAGCCCAAGCGCTGGACCTTCCCCGCGCGCAACGCGCTGATCGCGGCGCTGTCGTGCTGCGTGGTGGTGGTGGAAGCTGGGTCGCGCTCGGGATCGCTGCAGACAGCTCGGCTGGCGCGCGAGCTCGCTGTGCCCGTGGCCGCGATGGTCGGCAGCGCTGGCACCGCGCAGCTGATCGCCGGCGGCGCGACGCCGGTCGCCTGCGCTGACGACGTGCGCGCACTGCTCGCCGGCATGCCTGCCAACGCGAGGGCACCCCATCAGCGCGCGGCGCAGGACGAGGCGCTCGAGGCAGAGGCGCGCGAGCTGCTGAGCGCACTGCGCGCGTCGCAGGGCGCGCGGCGCGTCAGCGAGCTAGCGGTGGTGTTGGGGATCGAGTCGACGCGCGCGGCGAGCCTGCTGCTGCGGCTCGAGCTGGCGGGGTACGTCGAAGCGCTGGCGGGGGCGCGCTATCGCGCTGTGCAGCGCTAGTGGCCTAGAGCCGAGCAGCCTGATAGTCGCCTAGTAGCCGCGGCGCAGGCGCAGCAGGTCGCCCACGCGCAGGTCCTTCTTGGCCTTGGTGACGTATCCAACGGAGGCGTCGTCGCGCAGGTCGAGCACGGCGATCTCGGCGACGACCTCGTAGGGGAACTTCGGGTTGTCGTCCTCGGGCTCGGTGAGGATCTGGCGATAGCCGTCGCCGCGACGCAGCACCAAGAAGCGGTTGCCCAGCTCGACGCCCTGCTTGCGGCCCTTGTCGATGAAGACCAGCTCGTCGGTGCCGATGAGCGTCTTTTCGTTGCGCATCAGATCGACGATGTGCGCCTTGAGGTCGCGGTCGGCGGGCCGCCGCGGCAGGCGCTTGTACGTGCGCCGCAGCGGACCCACGCGGGCGCCGCGCTCGATCGGCGCGCGCGACGCGTAGAGCTGCACCGTCGCGACCTTGTGCTTGTTGACCTTGCGCACGCGGCCGCTGCCGAGGATCTCGATCACGTGGCCGAGGGTGGTGCCCTTGTGCTTGAGCTTACGGCGCACCTTGAAGAACGTGACCTGCTGTCCGACCTGCGGGCGGAACTTGTCTTCGCCTTTGACGTAGACCTCGTCGTAGGGCGACATCATCAGCTTCTCGTGGCGCGAGCCGACCACGCCGCCCGACGCTTCGAGCGTCTTGGGATCGATGTAGCCAACCTGGTGCAGCTGGATCGGCCCGCGGCGATAGCGCACGCGGCCGCCGATGCGCACCAGCGCGACGCCGCCCCTGGTGCGGCGCCCGGCGAGCATACGCAGCTTGTCACCCGGATAGATCCAGTGCGGGTTGCTGACACCCTTGTTGTAGGCCCACAGCTGCGGCCACGCCCACGGATCGCCGTAGTAGTAGTCGCAGAGATCCCACAGCGTGTCGCCGCGCCGGACGGTGTGATACTCGGGCACCCGACCGCGATGCTTGGGTACGCGGTAGGCGCGACGGCCGCCCCACAGCGCGGGGTTGGCCGATCCGATCAAGTTGTCGCCGCCGCTGTAACCGGTGACCGGCCCCTTGGCGCCGCCGCCCGCTGCACCAGCCGCCGCACCACCGCCGGCCGCGCCGCCGCCCTTCTGCGCTAGCGCCGTGCTAGGCACCAACGCGGCCGCTAGCAGCACCGCGAGCAGTGTCCGTCCGCCGCGATGACTAACAGATTGATTCAACCGCTCACGCGGTCGAATTTGCTCGTGCGCCATGGTCGCTCCGTCGCTCATAGCTTTGCCAGCGTCGCGCTAGCAAGCCGCGCCACGCGAGTTTTAGGGAAGATCTCGACCACCTGCGCCAACACGCTGCGCGCGTTGCCCTTCTGCGAGAGCTTCATGTAGCAGAAGCCCATCTTCAGCAGCGCGTCGGGCGCCTTGTTGCCGCTCGGGTACTGCTCGACGACGCGGCGAAACATCTGCAGCGCCATCTTGTACTTCTTCATGTCGTAGAGGCACTCGCCGAGCCAGTAGAGCGCGTTGTCGGCGTAGGTGTGCTTGGCGTAGTTGCCGAGGAAGCCGCGAAACGCCGAAGCCGCTTGCGCGTAGCGTCCGGCGCGATAGCGCTTCATCGCCACGGCGTAGGCGTTGGCGGCGCCCGAGCTGGCCCGCGCGGCGTGCCGTCGTGCAGCCCGCCGCTTGGCGGCGCTCGGCAGCGGCACCACCGGCAGCTTCTCGCGCACGCTCTGCGGATCCGGACCGTCGAGATGGATCGAACGATAGCTGCGACCGCGCGCCACCGACTGTCCGTGCAGCTTGAGCACCGGGCGCGGGCCCTTGCTGCGCCGCGCCGCGCCCACCAGACGAACGCGATGAGAGGCGACGAGCGTCTTGCCGCCAACCGGCGAGTCGTCGGCGTTGCTGCCGCCGCTGTTGTTGCCGTCGTCGCTGTCGGCGTCGTTGCTGTCGGCGTCGCCCGCGTTGGCCGTGGCCGTCGGCTTGATGCGGATCACCGGCAGACGCGGGGCGCGCTTGCCCTTGCGCTGCTGCGCCACGCGCGTGGTGTCGACCTTGTCCTCCAGCAGGAAGAGCCGGTTGTTGAGCTCCTCGATGCGACGCTGGCTGGCCGAATCCTTCTGCGCGAGCTCGTCGACCTGCCGTCGCAGCTTGCTCAGATCCGATTTGGTCACGTTGGAGCAGCCCACCGCGACGAGCAGCAACGCGACGATGGACGGGACACAGCGCTTCATCAAAGGTCTCCTTAGCGACGCTGATCTTAGAACCGCCGCGCGAAGCGACCAAAAAACTGCCTCATTCGTGCTAAAGACGGACCCCGAGATGCTGCTGGTCCTGCTCGCCGCCCTGCTCGCCGGCGTGATCCACGTCGTGACGGGCCCCGATCACCTCGTCGCCATCACGCCGCTGATCAGCGAGCGCCCGCGCCGTGGCGTCGCTACGGGCCTTTTCTGGGGCTTGGGCCACGCCAGCGGCACGATCCTGGTCGGGCTGGCGGCTCTGGCGCTGCGCGAGGTGCTGCCGCTGGCGCGCATTTCGGCGATCAGCGAGCGCCTGGTGGCGCTGGCGTTGATCGCGCTCGGCTTGTGGGGCATCCGCCGCGCCCTGCGGCGCGCCGCAGACCACCACGACGAACCCCGTACACACGGCCACGGCTACGGGCGCCTGTTCGCCACGGCGCTGCCCATCGGCACGCTGCACGCGCTGGCCGGCGGATCGCACCTGCTGGGCATCATGCCGGCCGTGGTGCTGCCCGATCGGCGGCTGGCGCTGGCCTACCTGCTGGTCTTCGGCCTCGGCGCCATCCTGGCGATGGCTGGCTGGAGCGCGGTGGTGGCGTGGGCGGCACGGCGGCTGAGCCTGCGCGGGCCGGCCGCCTCGCGCTGGCTGTTGGCCGGAACCTCGAGCGCCGCGCTGGCGGTGGGCTGCGTGTGGTTGGCGATCGGCTGATGGTGCGTCGCTACTTCCGCATCCCGCGGGCCAACATCGGACTTCTTCGTTTTATTCTCGAATCTTATGAAGGACTGGCGCAGCTCCGCGCGCTGCCTCGGCGCGCCGAGGTGGAGTGGCTGATCCCGCCCGAGCTGGTCGCGCAAGCCGACGATCTGGCGCGCGACCTCGAGCACGAGCTGGGGCTGGTGCCCATCGACCAGCCGCCAGACTGGCCACCGTTCGAGGGCTAGGACGGTTCGAGGGCTAGCGCCCTAGCTCCACACCAAGATCCCCAGCGCTGGAAAGCCGGCGAGCACGCAGAACAGCTTCGTCACGCTGCGCAGCATCAGCCGGCTGTAGCCGCCCGCGCCGGGCTTGCGCGATCCGAGCAGCGAGAGCAGCGCCATAGATATGGTGAGGATCGTCAGCCCGAGAAAGAACGTCGCGTCGTTGCCGCAGCAAGGGACGGCGTCGTCGCAGGCGCCGCGCGCCCCCTCGAGGCAGGCCAGGTAGCAGAAGAACAGCGCGAAGAGGCTCAGCACCACGCCCACCACCGAGACCACGGCCGTGGTGGCGGGCAGCTTGTCGGGCTGCGAGCCGAGGCCCAAGCGCACCGACGCGGCGTGCTGGCGCGCCTCGATCTCGACGCACTCGCGCAGCAGGCAGTGGTTGTCCGCCGCGAGCAGCTCCGCCTGCGCTTCGACGGACGCCAGCCGTGCGCGGAGGTCGGCGCTCACGAGGACGCCACGACGAGCGCGATGGCGCGCACCAGCGGCGCCGCGGCGAGCGCCAGGCCCACCCCGAACAGCACGGCCGCGCCCCGGTGGCGACGATACGGCCACGCCGAGCCAGCCGCCAGCAGCCCGGGCATCGCCAGCAGCAGCAACACCGGCAGCGCCCTGACGTTGCGCGCTCCGGTCACCACGAGCAGCACGAACGGCAGGGCGATCGCGATCAACGTCGCCGGGATCAACATCGCGCGGTCGCGCCGCGGGCATGGATGGCCCGCGCCGTCGCCCGCGTAGGCGAGCCGGCCCTCGTCACGCACCACGGCATGCCTTGCCCGCGCGAAACGCTCGACCATCGCGTCGCGTTCGGCGCTCAGCGCGTCGACGCGCCGTTGGGCATTGGCTAGGCGCAGCGCGAGCGCCTCGTGGTCGTCGCGATAGATCATAGACGCTCATGCTACGCGCCTAGCTCGCCGCGACTTCCTAGCGAGCCGCTACTCGGCGGCCAGCAGCTCGTCGAGGATCTCTTGCCCGCCCCGCGAGAGCAGCGCCTCGCCGACGCGCCGGCCCAGCGAGCCGGCCTGCGCGCGCGGCGCGCGGCCGGATTCGCGCAGGATCGGCGTACCGTCGGGGTGCGCGACCAGCGCCTCGAGTCGCAGCGCGTCACCGTCGAGCACCGCGTGGGCTGCGATAGGTACCTGGCAGCCGCCCCCGAGCCACTCGAGCAGCGCGCGCTCGGCGCGAACGCAGTCGGCGGCGTCTGGGTCGTGCAGCCGCTCGATCAGCTCCCGCGTGCGCTCGTCCGACTCGCGCACCTCGATGCCGAGCGCGCCCTGCCCGGCGGCGGGCAACCAGCCCTGCCCTTCGAGATACTCGCTGATGCGCTCGCCAAAGCCGAGGCGCGAGAGGCCAGCGGCCGCGAGCACGATCGCGTCGAACTGCCCTTCGTCGAGCTTGCGCAGGCGCGTATCGACGTTGCCGCGCAGCATGTCGATCTCGAGATCGGGTCGCCGTTCGAGCAGCTGGGCGCGCCGCCGCAAGCTCGATGTGCCCACGCGCGCGCCGCGCGGCAGATCGGCGAGCGCGATGTCGTCGCGGCTGACCAGCGCGTCGCGCGGGTCTTCGCGCTCGGGGACCGCGGCGAGCATGCCCCCATCGACGAGCTCGGCCGGCACGTCCTTCATCGAGTGCACGGCGAGGTCGACGCTGCCTTCGATCAGCGCCGTCTCGATCTCTTTGACGAACAGCCCCTTGCCGCCGACTTTGGCCAGCGGCACGTCGAGGATCTTGTCGCCGCGCGTCTTGATCACTTCGAGCTCGACGACGAGCCCGGGCTCGAGCTCGCGCAAGCGATCGGCGATGTGGTTGGCCTGCCAAAGCGCCAGCCGGCTGCCGCGCGTTCCGATGGTGAGGGTCGTCATCGCGTCTCCTTGGCGCCGACCAGCGCCTCCTCGTGCGGGGCCGCCGCGTCGCCGGTGCCGCTATCGGCGTCGACATCGCCATCGGCATCGGTAGCCGCCATCGCCGAGAGGTCTTCCGCGGCGAGCTCGATCTTGAAGAGCCGCATCACCGCCTCCGCGAGATCGGAAGCCTCGCCCTCGGCCACACTGCGCTTGATCTCCACCAGCGGCACGTGCAGCAGCTTGGAGACGATGGCCTCGGCCATACGATCGAGCGCCTGGCGCTGCGCGGCGGCCTCGAGCTTGAGCGAGCGCGCCGCGCGCTCGGCCTCGCCGTGGGCGATCTCGCTGAAACGGCGCCGCAGCTCCTTGATCAACGGCGCCGCTTGCTGCTTGCGCTGCCAGTTGCGGAACTGGGCCACCTCGTGCTCGACGATGCGCTCGGCGACCTTAGCCTCCTTGCGACGTGCGGAGAGATTCTCGGCGACGGCCTTCTCGAGGTCGTCGATCGCAAAGAGGTAGACGTTGGAGAGGCGACGCGCCTTCGCCTCGACATCGCGCGGCACGGCGATGTCGACGATGAACACCGGCCGCTGCTTGCGCGCGCGCATCACGCGCGAGAGCATCTTGCGCGTGATGATCGGCTCGGGCGACGCCGTCGATGTGATCACGATGTCGGCCCACTCGAGCTCCTGCTCGAGCTTGTCCCAGTCGATGGCGGTGGCCTCGAACTCGGCGGCCAGCTTGGCGGCGCGCTCGGCGCTGCGATTGGTGACGTGGATGCGGCGCGCGCCATCGCTGACCAGGTGACGCACGGCCAGCTCGGCCATCTCGCCGGCGCCGACGACGAGCACCGAGACAGAGGCGAGATCCTCGAAGATGCGGCCGGCCAGCTCGACGGCCACCGAGCTGATCGAGGCCGGATGGCGCGCGATGCCCGTCTCGTTGCGCACGCGCTTGCTGACGGCGAAGGCGCGCGCCAGACACGAGCCGAGCTGGCCGCGCACGCTCTGCGTTTGGCGCGCGACGGCAAAGGCGTCTTTGATCTGCCCGGTGATCTGCGCCTCGCCGACTACCATCGAGTCGAGGCTCGCGGTCACGCGGAAGATGTGCTGCACCGCCTCGTCGTCGACGAGCCGGTAGAGCTCGCCATCGAGCTGTCTGTCGGCGAGCGTGCTGAGGTGGTCGGAGAGCGTCTTGGTCGCGGCGAGCGGATCACCAGCCACCGCGTAGACCTCCACGCGGTTGCAGGTGGCGATCATCATCGCCTCGTCCACGGCACGGCTCTCCTTGATGCGTGCGAGCGACTCGCGCACGCGGTCGTCGGCCACGGCCATGCGTTCGCGCAGCTCGACCGGCGCGGTGCGATAGCTCAAGCCGACGACGACGTAGCGCATGGCCTAGCGGCTCCCCATGGCGGCGCTCACGCGATCACCCGGCGACCGACGTAGATCAGCAGCACCACGGCGGTGAAGCCAAAGCCCGCGAGGGTCAGCAGCGCCGCGCTGCGCCCGCGCAGCCCGACCGTTAGGCGGCCGCCGATGAGCACCGCGAAGATCAGCCACACGATGCCGGCGAATCCATACTCCAGACGAAAGCCGCCCGAACCGCCCGCCTTGAGCATCCACAGCACGCCGGTGATCACCGCCAGCGTGAACACGGGAAAGCCGACCATCACCAGCCGACGGCCGAGGGTATCGAGCGTGGTGATCGCCGGACCGCGGCGCTCGCCGCCCACGCGGCCGCCCTTGAGCGCGGCGTTCTGCACCAGATAGAGCACGGCGACGCCCGCCGCGAGCGCGAAGGCGCTGACGCCGAGCGCGACCAGCGTCAGGTGCATGCGTTTGAGGAACAGCACCGCTTGCGCCACCGGCGGCTCCTTGCCTTGCGCCAGGCGCGCGGCGAGCAACAACCCGAAGGCCAGCAGCGCCATCGCGGCACCCAGCGAGCCGAGCTTCCAGCGGAACGTGCCGGCGAGAAACGCCACGCACAGAATGAACGCGATCAACGAGAGCAAGCCCGACGTGCCGGTCAGCGGATGAAAGCCGCCGCTGCACTGCACGCCGATGCTCGCGAAGTGTCCGAGCAGCGCCACCGCCAGCGCGATGCGCGCCGCCTCGCGCGACTTGTCGCCGCGCGCCACCAGGTGCGCGATGTACGCGACGCTGGCCAGCGCGTAGAGGCCGAGCGTGATCAACTGGAGGGTGTTGCTCAAGGCTGGCCTCCGTGCCCGCCGGCGAGCTGGCCGACGAAGCCTTGCTGCACCTGGTATCCGATGCCTTCGATGATCACGCTCTCCATATAGTGCTCGGCCCCTAGCGCGATCAACTGTCGCTCGGTCTTGACCTTGCCGAGCAGCTGCGCGCGATCGGGTTGGCCTCCGGCGATCTCCACGAAGCGCACGGCCGGCAGTAGCGTATAGCGTTGGTCGTCGATCACCATGTGCTCGCCATCGAGGCGCACGTGCCCCTGCATCAACCAGATGTCGAGCGCTTCTTGCGAGAGGAACAGCCTGCTCATCGGTACTTTCCCGGAGGTTAGCCGCTTTCCTCGCGGCCCGCGAGCACACCGCGCTTGCAGGCCTAGAAGCGCTGAGCTAGCTTAGCCGCCGATAGCAGGAGTCATCGATGGCCGCTTCCGAGAACGTCATTCACATCACCGACGCCAACTTCGACAACCAGGTGCTCAAGTCGTCGCAGCCGTTTCTGCTCGACCTCAGCGCCGAGTGGTGTCAGCCCTGCAAGGCCCTCGCGCCGGTCATCGAAGAGCTGGCCACCGAGTACACCGGCAAGGTTCGCTTCGGCAACCTCGATGTCGACCACAACCCCCGCGTGCCCAATCAGTTCCAGGTGCGCAGCATGCCCACGCTGCTGCTCTTCTCGGGCGGCAATGTCATCGGCCAGCTGATCGGCGCGCACCCGCGCCAGCGCATCGTCGATCTGATCGCCAAGGGTCTCTGACAAGAGAGGGCGCGTGCCAAGCGATGAGCGCGGTGCCCGCCCCTCCTGGCACGCTGATCCGGCACGACGCGCCAGCCTCGGCTGGAGCGACTTCTTCGACAAGCAGCTAGCCCGGCTCGAGCGCTCCAAGCGCGAGTCGATGCTGCCCGTGCGTGTGGCGGCCGAGCACCGCGGCCGCTACGAGATCTGGGGCCACCCTAAAGCGGATCGCGCGCGCCTGGCGGGACGGCTGCGCAAGGACAGCACGCGCGAGCAGCTTCCGGCCGTTGGCGACTGGGCGCTCGCGCCGCGCCGCGTGCACGGGCTCGCCACGCTGGCGCACGTCTTCGAGCGCCACAGCGCGTTCCTGCGCAAGGCCGCTGGGCAGGTCACCGAGGCGCAGGTGGTGGCGGCCAACGTCGATACGGTGCTGCTCGTCTGCTCGCTCAACCGCGACTACAGCGCGCGGCGCATCGAGCGCTACCTGACGCAGCTCTACGAGAGCGGCGCGCGGCCGGTGGTGGTGCTGAGCAAGGCAGACGTCGCGGCGAGCTCGGCGATCGATGTCGACGCCACCTGCGCGGAGCTGGCCGCACAGCTCGACATCGAGGTCGTCACCACGCGCACCGACGACCCGGCCAGCATCGAGGCGCTGCGGCGCTTCGCAGGCGACGGCCAAACGGTCGCGCTGGTGGGATCGTCAGGGGTCGGCAAGTCGACGATCATCAACGCGCTGGTGGGAGAGCAGCTGCTGGCCACCAGCGAAGTGCGCGAGGACGACGACCGCGGCCGCCACACCACGCGGCACCGCCAGCTCGTCGCGCTGCCCGAGCGCGCCGGGTTGCTCGTCGACACGCCGGGCATGCGCGAGCTGTCGCTATGGGACGGCGCCGGTCTGGGCGAAGCCTTCGACGACGTGCTCGCCGTCGCCGCGCGCTGCCACTTTCGCGACTGCAGCCACGAGGGCGAACCCGGCTGCGCCGTGCCCGACGCGCTCGCCAGCGGCGAGCTCGACGCCGAGCGCTACGAGCATTTTTGCAAGCTCACCGAGGAGGCCGCCACGCAGGCGGCGCGGCGCGAGCAGCGCGGCTGGAGCGAGGGGCAGCGACCCGGAGAAGCGGGCGCGCGCGGCGGCGGCGCGGGTTGGCGCGAGCTCGAGAAGAAGGACTAGCAGGGCCTCGGGCCCAGGGCCACGGGCTCAGGGCCACGGGCCACAGGGGTGGCCTGCCAACGTATGGACTCGCGCTTCGCGCTCGACCGTCACGGCCAACCACTGCCTGTGGCGGCCTCGAACACGCTGCGAAGCGTGCGAGGCGCCCGCGAACGATCCTGTGGCCCGTGGCCTGAAGCCCGTGGCCTCGGTCGCCGCAGCCTAGAACGACGTCTTGCGGATCGAAACGTTCATCAACAGCCCCGCCGCCATCATCATCGTCACCACCGACGATCCGCCGTAGCTCACCAGCGGTAACGTCACGCCCACCACCGGCGCCAGGCCGGTGACCATGCCGATGCTGATCACAGCGTGCCAGAAGAACAGCGACGCCACGCCGACGCAGATCACCGCGCCGAAGCGGTCGCGCGCCTGGGTGCCGATCTTGACGGCCCATAAGATGAAGAACAGGTAGATCGCGAGCATCACGACGCTGCCGAGAAACCCCCACTCCTCACCCCAGACGGCGAAGGGGAAGTCGGTCCAGCGCTCGGGCAGAAAGTGCAGCTGGTTCTGCGTGCCCTGCATGTAGCCCTTGCCCGAAAAGCCGCCCGATCCGATAGCGAAGAGCGACTGGCGCGCTTGCCAGCCGGCGCCCACCGGGTCTGCTGCCGGGTTGAGGAACGTGTAGATGCGCTGCTTCTGGTAGTCCTTGAGCAGGTAAGCCCACGACAGCGGCAGCGAGAGCGCCGCGACGGCGACGATCATCAGAATCGAGCGCAGCTTGAGGCGCGTGAGCATCATCACCGAGAGGAAGATCAGGAAGATGATCAGCGCCGTGCCGAGATCGGGCTGCTTGAGCACCAGGCCCACGGGCAGGCCGACGACCAAGAACGGGATCGCGATGTCTTTGAGCTTGCGCCCCTCGACCACCGGATCGTCGTTGAGGTACTTGGCCAGCGCGATCACCAGCAGCACCTTCATCAGCTCCGAAGGCTGTAAGCCGATAAAGCCGACCTGCAGCCAGCGTTGTGACTGGTTGATGCTCTTGCCGATGACGAGCACCAGCGCCAGCATCACCAGGCCCACGCCATAGAGCGGATAGGCAAAGCGCGCCATCGCTCGGTAGTCGATGAGCGCCATCACGAAGAAGGCCACCAGGCCGAAGCCGATCCAGAACAGCTGCTTGCGCACCAGCGTCATCTCGGTGGACGCCGTCGCCGAGTGCAGGTTGACGACGCCGATCACCGACAGCATCAGCACGCACAGAAACAGCGGCCAGTCGAAGTGCTGTCGCAGCTTGCTGAGCGACCTCATCGCGCCGGCTCCTTGGCGACGCTGCGCTTCGCCGCCGCGCCGACGGGCTTGGAAGTGCTGCCGGCGCCGCCGCTGCTGCTGCCGCCGCTGGTGGACCCGGAGCTAACGTACTTGAAGTAGCCGTTGATGATCTGCATCGCCACCGGCGCGGCGACACGCGCCGCCTTGCCGCCGTTCTTGACGAACACCACCACGGCGATGCGCGGCGCGCGTGCCGGCGCGTAGGCGGCAAACCAGGCGTGCGGCGGCTTGTAGGTCAGCTTGCCATCCTTGTCGCGGCGACGTCCCACCTGCGCGGTGCCGGTCTTGCCAGCGACCTCGATGTTGTCGAGCCGCGCCTTGTGGGCGGTGCCGTCGCGGTGCGCCACGACGGCGGCGAGCGCCTCGCGCACGCGGCGCAGCGTCTCGGGCTTGAGCTTGATCTGACGGCGCAGCCGCGGCGCGAAGCCCTGCACGAGCATCCCGTCGGACGTCTCGATGCGCTCGACGAGCTGCGGCGAGAGCAGCTTGCCGCCGTTGGCGATCGCCGCGTAGAGCATCACCATCTGCAGCGGCGTGACCTTGACGTCACCCTGACCGATGGCGGCGTTGAGCGTGAAGCCGATGCGGAAGGGGCGCTTGCGCCGCTTGTACCACTCCTTGGTGGGCACCAGCCCGCCGACCTCGCCGTTGAGCCCCAGCCCGGTGGATGCGCCGAGACCGAGCATACGGGCGAAGCGCGCCATGCGGTCCATGCCCACCATCTCGGCGAGGGTGTAGAAGTAGACGTTGCACGACTCGGCGATGGCGTGATGCAGCGCGACCTTGCCGTGGGCGTGGCCGCAGCGGAAGTTGCGCCCACCGAAGTGGTGGAAGCGCACGCACTTCACCTTCTCCTCGGGATCGAGGATGTTCTCCTCGAGCGAGGCGATCGCCGAGACGACCTTGTAGATCGATCCCGGGAAGTAGTTCTCGCGCGAGACCTTGTCGAGCAGCGGGCGGTGCGGATCTTCGAGCAGGCGGCGCGCCTCCTCGACGCTGAGCCGACCCGTCATAGTGTTCGGATCGAAGGCCGGCCGCGAGACATAGGCGAGCAGACGTCCGGTGTTGACCTCGACGACCACGGCGGCGCCCGAGGCGTGTCGGCGCATGGCGCGCTCGGCGAGGCGCTGCAGCTCGACGTCGAGCGTGAGGTAGATGTTGTGGCCGGGGATCGGCTCGCTGCGACGTTCGCCCTTGAGCAGCTCGGCGGCGACGGCGTCACCTTTGCGGTGGCCGTGGGCGTCGACGACGATACGCTCGCGGCCGGGCACGCCACGCAGGTGGCGCTCGTAGGCGCGCTCGAGGCCGGCGCGGCCGACGAGATCGCCGGGGTGGTAGTGGCGCCCCTTGTCGCGGCGCAGCTGCGCGCGCGTGACCTCGTTCATGTAGCCGAGCACGTGCGCCGCGAGGTTGGCCTCGCGATAGTGGCGATGCGCCACGGCGAGCACGTTGATGCCGTGCAGCTTGCCCTTGTGGGTCACCAGCCGCGCTAGCTGGTCGCGGCTGACGTCGCGCAGCAGCAGCATCTCGCTGACGCGGCGCTTGCCGCGGTAGCGCTCGACGCGCTTGCGCAGGCTGCGCGCGCGGTCGGGCGACAGCGAGAGCAGCTCGACGAGCTTCTCCACGGCGTCGCGCGTGACGAAGCGCGGCGAGACGTAGACGTCGTAGGACGGGCGGTTGGCGACGAGCAGCCGCCCACGCCGGTCGTAGATGCGGCCGCGCACCGTGGGGATGCGCCGCGACTGCACGATGTTGTTTTCGGTGAGCCGCCGGTAGTGATCGCCGCGCGCGATCTGCAGGTGCCACAGCCGGCCCATCAGCACGACGAAGCTGAGCAGCACGAACGCCACCAGATAGCGGTAGCGCCGCCTGAACTCGGGGATCTCGCCGTGGGTGGGCTGCTGCATACCGCGTGGCCCTCGGCTCAGCTCAGCGGCAGCGGGCTGCGCCCGTCGGCTTCGCGTGAGAGCTTCGACTCGATGAAGCGCAGAAGGCGCATCAGCGCCGGCGCCAGCGCGGCCGTCAGCACGGCCTGACCGAGCAGAAGCCCTGCCAACGCCAGGCTCGGCGCCACGCCTTGAGTCCAGCGCACCAGCGCGACGATGATCGATACCGGCAGCGTGGCGGCAAATGTGATCAGCGCCGCCGATACCGCGCCCGAGATGGCGACCTGCCGCGAGAGCGCGCGCGCGGTGAGGTACAGCCCGGCGAGGGCGAGGCTCGTCGCGCCTTTGATGCCGCCGCCGAGCAGGTCGGCGAGGTAGCCGAGCAGCAGCGCCGACGCCGCGCCGGGCGCGCCGATCTCGACGCGTAGCAGCGAGCTGGCGCCCAGCACCGGACGGCGGTCGCCGTTGAGGGCCATGTAGAGCACGAAGATCGTCGGGATGTCGACGCCGACCAGCTCGAAGCCGAACATGCGCAGCAGCGGCGTGGCGATGGTCATCAAGACAAACGCCAGCAGCACGAAGACCAGCGCGCGCGTCACGGCGTCAACCCGTGCGCCGGCGGCGCCACGCTGACGGTCTTGGAGACCGGCGGCGGCGGCGGCGCGAGGATCACCAGCACCTCTTCGAGCGACGAGAAGTCCACCGTCGGCGTGACCTCGACCTCCTGGTAGAGCCCGTGGGTGCGCTTGGTGACCTTGCTGATGCGCCCCACCGGCAGCTGGCCGGGGAAGACGCCGGCGACGCCGCTGGTGACGACCAGGTCGCCGACCTTGACCTCCTCTTTGCGCAGCAGGTAGTCGATGCGGCAGGTGTAGCGGTTGCTGCCGTCGACGCCGCGCAGCATCCCGCGCGCACCGGTGCGCTTGATCAGCACGTCGATGGCGCTCTTGGGATCGACCGCCAGCGTGACGTCGGAGTAGCCGCCGAACGCCGCGCGCACGCGGCCGACGACGCCGTCGGCGGTGAGCACGGCGAGGCCGCTTCGCACCTTGGCGTCGCCGCGGTCGATGCGCACGCGCAACACGCGCACGAAGGGCGACGACTGGCGGCTGACCACGCGCGCGCCGATGGTCTCGAAGCCGCGCGAGGTGCGGAAGGCGAGCAGCCGCTCGTAGCGCGACAGGCGCGAGAGCTTGCGCCGCGCCTCGCGCAGCTCGCGCTTGAGCTTGTTGTTGCGCGACTGCAGCTTCTCGTTGGTGTCCTGCAGATCGACGAGATAGACGTAGCGGCGCCAGCCGCGGTGCACCGCCGAGATGCTGCTGGTGATCGCGTCCTGGATCGGCGTGGCCACGCGCAGGATGGCGCGGTCGACGAGGTTCAGATCCTCGGGCGCCTTGAAGTTCGCCTGCAAGACGACCGTCGGCAGCCCGAGCAGCGCGACACACAGCACCACGTCGCGGATCTTGCGCGATACAACCACAGCGGCAGCCTCGGACCCTTCCTGAGCGCGGCGGACGCGCCCAACTCAGGGGGCGTGTTTACGCTGGAAGTGGGGCTAACTGCAAGGGAAGAAAGGCCACGGGCCACCGGCCACAGGCCACGGGACGGGCACGGGCGCGTTTGTTGCGGCCGGCAGCCCAGCGGCGAGAACGCCCGCCGAGTCTTAGCGGGAGGAGTGGAGCGAGCGCAGCGAGCGCAACGGCCGCTATAGCGAAGGCGACCCGCGACGCGAAGCGTCGCCCTAATTGATCGTGACGTCTCTGAGGAGCTTGAGCTCGTCGAGCGCTTTGCCCGTGCCCAGCACGACCGCCGCTTCGGGGTCGTCGGAGAGCATCACCGGCAGCCCCGTCTCTTCGCGCAGCAGGATGTCGAGGTTGCGCAGCTGCGCGCCGCCGCCGGTGAGCACGATGCCCTTGTCGACGATGTCGGCGCTCAGCTCGGGCGGCGTGCGCTCGAGCACCACGCGCACGGCCTCGACGATGGCGTTGATCGGCTCGGCGAGCGACTCGCGGATCTCGTCCGAGTTGGTGGTGATCGTCTTGGGGACGCCGGCGACGAGATCCCGCCCTTTGACGTCCATCGTCAGGACGTCCTCGGTGGGGTACGCATTGCCGATGCTCTTCTTGATCTGCTCGGCCGTGCGCTCGCCTATCAACAGATTATATTTGCGCTTCATGTGCTGGATGATCGCCTCGTCCATCTTGTCGCCGGCGACGCGCACCGACTTGGAGTAGACGATTCCAGCGAGGGAGATGATCGCCACCTCGGTCGTGCCGCCGCCGATGTCGACGATCATGTTGCCGCTCGGCTCGGTGATCGGCAGGCCCGCGCCGATGGCGGCCGCCATCGGCTCCTCGATGAGGTAGACCTCGCGCGCGCTGGCGGCGAGCGCCGAGTCGCGCACGGCGCGCTTCTCCACCTCGGTGATGCCCGAGGGCACGCAGATGATGATCCGCGGCCGGACCAGCGTCTTGCGCTTGTGAGCGCGCGTGATGAAGTAGCGCAGCATCGCCTCGGTGACCTCGAAGTCGGCGATGACGCCGTCCTTCATCGGTCGGATGGCGACGATGTTGCCGGGCGTGCGGCCCAGCATTTCCTTGGCTTCCTTGCCCACCGCGAGCACGCGGCTCGAGCCGTTGCCATTCTTCTGGACAGCCACCACCGAGGGCTCGTGCGCGACGATCCCGCGATCTTTCACATAGGTAAGGGTGGTAGCGGTGCCAAGATCGATGGCCATGTCGTTGGAGAAGAGGCCGTAGACCCAGTCGAACAACATCGTTGACTGACCCCGCCAAAGCACCGGGGCACGGCAGCGCCGCGCCGCGAGTGATTTGTGTAGATGTTACGTCGCCCGCGAGCGCTGCCAACGCGGCAGTCGCGCAGCGACCTCACCTCATAGCACTGGAACGCTCGCGCGATCAAGCGCCACGTAGCGGCAAAAAACCACTGGTATTACGAATTTGTAAGCGCTCGGCGGGGTCGCCACGAGCCGGAGCCACGCTCGCGCACGACGCGTGACCGTTGAACGCGACAAACCGTTCTGCTAGGTTGCCGCGACTTTTCGCCAGCCTTTGCGGCCGGCCTTAAAACCAGATGGATTGGACCGCTGACGCGGTCCAATTACCCGGAGTCACCGATGCTCGACGTGATGCGCAAGCATTCGCGGTCGTTTTTGATCTACGTCTTCTTCGGCATCATCATCGCCGTCTTCGTCATCAACTTCGGCCCGCAGTCGGCCGGCTGCGTGACGAGCGGGACGAGCTACGCCGGAACCGTCACCGGACAGCGCATCTCCATCGCCGACTTCGAGTACGCGCAGTCGGTGCTGGGCCTGCGCCAGCGCCAGGGCTCGGAGCAGCAGCTCGTGCAGCTGCGCAAGATGGTGATGGATCGCCTGATCGCGCGCGAGCTGCTGGCCAAGCGCGCGCTCGACATGGGCTACAAGATCCCGATCAAAGAGATCCGCGACATGATCTTCTCTGGCCGCTATCTCGCCCTCGGCCAGCCGCGGCCGCTGATCCGCGGCGAGGACGGCGCCTTCGACTACAGCCGCTTCTCGCGCTACGTGCGCTACTACTGGGGCCTCAACGTCAAGCGCTTCCAGGATCAACAGCGGCGCGAGCTGCTCGCCGACAAGATGCGCAAGTACCTCGAGACCGTCGTGCGCGTCTCGGAGGACGAGGTCAAGACGGACTGGGTCTTCCGCAACACCAAGGTCAAGCTCGCCTACGTGCGCTTCTCGCCGGGCGACTACAAGAGCAACGCGGGCGACGCGAGCGCCCTCGCCGACTGGAAGACGAAGAACAAGGCGCGCATCGCCGCCTACTACAAGGCCAACAAGAGCAGCTTCAGCAAGCTGCCCGAGCAGCTGCTGCTGCGCGTGATCGAGCTCAAGTTCAAGAGCGGCGACAAGAAGGCGCAGGCCGCGGCGAAGAAGAAGGCCGCCGCGCTGCTCGCCAAGCTCAAGGCCGGCGGCGACTTCGCCAAGATCGCGTCGGAGAGCTCGGAGCACGAGAGCAAGAGCAAGGGCGGGCTCGTCGGCTGGCGCAACGCGAGCGACCCCGGCATCGGCAAGGAAGCGTCGAAGGCCGTCGCCAAGCTGAAGAAGGACCAGCTCAGCGCGCTCGTCGCCGAGACCGACCGCTTCGTCATCGCGCGCGTGGACGGCAAGCGCAAAGGCGACCTCACGCTCGCGCAGGCCGAGGACGAGATCGCGCGCAAGCTGTTCGCCGAGAGCGGCGCCAAAGGGCAAGCGATGGCCGAGGCGAAGAAGTACCTCGCGCGCGCCACGGCGGGCGAGAAGCTGAGCGAGATCTTCACCTACGACGGCACCCTCGACGAGGGCGACGACGACAAGAAGAAGAAGGCGGCCGGCGACAAGAGCGACGGCGACGACAGCAAGGCGCAGAAGAGCGACAAGAAGGTGCAGACCACCAACCTCTTCACGCGCAACGCCGCCGGCCTGATCCCGCGCCTCGGCATCTCGAAGCCGCTCAGCGACGAGGTCTTCAAGCTCGGCGCCGGCAGCGTCGTGCCGCACGTCGTGTCCATCGGCAAGCTGCTCTACATCGTCAAGGTTATCGAGCGGAAGAACGCCGACCTCGGCGAGTGGACCAAGCGCCGCGACGACCTCGTCGAGGCCTTCGCGAACCGCAAGCAGGCCGAGTTCGTGCGCAAGTACACCTACGACCTGTGCAAGGCGGCCGAGAAGAAGAAGCTGATCAGCATCGAGTCCTCGGTCTTCTTCACGCGCGGCTACCTCGCAGGGCAGCGCAAGGCCGGCAAGAAGGTCACCATGCCCGCCTACGAGCCGTGCAAGACGATCGAGCCGCGGCCGATGCCGCTCTTCTGAGGCGGCTTCGCCACCTCAGAGGCCTCGGGCCTCGGGCCTCGGGCTTCAGGGGTGGCCTTCCAGCGCAGTGCTCGCTTCGCGGCGGCACTGGCAGAACCGCGACGCGCGAAGCGCGAGCCTACGGCGCGACCTGAAGCCTGAAGCCTGAAGCCCGAGGCCAACGCAGCGCGCTAGCGCTGCGTCAGCGCTGCGTCTTGCGCCAGTCGACGATGCTGCTGCCGCGCCCATCGGGCTGGCAGCTCGGACAGAAGTACGCGTCGTAGCCGCGCACGCCAGCGCGACGGATCTTGGCGCCGCAGCGCGGGCACGGATCGCCGTGGCGGCGTCTGACCTTGAGGAAGTCGCGCACCTTCTCGTCGAGCGGCGGCGCGCGGCGCGCGATCTCTTTGCACGCCGAGTCGATGACCTCGACGATGGCGTCGTGCAGCATATCGATCTGCTCGGGCGAGAGCTTGCGCACGAAGGTCTTGGGGTGGATGCCGGCGGCGAAGAGCACCTCGTCGGCGTAAGCGTTGCCGAGCGAGTCGATGGCGGCCTTGTCCATCAGAAACACGCGCACCTGATCGCGGCGCTTGGCGGCGAGCTCGCGGAAGCGCTCGCGCGTGAACGCTTCGCCGAGCACGTCGACACCCTCGGCTGAAAAGCCGGGCACCTTGTCGTGGTCGTCGCGCGCGATGACGTAGACCTTCCCCATCTGGCGGTCGTCGCGGTAGCGCAGCTCGCGGCCGTCATCGAGCGCGAGCACCAGCGCTACGTCGGCGCGCCGCTTCTGCCCCTTGTCCTTGATCTCGAAGCGCCCAGCGAGCATCGGCGAGACGATGATCTCGCCGGCGGCGCCCGCGGCGCGCTGCTTTTTGGTCGTCTTCAGCGCGAGCCGCACGAAGTGCGCTCGGCGCGTGACGTCCTCGATGCGGCGACCGGACAACAGCTCGTTAGCCGCGCCCTGCACCGCCAGGCGCATCACCACCGGGTTGAGCACCTCCGCGCCCTCGATAGTGCGCCCGACGACCTCCTCGTGCAGCCGCGGAACGACGTACTCGAGGTCCGGACGTTCGGGCATCGCTTGGTCTCTCGGTGCTAGCGCTGGGCGCCGAGCCGCGGACAGCGATCGCGATGCAGCGAGCAGTAAGACGCCCAGAAGGCGCGGTCGCGGACGGCGCGGCCGCGGATCTCGATCACGTCGAAGATCAGGTGCTCGCGATGGCGCGAAAAGCGCACGTCGGTGAGCCACGAGAGACGGCGACGCCAAAGCTCGCGCCGCACGCGCTCGTCGAGGCTGCGTCGCACCGCGCGCGACGCCACACCGGGCACCACCACGCGCACGCTGAGCACGCCGAGCTGCTGCTGCTGCTGCGACGCATGCCGCGGGCGCGGGCCGCGCCACGGCAAACGCCGATACGTCGCCGGCGGCTGTACATCCTCGGGCGCGCCCACGGCGCAGCCTCCGTCGTCGTCGGCGCTCGCCTGCGGCGCGGGCGTGCAGCGCACCGTCGTCGTCGGCGCGTGTGACAGCACGTAGAGCACCGTGGCCGAGCCGAGGCCCAGCACCGGCAGCACCGCCAGCGCCGAGAGCGCCACGCTGCCGAAGAGCCGCGCGCCGAGGCGCGACGGCACGGCGATGAACAGCCCATCGCGCCCGCGCGCCACCACGGTGCCGATGGTGTGGCCGCGGTAGGTGCTGGTCGGCTCGAAGCCGCCCTCGTGGCGCGCCTCGCCCACGACCACCACCTCGGTGCCCGGCACGAGCACCGCCTCCTGGTAGCGCAGCTCGGGGTCGTTGCTGTCGCCCGGGCGGATCGGCACGCGAAACTCGGCGCCCTCGGGGTCGATCAGCACCGCGCTGTGGCCATCGCTCAGCTCGAACGGCGCGGCCTGCTCGTCGCGGTGTGCGACGACCCACTTGCCGCCTACGCCCGTCGTGTTGGGCAGGTCGTCCCAGCGCTCGCACGTCGTGCGCACGTAGACGCCCTGTTTGCCCGAGAGGCCCGAGCGCACCAGGTCGATGGGCTCGACGACGCCGCGCAGCGCCACCGGGCCGGGTCTCACCTCGCTAAAGCCCTCGCGCCGCGCACGCGAGACCGCCGAGAGCCGGCGCGCCGAGCGCCGCAGGCCGCGGGTCGCGCGCCGGCCGAGCACGGCGGCGAGGCCAGTGCCGACGACCAACGCGATGAAGACCGGAACCGACATCTACTGGAAAGCATAGCAGACCCCTGCGGCGCGAAACGCGCCGCTCCGCGTTAGCGTGTGGGTCGAAACGCTCCTTGCGACCGTGAAAAAATGGACCGACCATCGATCTGTCATGGTCATCGTGGGCGTCGGTGCATCTGCAGGCGGGTTAGAAGCGCTCACGCGCCTCTTCGAGAACGCCTCGCCCGAGGCGCAGGTCAGCTTCATCGTCGTCCTGCATCTCTCGCCTGACTACAAGAGCATGATGGTCGACCTGCTCGGGCGCCGCACGCGCATGCAGGTCAAGCGCGCCGAAGACGGCGTGGCGATCGCGCCCGGCACGGTCTACGTGGTCGAGCCGGGCCACAAGCTGGCGCTGCGCCAGGGGCGACTGCGCTCGCAGCCGGTGCCGCGCGAGCAGCGGCTCGACTTCCCCATCGACCAGTTCTTCCGCAGCCTCGCCGACGAGCTCGGCGACAAGGCGATCGCCATCGTGCTGTCGGGCACCGGCAGCGACGGCACGCGTGGCTCGCGCGCCATCGGCCACGTGGGCGGCCTCGTGATCGTCCAGGAGCCGACCGACGCCGCGTTCGACGGCATGCCCATGTCGGCGATCTCGCACTCCAACGCCGACTTCGTGATGCCCGCAGGCGACATCGGCAAACGCCTGCCCGATCTCGTCGCGCGCCACAAGGAGACCGACGGCCACACCGAGCTTGGCGACGCCATCCCGCAAGTGATCGCAGCGCTGGCTGCCAGCGCGCCGGTGGACTTTGCCAAGTACAAGGCCGCCACCATCGGCCGCCGCATCGACCGCCGCCGCCGCCTGATCGGTGCCGACTTCGACAGCTACATCGCGATGCTGCGCAACGACGCCGACGAGCGTCGCGCGCTGGTGCGCGACCTGCTGATCAACGTCACCAGCTTCTTTCGCGACCGCGACGCCTGGCATCGCCTCGAAGAGACGATGCGCCTGGCGCTCGGCGACCGCGAAGGCGAGATACGTGTCTGGGTCGTCGGCTGCTCTACGGGCGAGGAGGCCTACAGCCTCGCGATGGTGCTGACGCAGCTGCGGCGGCTCACCGCGGCCAAGTGGGACTTCCGCATCTTCGCCACCGACGTCGACGAGGACGCGCTCGCCATCGCCAGCGTCGCGCGCTACGCGGCCAGCATCGTCGACGACGTGCCGACGGCGCTGCGCGCGATCCTCGACCGCAACACCGACGGCACCTATCAGGTTCCAACCCATCTGCGCGACCGCGTGGTCGTCGCACCGCACGACGCGACCCGCGACGCGCCGTTTTCGGGCATCGATCTGATCACCTGCCGAAACGTGCTGATCTACCTCGAGAGCGAGGTACAGCGCGCGCTGTTCGATCGCTTCGCGTTCTCGCTGCGCCAGGGCGGGCTGTTGTGGCTCGGCGCATCGGAGAGTCTCGACCACGAGTCGTTCGTCGCGCGTGATCGCGAGTGGTGCCTCTTCGAGCGACGCGGTCCGGCACCCGCCGCGCTCGGCGCCCTCTCCGCGCGGCGGCCCCGCACACCACACGTGGACCGCGCACGCGCGCCGGGCGGCAGCGTCCGTCACGCCGATTGGCTGGCACTGCATCGGTCGCTCTCGCAAGGCTTCGTGCCGCCGCACATCGTCGTCAACGGGCGGCGCGAGCTGCTGTACCGCAGCGGCGATCTGCGGGGGCTGCTCTCGCTGCCCGACGGCATGGTCTCGCTCGACATCGCCGACGTGCTGCCAGCAGGCATCTTCACCACCGTGACACGCCTGCTCGACAAGCTCGCCAGCCCTGCACACCAGGCGCAGGACCTGGTGGCCAACGATGTGTCCGTCCAGCTCGGCGACACCGCGGCGCAGTGCACGCTTCGCGTGCGCAGGCTCGGCGCCGAAGGCGAGCTGCTCGCCGGTGTGTTCTTCGAAGGCCTCGAGCTCAGCGACAGCATGCAGGTCGTCACCGTGCCCGCCGTCAGCGGCGACGCGTCGGAGCTGATCGCCGACCTGCAGCAGCAGCTGCGCGCCATGGAGCACGAACGGCGCGACCTCGCCGAGAACGCGCAGACGGCCCACGAGGAGCTGCAAGCGACCAACGAGGAGCTCGTCGCGGCCAACGAAGAGCTGCAGTCGCTCAACGAGGAGCTGCAGTCGGTCAACGAGGAGCTGCGCACGGTCAACGACGAGTACCGCAGCAAGGTGCGCGAGCTGTCGATCGCCCACGATCAGCTCGACCGGCTGCTCGCGCTCGTCGACGTGGGTGTGGTGGTGCTCGACGAGGAGCTCAACGTCGTACGCAGCAACCAGCAGGTTCAGCGCTGGCTGCACGTGACGGAGTCCGATGTCGGCCGTCCGCTGGCGCACTTCGGCCACCAGCTGCGCGACTACTCGCTCGCCGAGCGCTGCGCGGCCGCCGCTCGCTCGGGCGACGCCGACGAGCTGCTCGTGCAGACCAAGGACGGAGGGCGCGTTCTCCTGCGCATCGCGCCGGCGCACAGCGGCTCGGGATCGGACCGCATCGTCGTGACGTTTCACGACCTCACCTCGGTCGAGGCGATGCGCAGCGAGAACCAGCTGCTCGCCGAAGCGATGCGCACCGCCACCGTGCCGATGGTCATCATCGACCCCGACAGGCGCGTGCTGCAGGCCAACGACGCCTTATGCACGCTGTGCGACCGCGATCCGCGCTGGCTCTCTAACCTCGCGGTCTCCGAGCTGGTGCACCCAGGGGACCGCGAGGCGCTGCAGTCCGTCATCAGCGCGGCGCTTTCGGGCAACAGCGGGCGCATCTCGTTGCGGCCGCTCACACCATCGGGGCAAAGCTCGGCGAGCGGCGTGTACGTCGGCAGCCTCGAGAGCGCAGGCGAGATCATCGGCGCGGTGATGGTCTTCGAGGAGCAGCTCGCCGCCCACGATGGCCCCCTCGTCGGCGTGTGGGGCTACTACATCTACGACCCGGCCGAAAACATCGCGCTGTTCGCGAGCCGCGCGCTGTACGACCTCTTTGGCATCGACGAAGGGCGCCTTCACTTCAGCTACATCCACGAGAGCTTGGTGGTCGCAGCCGACCTCGCCGCGCTGACCACGGCGCTTCATGCCGCGCTCGAGACCGACTCGATCCAGCTCGCGCGCTACCGCATCAAGCGCCCCGACGGGCGCGAGCTCTCGCTGTGCAGCCGCTTTAATGCGCTGCGCGAAGGCAACCGCGCGCTGATCGCCGGCGTGACGTGGTGCGAGGGCGAGGGTCCCTAGTGGGCAGCCGCCCCCTCAAGCCGCCATCGGAGGCAGAGGCGATTCTGGAGGCGTGCGGCAGCGCCGCCCTGTTGCTCGACGACGGGGCGGTCATCGCCGGCGCCAACGCCGCCGCCATCGCGATGCTCGGCGATGGGTTGATCGGCCGCCGGCTGGTCTCGCTCGCGCCGCGCGCCGAGCAACACCCGCCGTTGGTCAAGGCGCTCGCCGCGCAACGCGAGGTACGCCGCGCTGTCGTTACCATCGACACGCGGCGCGGACGGCGCGAGGTTGTCATCACCGTCACGGCGGTTGCGGCCAACCGCATCGCCTGGGTCGCGAGCTCGCCGGACGCGCGAGAGAAGCCGGTCGACATCATGCTCGCCGAGCTCGTCGCGCAGGACGTCGCGCCGCTGGCGCTGCTCTTCGACGCCGAGCTGAGCAGCTGGTCGGACAGCTTCTTCGCCGCGCTGAGCCTGCCAAGCCGCGCCAGCGCCGACGCGCTCGCGCAGAAGCTCGACACGCTGACCCACGGCAGCATGGCGAAGCTCTGCGCGGAGGTAAACGCCAAGGGGCAGGCCAGCTGTCCGCTGCAGCTCGGCGCGCAGCGCGAAGCGACCTTGCTCGCCTTCGAGGTGGACTCGCGATCGTGCGTGCTCGCGATCGTCGAGCCGCGCTTCGCGGCGCCGCAGGAGGGCTTTCGCCGCTTCGCAGCGGGCCTCGCTCACGAGCTCAACAACGCGATCGGGTTCGTGCTGCCCAACCTCGACGCCGTGTGCGAGTCGCTCGCCACACTCGGCAGCGAGCAGCGCGAGCTGCTCGACGACGCGCGCGTGGGTGTTAGGCGCGTAGCGGAGGTGGTCGCCACGCTGCGCGAGGTCAGCGGCGAGGCGCACGAGCTGCGCACGGTCGACATCAACGTGCTGGTCGCCGAGAGCATCGCGCTGGCGCGACGGCGAATTCCCAGACAGGTCACGCTGCACACGGCGCTCGGCCGCGTACCGCAGGGGCGCTCGAGCCGCGCCAAGCTGGGCCAGATCGTGCTCAACCTGCTGCTCAACGCCTGCCACTTCGCCGACGCCAACGATCCCGTGGTGCGCGTCCGCACGTGGTGCGCCAACTCGCGCGTGCTGATCGAGGTCGCCGACAACGGGCCCGGCATCGGCAAGCAGGACATCGAGCGCATCTTCGACCCCTTCTACTCGCGGCGCGCCGGTGGCTCGGGCTTGGGGCTGGCGCTCTCGGCGCAGTGGGTACGAGAGCTCGGCGGCGTGCTCTCGGTGGACAGCGAGCTCGGCAAGGGCGCGTGTTTCACCGTCGACCTGCCCGCGCTGCAGGCTCGAAGCTCGCCCGAAGGTGCGACGCGGGCGATACAGCTCGCGGCGGTCGAGGATCGCCCGCTCGAGGTTCTGGTCGTCGATGACGAGCCGCTGATCATGAAGTCGGTCAAGCGCATGCTGTCGGCGCGCGCCAACGTAGTCCAAGCGGAAGGTGGCTACGAGGCGATCAAGCTGCTCGAAGCCGGCCTCGACGTCGACGTGGTGGTCAGCGATGTCGTGATGCCCAACGGCTCGGGACCGGAGCTCTACCGCTGGATCCTCGCGCACCGACCAGAGCTCAAGGAAGTGTTCGTCTACATGACCGGCATGACGCGAGACGACGAGCGACTGCCGCTCGACGCGCCGCCGCAGCTGGCGAAGCCGTTTTCGATGGACGATCTGCTGGCCGCGCTCGGCGGCCCACAGCTGCGCTAGAACGGATCGGGGAGCTGGCGCACCCAACGCAGCGAGCCGAGAACCAGCCGAGCGCCCGCAAAGAGCAGCGCCGGCGCCACGGTGAGGGTCGAGGTCGCGACGTCGAAGGTGTAGCGGTCGTGGCCAACCTCGACGCCGTCGACGACGAGCCGAAGCGAGGCAGTGATCGGCGGAAAGTCGATCGGCATCGTCAGCACGCCGCTTTCGAAGACGCCGACGTCGCAGGCCCGGTCGACCACGTGCTCGCGCGTGGCCAGCGCGCTGCCGTCGGTGAGCTCGTCGACGAGTCGCCGCGTCTCTCGGCTCGGGTCGTCGTATGCGGCGCGGCGTGCCACCGCGGCGATGGTCACCAGGCGCCAACTGCTCTTGTCGCCAGCGTCGACCCGGAAGCCGTTGACGTCGCGCACCTCCCGGAGCGTCACAGGATCGTGCTTGAAGCTAAAGCGGCGCACGCTGGTGAGGCGAACGACGAGCTCGCGTCCCGCCACGCCGAACTGCGGCTGATGCGGCGCGGTGGCCAGCGACAGGACGCCGAGCACTCGGTCGCGCACGGTGCTCACCGTGGCGGGCGCGGCGAGGTCGAGCTCGAGCAGCGTCGCGCGCGCGACATCGTAGTGCTCGTGAGTCTTGCCGACGCTGGCGGTAACGCGCGTGCGCACGCTGCCCAGCGCCCGCAGCGACGCGATCAGCGCCGCGCGAGACTTGCCGACGTGCGGCTCGCTGGTGGGCGTCGAGAGCAACAGCGCCGCGATCTCGCGCGACGCAGCCCGCTCGTCGATGCGGCCGGCCATGGTGCGAGCAAGGGCCGGCGCGCCGACGAGCGCGACGTCTGCGTAGCTTGCCGACGGCGACGTGACCACGTGCCAGTCGCCGCCAATGTAGGAGCTCAGCGCCGCCTTCGTCGTGCAGATCTTGGTGCCGAGCAGCGGGTCGATCGGCGCGCCGAAGGTCTGCGTGACGGTGCGATCGGTCTCGCCCTGCGCGCAGAGAAAGACGCGCTCGGGCAAACACAGCCCAGCTTGGCAGCGCTGCCCGTGGCCGCAGCCGTCAGCGCCGAGCACGCACTGGTGTTGCTGGCCGCCTGACGGCTTGCCGCAGGTGCGGATGCAGCAGCCGAGCAATCCATCTCCATTGGCGTCCTCGTCGCCATCATCGAGGCCGTCGTTGTCGCTGTCGGCGTCGACGTAGTCGGGCTTGCCGTCGCCGTCGGTGTCGCACGGCCACGCCTTCGCCGTCGACGCGCAGCGCCCCGCGGCGTCTTTGGCGCCGGCTTCGATCTCGTCGGGGATGCCGTCGTCGTCGGAGTCGAAGTCGAGCCAGTCCGGCGTGCCGTCGCCGTCGCTGTCGCGCGCGGTGGCCGAGCCCTCGACGCCGTTGGGAATGCCGTCCTTGTCGGCGTCGGCGTTGGGGTCGGGAGGTGCGTCGGGGGCGAACACGTCGCGCGGTGCGGCGTCACGCGCGGGTGGCGCGTCGCCGCCGCCGTCGCCGTGTTCGCTCAGCGCGAGACGGTCGCAGGCGGCCGCCGGGCAGACGAGTAGCAGCACCGCTGTCAGCTGCAGCCACCGCACCAGCTGATTGTAGCGTGGTGCACTGCCGCGGTCGTGTGGCGTGGGCCGTGACCGTGGGCCGTGACCGTGGGCCGTGACCGTGGGCCGTGACCGTGGGCCGTGACCGTGACCGTGACCGGGCAGTGGGCTACCGCAGGCCGCCCAGCGGCGAGTGCGCCCGCCCGAAAGGCCCCCAACGCGACAACGAGCGACGCGAGCGACGCGAGCGCCTCGGGGGTGAGCCACGCCGCAGGCGTGGCGAGGGGGGCTTGAAAAGCCCCCCTGAACTACAGCGCCGCGAGGTGCTTGTCGACGATCTTGCCCAGGTTGGGGACCGCCTGCTCGACGTGGACCTTGCCTTTGGGGCGCAGGCGCTTGTAGGCCTTTACGGCGGTCTTGTTGGAGCTGCCATTAGCGCGCTGGTCGGTGACCTGCAGCAGCGCCTCGGCGACATCGGCCGCGCGCGCGCTGAGGTAGCCGCTGAACGCGCCCTGCGCGCCCGCCTCGGAGTAGCTGGTGTAGTAGCTCTGCAGCGTGGCGGCGAAGTCGTCGAACAGCGAGTCGACGGCGTTGGTCATCATGTTCGGCTTGAGCGCCTTGACGAGGCCGTAGGCGGTCTTGACGGCGACGGCCGAGAAGCCGCGCTTCGACTTGACCTCGGCGTCGATCAGGTCGACGCAGTCTTTGACAACTACCTGCCGCTTGTCGGGGTCTTCGGCCAGCTTTCTGAGGTCCTTCACGCTAGTTCTCCTTGCGGTCGAAAGTGGCGTGCTACGCCGCCGTGCGAGGCGCATGCTACGCGCGATCGCACGACGAAAAAAGCCCGAATATCGCGGCTGGCGGATAACTCCGCGCGCGCCATCGCGCGCCGGCGCCCGCGCGGTGTAAGGTCTCTGATCGATGCTGGGTTCTGCCGCCGATGGCCGCGCGCGGCCACCGTTCGGGCTGAGCTTCTCGGCCGGCCGCGGTCTCGTCACGCTGCGGCGACACGCCGTCGCGGGGCTCGTGCGCGTCGAGTCGCTCGAGATGGAGATACCCGACCTGCGCTTCCCCTTCGACGTCTCGGGCGGCGCGCGCCATTTCCGCCACCGGCGCTGCATCCTGCGGCGCTGCGAGCTGGCCGTCAGCGAGCAAGAGCTCGAGCGTTGGCTCGAGGAGCGCGTGCAGCGCGCCGCCTACGGCTACCGCCGGCTGCGCCTGCGCCTGCGCCACGATCACTTCGAGCTGAGCGGCGCGGTGGCGGTTGGCGCCGACGAGACCGAGTTCATCGCGCGCGGCGTGGTGATGCCCACCGAAGGTCGCGGGCTAGCCATCGGCCTGAGCGACGTGCACGTCTACGGCGCCTGCGCGCTGCCGGCGCCGCTGATCAGCGCCGGCCTGCTGCGCGCTGCTGGCGCCACGCCGCCCGCCGAGCGCGACGGCCGCGACACCGCCGGCCCGCTGCTCGTCGGTTGCTGCGACGTCGAGCTCGACCCCCTCGGCCTGGCGCTGCTGTCGGTGCTTCCCACGTCGGGCTGGCGGCTGCCGTCGATGAAGGTGCAGCTATGCAGCATTGATCTCAGCCCGGGTGAGATGCGCCTGCTTTACCGCGCAGACGGCGTCGAGCCGCGCGCCGACGACGCGCCCGACGACGCGAGCGTCGTGGGCGGCACCGTGCCGGCGCGCTTCGTGGCTGCGCAGGAGGCGCGCCGCCTGTTCGCGCAGGCCGAGCGGCTGGTGGCGGCCGGCGAGCTCGCCCGCGCGATCGACGTCTACCGCCGCGAGCTCGACGCGCACCCGCAGCACCCGTTCATCCACCAGCGACTGCTGCAGCTGCTCGTCTCTTTTGCCGACGGCGACAGCGAAGTGCTCGAAGCCTGCAAGGCCGCGCGCGCCGTGCTGACCAGCACGGAGGCCGGCGACGGCGGCCCGGCGCCGGACCTGCCGCCCGCCGTGCTGGCCGAAGCGGTGGTGCACGCGAGAAACGGCGACCCGCGCGCCGCGGCGCTCTTTCGGCAGCTCGCCCAGCGCGCCGCGCGCGAGCAGAGCAGCGCCGAAGAGGTGCTCGCCTTGCTCGCGGCCGGTCGCGCCGAGATCGCCCACGACGCCGCGCGCGCGCGCGCCGACTTCGAGCGCGTGCTCGAGCTCTCGCGCGATCACCCTCAGGCCCTCGCCGAGCTGGCACGCCTTTACGCCGAGGCGCAGGACTTCGAGCGCCTCGTCGAGGTGCGCAAGCGCCAGATCGGACGCGCCACCGACCCCGCGACCAGGCTCTCCGGCCACCTCGCGCTCGGTGAGATCTATCGCGTGCACCTAGGCGAGCCCGAGCTGGCGCGCGAGCAGTTCGAGCACGCGCTCGAGATCGACGAGGCTTCGGAGACGGCGCTGTCGGGGCTCGCCGAGGCGTGCATCGACGCCGAGGACACGCTGCGCGCCGTGCGCGCCCTCGACCGCCTCGGCGAGCTGGCCAACCAGCGCGGTGATCGCGAGCGCGAGATCGCGATCCATCTGCGCATCGCCTCGCTGTGGGAGCACCTCGGTGATCGCGAGAGCGCGCTGACGCGCCTTCGCCGCGCGCGCAGCGCGAGCCCCACCGACGCACAGGCGCTGCGACGACTGGCTGCGCTGCTGCTTTCGATGGACCGTACGCGCGACGCGGTGAGCGCCTTGCGCCAGCTGCTCGATGTCACGCGCGAAGGTGCGGCACAGGTCGCGATACATCGCCAGCTCGCCGAGCTCTACCGTACGCTCGGCGAGCACCCAGCCAGCGAGCGCGAGATCGAGCGCGCTCTGGCGGTCGATCCTGCAGACCCCGAGGCGCTGCACCTCGCCATCGAGAGCGCAGAGCGCCGCGGCGAGCCCGAGGCGCTTGCCGACGTGCTCGGACGGGCCGCCAAGGCCGAGGGCGATCAGCAGCGCCGAGCCGACCTGCTGCTGCGCCGAGGTCGCCTGTTGGCGCGCGCGGGACGCGACACCGACGCCCTCGCCTCCTTCGAGGCGGCCGCCAGCGAAGCCAGCGACGACGGCTGGGCCGCCCGCCGCGAGCTGGCCCGCCTCGCCGCGCGCGAGGAGCGCTGGGACGAGGCGCGCGACGCGTGGCGCGAAGCGCTCGCCACCGAGCGCGGCCAACGCGACGCCGATGGCTGGCGCGAGCTGGCGCTGATCGAGATGCGCCTCGGAGACAACCGCGCCGCGCGTGACGCCCTGCGCACCGCCTCGGAGCTGGTCGAGCACGAGGACCGCCACACCCTCGGCGAGCTCGCGCGCGTCTGCGGCGAGCTCGGCGACCACGCAGGACAGCGCGACGCGCTCGAGAAGCTCGTCGCCTGCCTGCCCGAGAGCACGGCGACGTTCGACGAAGACGCCGAGCTCGCTACCAGCGCGGCGGGCCAGCTGAGACAGCTCGCCGAGCTTCGCGCCGCCGCCGGCGAGGCGCCTGGCGCGCTCGACCTTTTCGAACGCGCGCGCGCGCTGACGCCCGCCGACGACTCGCTGCTGTGGCGACTGGTCGAGCTGCACGAGGCACAGCAGGAGCTGGCGGCGGCGATGCCGCTGCTCGAGGCGCTCTCGGCGCGCGGAGAGATCGGCGAACAAGCGCGGGCGTC
>JAGQIK010000386.1 GCA_020431405.1 Myxococcales bacterium
GCCCACGGGTCGCTGGGATCAGCCGCGCCGACGAGACTGGCGACGTTGGGCGTGGGGCGTGCGGCCGTCGCTGGGGTGCGCGCGGCGGCGCGAGCGCGCGCCTGGGGCGCCGAGCACCTCGCCTTGCGCGACGTGCGTCGCAGCACGTGCGATACGAGCGGATAGCTCAGCAGGAACGCCATCGAGGTGAGCCACAGCAGCTTGGGCGCCAGGCGGCGAAAACGCGGGCGTAGGCGCCCACACGACGAGATTCGTCGCGCCTCGACGAGCCGGTCGCGCTCGGTCGGAAGCTGCACTCTGTATCCTACGCCGCGACGTCGCTCACTATTCCGAGCTCCTCGGCCACTGAATGCAGCCCTGCCCTTGACGTCCGCCCAACATTGTACATACCTTAAACGAACCTTATCTGAGAGAGCCCTATGCGAGTACTCGTCACCGGAGCCACCGGATTCATCGGCCGCCCATTGACCCTGCGCCTGCTGCGCGAGCACGAGGTGATCGCCTGGACGCGCGACGCGCGCGCGGCCCGCAGCGCCCTCGGCGCCGATGTCGAGATCGTCTCGCCCGCCGACGGCGACGAAGCGCTCGAGCGCGCGGTGCGGCGCGCCGACGCCATCGTCAACCTCGCCGGCGCGAGCGTGGCGCAGCGTTGGACGCGACGCCATCGACGGGCCATCGTCGACAGCCGCGTGCAGCTCACCGCGCGCCTGGTGCGTGCCATCGCCGGCTGCGCGCGGCCGCCGGCGCTGATCTCGGCCAGCGCCGTGGGCTACTACGGCGATTCGATCGGCGACGCGACCGACGCGCCGCTCGACGAGCAGGCAGCGCCCGGCGAGGGCTTTCTCGCCGATGTCTGCCGCGCCTGGGAGCGCGAGGCGCTGCGCGCCGAGCAGCACGGCGCGCGCGTGGCGCGACTTCGTATCGGCGTCGTGCTCGGGCGCAGCGGCGGCGCGCTGGCCAAGATGCTGCTGCCGTTTCAGGCCGGCGTTGGCGGGCGCGTCGGCAGCGGGCGCCAGCTGGTGCCCTGGATCCACCTCGACGACGTGATCGAGGTCATCGCCCACGCGCTGCACGACGAGCGCTACCGCGGCGCGATCAATCTCTGCGCGCCGCGCCCGCGAAGCAACGCCGAGCTGGCGCACGCCATCGGCCGCGCGCTCGGTCGCTCCGCCTGGATGCCGGTGCCGTCGTGGCTCGTGCACCTGGCGCTCGGCGAGGCCAGCGCCGTCGTGCTCGGCGGGCAGAACGTCGTCCCGAGCCGCCTGCAGCAGCAGCTCGGCTACATCTTTCGCTTCCCCGACCTCGACCACGCGCTGGCCGACATCCTCGGCGCGCCCGGCGCACGCCGTCCCAATGCCTCGGCGGTGCAGATCCGCCGCCTCGACCGCGACGAGCTGCCCGACAGCGACTACGCACGTCGCCGCCGGCCGCGCTACGTGATGGCGCAGGCGACGATCATCGACGCGCCGCTCGACGAGGTCTTCGCCTTCTTCAGCGACGCGCAGAACCTCGGCGCCATCACGCCGCCCGATATGTCGTTTCTGATCCTCACTCCGACGCCCATCGCCATGGGCGAAGGCGCGATCATCGACTACCGCATCAAGCTCGGGCCGCTGCCGCTGCGCTGGCGCACGCGCATCGACCGCTTCGAGCGCGGCGCGAGCTTCGCCGACGCACAGCTGCGCGGCCCCTATCGCTGCTGGTGGCACGAGCACAGCTTCCGCGATATCGGCGGCGGCAAGACGCTGATGGAAGACCGCGTCTACTACGCGCTGCCGTTCGGCCCGCTCGGCTGGCTCGTGCACGCGCTAGCGGTGCGCGACAAGCTGCGCGCCATCTTCGGCTACCGCGCCGTCGCCATCGCGCGCCGCTTCGGCGCCGCCGCGTCAGGACGCAGCCACGTCCGCGACGCTCAGCGCGACGCCGCGTGAGCGCCGGCGGGTGACCCCAGCTCGAGCAGCATGTCGCGCAGCGCGGTGGGCCGCACGGGCTTGGCGAGGTAGCGATCCATGCCCGCGTCGAGGCAGGCGCGCCGATCGCGCGGCAGCGCGCTGGCGGTGACACCGACGATCGCGGGCTGCTCGGAAGCGGGCAGCGAAGCGCGCAGGATGCGCGTCGTCTCGAGCCCGTCGATGCCCGGCATGTGCACGTCCATCAGCACGACGTCGAAGCGCCGCCCCTCGCGCACCATCGCGTCGAGGCAAGCGTTGCCGTCGCTGACCACCACCGGCGAGTAGCCGAGTCGGTCGAGCAGCGCCCGCATCACGCGCTGGTTAACGACATTGTCCTCGACGACGAGCAAGCGCAGCGGACAGGCCGCCGCCGTCTCTGACAGCGTTGCCGCCGCCGCGCCGCGCTGCGAGCTCGCGCGCCGCGTGCTCATCACCGTCAGCGGCAGGCTAACCGTGAAGACCGAGCCGACGCTTGGCCGACTGCGCACCTCGAGCTCGCCGCCCATGGCGCGCACCAGCCCGTGGCTGATCGCCAACCCGAGGCCCAGCCCGCCATGGCGGCGCGTCGGCGACGCGTCGAGCTGTCGAAAGCGCTCGAAGATCTCGTGCAGCTGCGCGCTGTCGATGCCGATGCCGGTGTCTTCGACCTCGACCTCGAGCATCACGCGCGCGCCCTCGTCGTCGAGCGGACGCGTGCGCGCGGTGAGCCTGACCGAGCCCTCGTGCGTGAACTTGAGCGCGTTGGAGAGCAGGTTGACAACCACCTGGCGCAGCCGGCGCTCGTCGCCGACCACGCGCACCGGCAGCTCGTCGAGCGCCACGTCGAGCGCCAGGCCGCGCTCGCTGGCCTGCCCCTCGAAGAGCGCGGCGGAGCGCTGCAGCAGCGCCGCCGGCTCGAAGGCGCGCTCGAGGATCTCGACCTTGCCGGCGCTGATGCGGGTCAGGTCGAGGATGTCGTCGATGAGCGTGGCGAGGTGTGTCGCGCCCTCGCGGATCAGCGTCGCGTAGCCGCGCTGCTCGGCGTCGAGATCGCTGGCCAGCAATAGGTCCGTCATGCCGAGCACGGCGTTCATCGGCGTGCGCAGCTCGTGGCTGGTGTTGGCGAGAAACTCGTCCTTGCCGCGCGCCGCCTCCTCGGCGCGCTCCTTGGCGTCGAGCAGCGCCTTGCTGGTGGCCTCGAGATCGGCCTGCGCGCGCTTGATCTCGGTGATGTCGCGGATCACGCCCACCAGGAAGCGCTGCTCGTCGATGGCGAAGATCGTCTTCTTGGTGGAGATCACGTGCCGCACGCCGGCGGCGTCGGTGAAGTGCTCCTCGTTGACGTTCTCCTCGCCGGTGCGAAAGACCAGCGCGTCCTTCTCCCAGAAGACGCGCGCCTCCTCCTCGGGGAAGAAATCGAAGTCCGAGCGGCCGATCAGCGCGTCGCGCGCGCGGCCCATGAAACGGCACATGGCGTCGTTGAGCACGAGCCAGCGGTGCTGCTCGTCCTTGACGAAGACGGGGTCGGCGATGTTGTCGATGATCCCCTGCAGAAACTCGCGCGTGGAGGGCGTCATCCGCTCGTCACCTCGTCCTCACTTGCCGCCAACGCTAATTGCAGCGTAACACCTAGTCATGACTGTTGGCATCGCCGCGCCACCCTATCACCCCCCCGCCGAGCGTCGTGTCTTCTGCAACCGCACGCTCAACATGCGATCGATCCGCGCCATCGGATACGACATGGACTACACGCTGATCCACTACAACGTGGTGGCGTGGGAGCAGCGCGCCTACGACTACCTACAGCAGAAGCTGGTCGAGACGCACGGCTTCGAGGCGGTGGGGGCGCTCTCGTTCGACCCGGAGATGGTCATCCGCGGCCTGGTGATCGACCTCGCGCTGGGCAACGTCGTCAAGTGCAACCGCTTCGGCTACGTCAAGGCGGCCTATCACGGCACCTCGCCGCTGCCCTACGCCGAGCAGCGCGAGCACTACGCGCGCATGGTGGTCGACCTCGCCGAGCCGCGCTTCGTCTTCGTCAACACGCTCTTCTCGCTCTGCGAGGTGTGCATGTACGGCCAGCTCGTCGACCTGCTCGACGCGGGCCAGCTCGGCGCCGGGCGCAACTACTGGGACCTGCACCGCGCCGTGAAGAGCAGCCTCGACGAAGCGCACATGGAGGGGCGGCTCAAGGCCGAGATCGTGGCCAACCCCGACCGCTTCGTCGAGCTCGACGCCGACACGCCGCTGGCGCTGCTCGACCAGAAGCGCGCCGGCAAGAAGCTGCTGCTGATCACCAACTCGGAGTGGCCCTACACGCAGGCGATGATGAGCTACGCCTTCGACCGCTTCCTGCCCGAGCAGATGACGTGGCGCGAGCTGTTCGACGTGATCATCGTCTCGGCGCGCAAGCCGGCGTTCTTCACCACCGATAGCCCCGTCTTCGAGGTCGTCGACACCGAGCGCGCGCTGCTCAGCCCGACGCTTGGCGCCATCGCCGAGGGCGGCATCTATCTGGGCGGCCACGCCTCGCACGTCGAGCGCCTGCTCGGCCTCTCGGGCGACGAGATCCTCTACGTCGGCGATCACATGTACGGCGACCTGCACGTCTCCAAGCGCCTGCTGCGCTGGCGCACGGCGCTGATCCTGCGCGAGCTCGAGGGCGAGCTCGCCGCCGTCGAGGGCTTCGACGAGACCCAGGGCGAGCTGAGCCGCATGATGCAGGACAAGGGCGCGCTCGAGCACGAGGCCTGCCAGCTACGTCTGGCGCTGCTGCGGCACGGCGAGCGCCGCGGCACGCGCCGCGCCGATGCCTATGGACCGCGCGGCGACGAGCCGGCGCGCGAGCTGCGGGCGCGGCTCGAGAAGCTGCGCGCGCGCATCGCCGAGCTCGACGTGACCATCGCGCCGCTCGCCATCGCCTCGGGCAAGCTCTACAACTCGCGCTGGGGTCTGCTCATGCGCGCCGGCAACGACAAGAGCAACCTCGCGCGCCAGGTCGAGCGCTACGCCGACATCTACACCTCGCGCGTCTCCAACTTCACGTTCGTCTCGCCCTTCGTCTACCTGCGCGCGCCGCGCGGCAGCCTGCCGCACGACGGTGCACCGGGCTACAGCGACATCGATCAAGCCGACGTCGACGACGGCGTCTGAGCGCCGCTGATCCTCGCGCGCGAGCGATGCGCGACTGATGTAACTAATCCGCAACTCGCGCGATCCGCCGACCCACCCTAAGTCGTCGCCCTGGCACCGGAATCCCCGTGTGTCATGGGACAAGCCACACCATTTGCAAACGCCTGTTTGCGGGAGCAATTCACCATCTGAGGCGATGTAGGACGTGTGTGTGTCGCGCGTTGTCGGCGACTTTCGCCCCACCCGCGCCGCCACGGATCGGGCACTGCGCTTGCTATCTCCCAAGGCGCGCTGGGTTCCACAACTGAAGGAGAAGAGGCGTTGCTGCAGTCCCGCACCACGCGATGGATTGGTCTGTCCTTTGTTGCCCTGTTGGCCGTCGGCTGTGTCGGTCAGGTGGGCAACGTCGCCACCGATGACGAAGTCTCGGAGGTCGGCGATCCCGAGCCCGATGACGCTGACCGCACCATCGCGGCCAACTTCGGCGTCGGCACGACCGTCGCCGTGTGCAACGTGCGCGTGGGGCTCAACTGCCGCTCCGGCCCGTCGACGAGCTATCGCATCCTGCGCACCATGCCGGGCGGCACCAAGGGCAAGGTGCTCAGCCGCTCGGGCAGCTGGCACAAGCTCGACCTCGGCGACGGCCAGTGCTGGAGCTACGGCGGCTATCTGTGCGCCTCGAGCGGCGCGCCGGGCACGCCCGTGCCGCCGAGCCAGCCGCCCGCGCCGCAGCCCTCGACGGGCGCGGCCGGCAGCAGCGGCTGGAAGCTGCCGGCGCCCTATCACCTGACCCCCGACGGCATTGTCGCCACCGGGCGCGCCTTCACGGGCTTTTCGTACTGGTGGGGCGGCGCGCGGCTGCCCAACCCGTGGCAGACCGCCGGCAAGTCGCGCGGCACCTGCCGAAGCTCGACCTACAGCGGCCACAGCGGCACCTACGGCGCGGACTGCTCGGGCTTCGTCGGCATGATCTGGCAGCTGCCGACGGCCAACTCGTTCGAGTCGAACTCGCACCCGTACTCGACCTACCAGTTCTACTACAACCGCACCTACTGGTCGGCGCTCGACCGCGGCAACGTGCGCAAGGGCGACGCGATGGTCTATCGCAGCTCGAGCGGCGGGCACATCTTCGTCACCACCAGCGTCAGCAGCTGGGGCAAGCACAACGCCGTCGAGGCGCGCGGCTGCAGCTACGGCATCGTCTACAACCTGCGCTCGGTTTCGTCCTCCTATCGCGCGCGGCGTCGCAACGGTGTCTAGCCTCTCTGGCCGCAAGCTACGGTCGCTGGGTTTGGCCAGCGCGCTGGGGCTGGCCGCCGTGCTGTTGTGGCTGGCGTGGCCTCGTCGCGGCGTGCGGGCCGACGACGGGCGCGCCAGCGCCACCACGAAGCACGGCCGGCGGGCGCGGTCAGCGCTGCGTCGCGGTGGTGGAGACCGCGGCGCGGCGCTGGCCGCTGCGCGCAGCGCCCACGCGGCGGCGATCGCCTCGTCGGGCGCCGCGGCGCAGGTGGCCAAGGGCGAGCTCGTCGTCAAGGCGCCGTGGGGAAGCGGCGCCGGCGCGCTCGGACGCAGGCGCGCGCACGAGTCCAACCCGGAGTCCCCGATGAGCGTGGCGATCGATCGGCAAGGCCGCGTCGCCGTGCTCGACCAGGTCAACGGGCGGCTGACCCGCTACGACCGCAGCGGCCGACAGGTCGGCAGCGTGGCGCTCGACACGACCACCGCGCAGGACGTCAGCTTCGACGCCGACGGTCGCGCGCTGGTGCTCGATCGTCACACGCGCCGCGACGTGCAGATCTTCGACGCCGACGGCAAGCGCGTGGGCAGCGTGCCGCTGGTCGGCGGCAAGGTCAGCGAGGCCGGCACCGTCAGCGGCGTGTTCAGCGACGCGGATGGCATCTACGTCGAGGTCGGCAACGACCAGGTCGTGCGCGTCGCCGACAGCGCCGGCCAGCCCACCGGCGGTCAGGAGACCATCCCCGGGCGGCCGACGCGCGATGGCAAGCTCGTGGTGCGCGCCGGCATCGTGCAGCGCGACAGCGGCCGCGTGTACGTGCAGGCGCACGAGCGCCAGCGCAGCAAGCCCGGCCAGGGCATGCTGGCGCACGCGCTGGTCTGGGAGACGCCGCTGCGGCTGGCGGCGCCGGTGATCGAGATCCTGATGCTCGACAGCGATCGCCAGGGCAACGTCTATCTGGCCGTCGAGATCGGCCGCCGCGACGAGGCGACCAATCGGATGGTGGACCAGGCGACGATCGTGGTGAAGCTCGACGGCAAGCGCGGCGCGCTCGTCGGCGACCTGCGGCTGCCGTCCACGCTGGCCAATCCAGCCGAGACCTTTCGGCCGCTGGCGGTCACCGACGCGGGCGAGGTGGTGCAGATGCTCGCCAGCTCCGAGGGCGTGACCGTGCGCCGCTACCAGTTCTAGCCAGCGCACGCACAGCGACCTACCTACAACACGCCGCCGATCCGCCGTAGGCTGATCGAGATGGGTCGCACGCTCTCGCCGCAGACCGCGCCGGCGCGCTTGCTCGTCGTCGACGACGATCCAGTAGCGCAGGCGCTGGTGCGCGCGATGCTCGCGGCCGATGGCTACGAGCTGAGCTTCGCCACCGACGGCGAGCAGGCCCTCGAGCACCTCGCCACGAGCGCCTTCGACGTGGTGATCTGCGACGCGATGATGCCGGGCATCGACGGCTTCGCGCTCTGCCAGCGCATCAAGGCGCATCCCGAGTGGCGCTATGTTCCGGTGCTGCTCGTGACCGCGCTCGACGGCGACGACGACATGGTGCGCGGGCTCGAAGCAGGCGCTGACGAGTTTCTGACCAAGCCCATCGAGCGCGTACGGCTGCGCGCCCGCGTGCGCGTCGCGCTGCGCATCCGGCGCCAGTATCTAGCGCTCAAGCTGTCGGCGCCCGACGTCGAGACGCTGCTGCGCCGGCGTCGCCAGCGCATCATCGAGGAGGCGGGGCTGACGGCGCGCGAGCGCGAGGTGCTCGAGCTGCTGTTGCTCGGCCGCAGTCACGACGAGATCGGCGTGGCGCTTGGCATCTCGCGCCGGACCTCCAAGTTTCACCAGTCCAACCTGCTCGACAAGCTCGGCGCGGACTCGCGCGCCGATCTGGCGCGGCTCTTTACCTGACCGCTCGCCGGTAGGCGTCGTACGCAAGCGCCTGTTGCAGCGTTGACAGGTGCGCCCAGCCGATGCCCTGCGAGGTGCGGCGCGTACACATCAGCACCACGACGGCTCCCGGCGCCGCGGCGCGCGGCAGCTCGGCGGCGAAGACCCATCGATCGGGCTCGCAGCTAACCACGCGCTTGGAGGCGATGCAGCCAGCGCAGCGGGCGCTGCGATCGGCGCCGATGCAGCCTGGGCCCATCGCCGGGCCCTGCTCGAGACAGCGCGCGCGCCGGCGCGCGAGGGCGACGGTCTGCTCGACGTCGAGGCCCTGCGCGACGAAGCCGCACAGCGGGTCCGCGCCGGGCTCGCGTGTCAGCACGAAGGCGGCGCTGACCTCGCGCACCTCGCCGACGGCCTGCGCGAGCACCCGCGCCAGCGAGCCCTCGGCGTCGCCGTGCGTGCAGGCGAGCGTCGAGCTGGCCAGCGGCTCGGCGTCTCGCGCGTCCTCGCGCTCGCGCTCGATGGCGCCGTGCTCGCGCCGCAGCGACACGATGGTGGCGCCATAGTCCTCGTTGCGAACGCGGCACCATAGCGCCGGCTCGTCGGGACCGCGCAGCGCCGCGCCGAGCAGGCTGCCGCCGACGCAGCGCACGGCGACAAACGAAGCACCATCGCGCAGCGTCGACTCGAGCAGCGAGCCATAGCGCGTGATCATCTCGCTCAGATCAAAAGTCAGCTCGCGATCGTAGGTGCCGTAGCTGCGCTCGAAAAAATGCTGCTCGGTCCGCGGCGCGTCGAGCGCGGCCAGCTCGGCGATGACGCTGCCGATGTGCTGGCGCAGCGAGGCGCGCACGTCCTCGTAGCTCGCGAGACCGGCGTCGACGAGCGCGGCAGCGAGTGAGCGACGGGTGCTGCGGCATTCGCGCACGATGCGCCGCAGCGTGCGCTGGTCGAGACGCGCGCGACGCCGCAGCTGGTCGATGAAGACGCGCGTGCGCAGCTTGTCCTCGGCCCAGGCGACACGCCCTTCGCGAAGATAGATCTCGATCTTCTGCTCGCGCGCACGGCAGACGAAGCGGCCGCTGGCCGCGCGCGACGCGAGCTCGGCGAGCTCGGCGAGGGGCAAAGCGCGCCGCGCGGCGGCGAGCGCTCCGTGCGATGGCGTCTGCGGCGTCATGGCACTCCTTCGGTGTGCGCCCTTACCAGAAAGATGTTCGATAACGGCGCCGCAGATAACTGGCTGCCCACGCAAACAACCTGTCCAAACGGACAGGTACCTGTCGAGGATGTCAACGCAGCGGCCGCGTGCTATCGACTGCGCCGTGGGTCGCAAGAGCATCGACGTGGTCGGCGCGCGCCAGAACAATCTGCGCGGCGTCGACGTTTCCTTTCCACTGGGCGCCATCACCGCGGTCACCGGCGTGAGCGGCAGCGGCAAGTCGTCGCTGGCCTTCGACACGCTCTACGCGGAGGGCCAGCGCCGCTACGTCGAGAGCTTCAGCCCCTACGCGCGCCAGTTCATGGACCGCATGGACCGCCCCGACGTGGCGCGCGTCGACGGCGTGCTGCCGGCGGTGGCCATCGACCAGAAGAACGCGATCCGCGCCTCGCGCTCGACGGTGGGCACCATCACCGAGCTGTGTGACTTCATCAAGGTGCTCTACGCACGCGCGGCGACGCTCAGCTGCTGTGGCGCGCCAGTGCTCGACGAGTCGCCAGCGCACGTGGCGGCGGCGCTGTGCGACGAGCACGATGGGGCACGCGCGATCATCGCCTTCTCGGTGCCCGCCACCACGCGGCGCGCGCGCGAGCTGGCGCTCGAGTGGCTCGCCGCCGAGGGCTACCAGCGGCTCGTGCAGGAAGGCGAGGCGATCCCGCTCGCCGAGCGCAAGAAGAGCTCGCGCTTGCCGATCATCGTCGCGCTCGACCGCGTCACCATCGAAGCCAAGCGTCGCGGGCGCCTCTCGGCGAGCGTCGAGCAAGCGATGATGCGCGCCGGCGGCCAGGCGCTCGTCTATCTCGACGGCCAGCGCGAGCCGCGCGTCTTTTCGCGCGGGCGGCACTGTCCGCGCTGCGATACGCGCTACCCGGCGCCGCTGGAGAGCCACTTCTCGTTCAACTCGCCGCTGGGCGCCTGCGAGACGTGCAACGGCTTCGGCGCGGTGATCGATCTCGATCTCGATCTCGTGATCCCCGACCGCTCGCTGTCGCTCGACGAGGGCGCGGTGCGCTGCTGGAACACCGAGCGCACCGAGTACGAGCGCGGCGAGCTGTGCGGCTGCGCCGAGTACTACGGCATCGCCACCGACAAGCCGTGGGGCAAGCTCGCCGACGACGAGCGCGAGCTTCTGATCGAGGGCGACAAGCGACGCGCGGCGCCGGCGCGCTTGGCCAAGCGTGTCGACGAGCCCTACGGCTTCTTCGGCATCCGCGGCTGGTTTCGCTGGCTCGAGCGCAAGACCTACAAGATGCACGTGCGCGTGCTTTTGTCGCGCTATCGCGCCTACGTGCCGTGCGAGGCGTGCGGCGGCGCGCGGCTCAACGCCCACGCGCTCAAGTACACGCTCGGCGGCCTCTCGCTCGACGCGCTCTACGCCATGTCCATCGGCGAAGCGCGCGCCTTCTTCGACACGCTCGAGCTCGACACCGAGAGCGCCGGCGCCTGCAAGCCGGTGCTCACCGAGGTGCGCGAGCGGCTGCGCTATTTGTGCGACGTGGGCGTCGACTACCTGACGCTCGACCGCAAGTCGCGCACGCTGTCGGGCGGCGAGGTGCAGCGCGTCAACCTGACGACGGCCATCGGCAGCGCGCTGGTCAACACGCTCTACGTGCTCGACGAGCCGTCGATCGGGCTTCACGCGCGCGACAACGCGCGGCTGATGGCGATCCTCGAGCGGCTGCGCGACAACCGCAACACCATCGTCGTCGTCGAGCACGACGACGCGATCATCCGCCGCACCGATCACGTCGTCGATCTCGGCCCCGGACCGGGCGACCGCGGCGGCGAGGTGGTCTACGCCGGACCGACGCGCGGCCTCGCGCGCGCCAAGGATCGCTCGCTGACGGCGCGTTATCTCTCGCGCGCGGCGCTGGCGCCGACGCAGGCGCAATGGTTCGTCGATGACGACGCCGCGACGCCGAAGCCGCGCCGCCCGGTGAACGGCAAGACGCGGCGGCTATCACTGAGCGGCGCGCGCGCGCACAACCTGCGCGGCGTGGACATCGAGATCCCCCTCGAGCGGCTGACGATCATCAGCGGCGTGTCGGGCTCGGGCAAGTCGACGCTCGCCTGCGACGTGCTGTTTCGCGGCCTCGCGCGGCTGCGCGGCGTGCCCACCGAACGACCGGGAGAGCACGACCGCATCGAGGGCGCGCGCTACTTGTCCGACGTGGTGCTGGTCGACCAGTCGCCGGTGGGCACCACGCCGCGCTCCAACGCGGCGACCTACGTCAAGGTCTACGACGGCATCCGCAAGCACTTCGCCGCCACCTCCGCGGCCACGCGCGCGGGGCTCTCTCCGGCGAGCTTTTCGTTCAACGTCGCCGGCGGGCGCTGCGAGGCGTGCGACGGCAACGGCTTCGAGCGCGTCGAGATGCAGTTTCTCTCCGATCAATTTGTCGCCTGCGAAAAGTGCGGCGGCAAGCGCTTCAAGCCGGAGGTGCTTGCCGTCGAGCTCGACGGGCGCTCCATCGCCGACGTGCTCGAGCTGACCGTCGACGAGGCGCGCGAGGTCTTCGCGGACGACGACAAGATCGCGCGCGGGCTGGCGGCGCTTTCGGGCGTCGGGCTCGGCTACTTGCGCCTCGGCCAGCCGCTCAACACGCTCAGCGGCGGCGAGAGCCAGCGTCTCAAGCTCGCCGGGCACCTCGCCGTGGACCGCACGCGCGGCGCGCTGTTCATCTTCGACGAGCCCACCACCGGGCTTCACCTCGCCGACGTGCAGCGGCTGATCGAAAACCTGCACGCGCTGGTCGACGTGGGAAACACCGTCGTCGTCATCGAGCATCACCTCGACGTCATCGCGCAGGCCGATTGGATCATCGATCTCGGCCCCGAGGGTGGACGCGAGGGCGGCGAGCTTCTGGTCTGCGGGCCGCTCGACGAGCTCCTCGAGAGCGAGCGCAGCCACACGGCGCGCTATCTGCGCGCGCACCTCGCGGGCGATGCCGAGCTCGACGCCATCGCTAGCGCCGGGCGCGCCAGCGAGGCCAAGCGCAGCTACCTGGCGCCCGCCGACATCGTCGTGCGCGGCGCGCGCGTCAACAACCTGCGCGAGCTCGACATCACGCTGCCGCGCGACAAGCTGGTCGTCGTCACCGGACCGAGCGGCAGCGGCAAGTCGTCGCTGGCGTTCGACGTGCTCTTCGCCGAAGGGCAGCGCCGCTTCATCGACTGTCTCAGCCCCTACGCGCGCCAGTACGTCGCGCAGGTTGGCCGCCCCGATCTCGACGAGCTTCTCGGCGTGCCGCCGACGGTCTGCATCAGCCAGCGCACCGCGCGCGGCGGACGCAAGAGCACCGTCGCCACCGTGACCGAGATCTACCACTACCTGCGCCTGATCTACGCGCGCGTGGGCGTGCAGCACTGCCACCACTGCGGCGCGCAGGTCAGCGGGCTATCGGACGAGCGCATCAGCGCGCTGCTGATCGAGCACCACGACGGCCAGCGCGTGCGCGTGCTGGCGCCGGCGGTGCGCGGGCGCAAGGGCTTTCACAAGGACATCTTCAAGCGCGCGCGCGCGCGCGACCACGGCGAGGTGCGCGTCGATCGCAGCGTGCTGCCGCTCGAGCCGCAACCCGAGCTGTCGCGCTACGACGAGCATGACGTCGAGTACGTCGTCGGCGAGGTCGTCGTGTCAGCCAAGCGGCGGGCCGAGATCGAGGCGCTCGTCGGCGAGGCGCTCGAGCTCGGTGACGGCACGCTCTACGTGCTGCCGCACAAGCGGCGCCGCGTGCGCCGCTACAGCCGCGACCGCTACTGCGCCGACTGCGGGCTGGGGTTCGATCCACCCGACCCGCGCACCTTCAGCTTCAACAGCCGCGCCGGCGCCTGCGAAGCCTGCGGCGGCAGCGGCGTCGAGCCCGGCGGCGACGAGGACGGCGACGAGACGATCGACGAGTCACTCGATGGGGGCAGCATCTCGACACGCCTCGAGACGCCGTGCTCGGCCTGCGGCGGTGCGCGCCTGTCGCCGCGCGCGCGCGCGGTGCGCGTGTTCGAGCGCAGCATCGACGAGCTGACGGCGCTCACGCCGGGCGAGCTGGTCTCGGTGATCGAGCAGGCGCCGCTCGGCGAGCGCGAGCGCGCCATCGTCGGCACGGCGGTAGACGAGGTCACCGCGCGCTGTCGCTTCCTCGAACGCGTGGGCCTCGGCTACCTCGAGCTCGGTCGCGGCGCGCACACGCTCTCTGGCGGCGAAGCGCAGCGCGTGCGGCTGGCGGCGCAGCTTTCGGCCGAGCTTCGCGGCGTGCTCTACGTGCTCGACGAGCCGACCATCGGCCTGCACCCGCACGACAACCAGCGACTGCTCGAGACGCTCGAAGAGCTCGTCACGCGCGGCAACACGGTGGTGGTCGTCGAGCACGACGAAGAGACGATCCGTCGCGCCGACCACCTGGTGGACATGGGCGAAGGCGGCGGCTCGCACGGCGGTCGCATCGTCGCCGCGGGCCCGCGCGCGCGCGTGCTCAAACAGAAGCGCTGCCTGACGGCGCGTTGCATGGCGATCCCGGGCGCCGAGCGCGCTGTCTATCGCGGCCGCGACGTCGGCCGGCGCGCGCCGTCGCTCGCCGTCTCGGACGTCACGCACCACAACCTCGCCGGCGTGCGCGCGCGCTTTCCGCTCGGCTGTCTGACCGTCGTGACCGGCGTCAGCGGCAGCGGCAAGAGCAGCCTCGTGCGCGACGTGCTGGGCGAAGGGCTGCGCCGCGTGCTGCACGGCGGCGCCGGCCTCTCCGGCACGCTGCGCGGAACGGAGGCGATCCGCCACGTGCGCGAGATCGACCAGAGCCCGATCGGCAAGACGCCGGCGAGCACCCCGGCAACCTACGTCGGCATCTACGACGAGATCCGAAGGCTCTTCGCCCAATTGCCCGAAGCGCGCGCGCGCGGCTACAGCGCCGGGCGCTTTTCGTTCAACGTGCGCGGCGGGCGCTGCGAGCACTGCAGCGGCAAAGGGTCCGTCAAGCACGAGATGAGCTTTCTTCCCGATGTCTACGTGCACTGCGAGCTGTGTGACGGGGCGCGCTACGCCCCCGAGACGCTCGAGGTGCGCTACCGCGAGCACAGCATCGCCGACGTGCTCGCGCTGACGGTCGAGCAGGCGCGCGAGCTGTTCGAGGCGGTGCCCAAGGTGCGGCGCCCGCTCGAGCTGCTCAACGACGTCGGCCTCGGCTACGTGCAGCTCGGTCAGCCCTCCAACACGCTCTCCGGCGGCGAAGCGCAGCGCGTCAAGCTCGCCCGCGAGCTGCAGAAGCGCGGCGGCACGCGCGCCGGCGAGAGCGTGCTCTACATCATGGACGAGCCGTCGACGGGGCTACACTTCGATGACCTGCGCAAGCTGCTCGACGTGATGCAGCGGCTGGTCGATCGCGGAGACACGCTGGTGGTCATCGAGCACAACCTCGACGTCATCGCCTCGGCCGACTACGTCATCGATCTCGGCCCCGGCGGCGGAAAGCACGGCGGCCGCGTGCTCTATCAGGGCCCGCGCGACGGGCTGTGCGGCAAGGACACCGCCACGGCGCGCTTTCTTGCCGAGCACCTCGGCCACGCGTACTAGATGCCTTCTACCTAACAACCGCTCGTGTCTGCTGAGGGTGGCCCAGGCACTCGCAGCAGAAGGCCACGGGCCACGGGCCACGGGCCACAGGAGCGCACGCGAAGGAGACTGCTCGTTTCGCCGGTACGCTGTGCTCCCACCGAGCTCGCGTTGCCGAAGCGCCACTGCGAAGCGTGCTGTGCGCTCGCAGGCGAGCCTGTGGCCGGTGGCCTGTGGCCCGTGGCCTCTCGCGTGCTGCCATCGCAGGCCCGAGGCCCGAGGCCCGAGGCCTAGAACGTGCTCACTGTCGTGCTGGTGCTCGGCGAGGGCGAGACGTCGGTGCCGCCGGCGGTGATCGACGGCGCGTTGAGGCGCACGCGGCCGGATGCGCCGCCGCCGCCGCCGCCGTTGTAGCTGGCGTTGGGCGCGGTCTCACCGGTGGTGGTCTGGCGCGAGCCGCCGAGGCCGCCGCGGTTGCCGTTGTTGCCGGCGTTGCCGCCGCTGGCGCGGCTGGTGCTCGGCTGACCGTCCTGGCCGTGACCGCTGCCGCTGCCGCCGCCGCCGCCGCCGCCGCCGC
>JAGQIK010000008.1 GCA_020431405.1 Myxococcales bacterium
CGGCAGCGGCAGCGGCAGCGGCAGCGCAGCCGCCACCCCGCCGGTCGCCGCGGCCAAAGCCCCCACGCCGGCAGCGGCCGACGGCGGCGACGATCCCGCCATCGCCGCCGGCAAGCGCGTCGCCAAAGCGCTCGAGCCGTGCAACCTGCGCCGCCGCGCTGGCCCCGAGCTGCGCATCGCGGTGTACGTCAACGCCAAGCGCTCCAACGCCATCCGCGGCTTCGTCAGCCGACAGCCGTGGATGACCGCGACGCACACGCGCTGCGTCAAACGCGCCCTCGTGGGGCTCGAGCTGGGCATCACGCTGCGCGCGGCCGGCTTCATCGAGTGGGGCCTGCGCCTGCGTCCCGATCAGACCATCGTGCGCCTGCGCCGCCCCAAGCGGCTGCCGCTGCTGCGCTGACACCGGCGGCTGTTACGTCGACGTAACGGCAGCTCACCGCGAACATCGCGAGATCAACGGCCCTCTGGCTGGCATCGCGCGTGCTCTATGGCAGGGCAGCCGCGGACGACCGCTCCGCGGCCAGCTGATCGCCGAGGAGCCGCCGCCGATGGAGCCAGACACTCGCCAGACCCGACGCTTTCGCGCAGAGACGACGCTGCCGCCGCTTTCGCCGCACGCGGTCGAGATCGACGAGGCGTCGCAGCTGCCGCAGCGCGTCGGCACGGGCCGCTTCCTCGGCACGCCGCGCTACGGCGTCGGTCGCGAGCTCGGCCGCGGCGCCTTCGGCGTGGTCTACGAGGCCTTCGACCGGCAGCGTGAAAAACGCGTCGCCCTCAAGGTGCTGCGCGAGCTCAGCGGCGACGCGCTCTACCGCTTCAAGCGCGAGTTCCGCTCGCTGAGCGACGTCAGCCACGAGAACCTGGTCGAGCTCTACGAGCTCGTCTCCGACGGCGAGCGCTGGTTTTTCGCGATGGAGCTGGTGCGCGGCGTGACCTTCCTGCAGCACGTCGCCGCGCCAACTCACGAGCAGCGCCTGCGCCGCGCCATGCTCGGGCTCGCGCGCGGCGTCGACGCCCTTCATCGCGCGGCCAAGCTGCACTGCGACATCAAGCCCTCCAACGTGCTCGTCGGCGGCAGCGGTCAGGTCAAGCTGCTCGACTTCGGGCTCGTCACCGAATCGCAGAGCAGCCAGCGCAGCGCCGACGAGACCGTCTTTGGCACCGTGGCGTACATGGCGCCCGAGCAGGCCGCCGGCGCCGCCAGCCCGGCGTCCGACTGGTACGCCGTCGGCGCGATGCTCTACGAGGCGCTCACCGGGCGGCTGCCGTTCATGGGCACGCCGATGCAGATCCTCGTCGCCAAGCAGCACGGCGAGGTCGCGCCGATCCGCGACGCGCCGGCCGAGCTGCGCGACCTCGCGACGCTCGCAGGCCGCATGCTCGCGCGCGACGCCAAGCAGCGGCCCGAGGCCGAAGAGATCCTCGCCCGCCTCGGCGACGACGAGGACTCGGGGCCGCACCGCGTCGGCAGACGCGCGCGCGTCTCCACCGCTCCGTTCGAGCAGCAGGGACGCCGCTTCGTCGGCCGCCGCCACGAGCTCGCGCGCCTGCGCGCGGCCTACCAACGCGCGGCCGAACGCGAGGGCGCCGCGGTGGTGGTCAACGTCTTCGGCGGCTCCGGCATGGGCAAGACCACGCTGGTGCGCCATTTCCTCGACGGCCTGCGCGAAGAGCGAGACGCGGTGGTGCTGCTCGGGCGCTGCTACGAGCACGAGTCGGTGCCCTTCAAGTCGGTGGACAGCCTCATCGACTCGCTGTGTCGCTATCTACGCCGCCTCGACAGCAACGACGTCGACCGGCTGCTGCCGCGCGACGTGCGCGCGCTGGCGCGCCTCTTTCCGGTTCTCGATCGCGTCGGCTCGATCGCACGCGCGCCGTGCGTGCGCGGTGGAGACGAGCGACAGCTTCGCCTGCGCGCCTTCGCCGCGCTGCGCGAGCTGCTGGCGCGCATCGCCGACCGTGCATCGCTCGTGCTGTGGATCGACGACATGCAATGGAGCGACGGCGACAGCCACGCGCTGCTGCTAGACCTGCTCAGCCAGAGCGTGCCGCCGTTTCTGCTCATCGCGAGCTATCGCAGCAACAGCAACCGCATGCCGCAGCTCGCGCTTCCCGATGCTACGGCGATCGAAAACGTCTACATCGGCGCGCTCGACAAAGACGACGCGCACGAGCTCGCCAGACAGGCCGTTGTCGACGCCAGAGGTGCAACCGACGCCGACGCGTGCAGCACGGCGAGCGCCGACGACACGGCCGCGCTCGTCGCACGCGAGGCGCGTGGCGTGCCGTTCTTGATCGGCGAGCTCGCGCGTCACCACGGCGCGGGCAACATCGGGGCGCTGCGCCTCGACCAGCTGCTCGTCGCGCGCGTCGCGGCGTTGCCGCCACCGGCGCGCACGCTGCTCGAGGTCGTGGCCCTCGCCGGCCGCCCCATCGCCAAGCACATCGCCGCCCGCGCGGCCTGCCTCGACGCCGACGGCAGCGACGCGCTCGCGATCCTCGCGCGCGCGCGCATGGTGCAGACGCGCGGCTCGCGCTGGTGTCTGGTCGAGACCTATCACGACAGCATCCGCGAGTCCGTGGTCGAGCACCTCGACGCCAGCACGCGGCGCCACCTTCACTATCGCATCGCCCTCGCGCTCGAAGCCGCCGGCGTACGCGACCCCGAAGCGCTGCTGACGCACTTTCGCGGCGCCGGCGACCTCTCGCGCGCCGCGCAGCAAGCCGAGGTCGCCGCCCGCCGCGCCGCCTCGCACCTGGCCTTCGACCAGGCGGCGCGCATGTACTCGATGGCGCTCGAGCTGACCCCCGAGGGCGGCCTGCAGCGCGCCGCGCTGCGTGAAAAGCTCGGCATCGCGCTGGCCAACGCCGGCCGCGCCGTGGAGGCTGGCCACGAGCTGCTCGCCGCCGCCGCCG
>JAGQIK010000387.1 GCA_020431405.1 Myxococcales bacterium
CCCGGGCTTGCGCGGCCGCCCCGCACCAGGTCGCCATCCGCCCCAAGTGGCGGGCGGCCTACGCCTCAGCTCGAGTTGGCGAGGCTTGCGGCGATTTGGTGTCGAATTAGCCATCTAGATATCCGCTGGTTTATAGCGAAAAACCGCTTAAGTCAACCGAAAAGAGCAGACAGAGCGGCCTATATGCGCTGCGAAGTCCCCCCCACGCCCCACGCCTGCAACTCGGCCCGCAGCGCCAAGACGACAGTCCATCAGCGCCGCGCCCGCCAACGCCCGCGCACGCACAGCGCTCCGAGGCGTCTCGCCACGGCCCGCGAACGGCACGCCCGCAGCGCCTCCCACGCTCGCCAGCCACGCCAAACGCCCGCAGGCCGCTAGCCCCCCCCCGTCATCAGCCCAGCCGCGCCCGAACGCGCCCCAACCACCAACGCACGAGGCGTCCCCCACGCTCGCGCCCCGCTGCGCCCCGCTCCGCCCCGCCAGCGCCGCTTCCCCGGCGTTTAGTGCTGTAGAACTGTCGAACGCCGCGGACGCGCGTGCGGCGTCTACGGAGAGAGGCTCGCCTTGGCCAGCGGGTAGCGCTTGAAGTCGCGCGCGTTGAAGTGCCACCACTCGGCTCGGTATGGCACGAAGCCAGCCAGCCGCATGGCGCGGGCGAGCAGGGCGCTGTTGCTGCGCGCTTGTTTGGAGACGCCGCGGCGGGCGCCGCGCCGCGCGCGTGCGCTGTTGCTGTCGTAGGGCGTGGGCATGGGCAGCGGGCGGCCGTCGCTGATGCGCGCGAGCGTGAGGTCGAGCGCGGCGCCGCGCGTGTGGATACTGCCGCGCCACGGCGGCGCGACGAGCTTGGCGTTGGGCGTGTGGTTCCACAACACGCGCTGCGCGGCGGGCGGGCGGTAGGCGTCCCAGATCAGCAGCGTCAGCCCGCGCGGGCGCAGAAAGCGCACGGCACGCCGCAAACGTAGCGCGAGCGGGCGGCGCAACAGCGCGCGCGCGCCACGCGGATAGAACGCGCGGCCGATCACGTTGCGGTTGCTGGCGTAGCGCAGGTCCACGCGGATGCCCGGCACGACCTTGCTCACGTCGACCAGCGGCGGCGCGGCGAGCGCGGGCGGCGCGGCGAGCGCGGGCGGCGCGGCGAGCAGCAACAAGAGCAGCGCACATCGCCCCACGTGTCGCACGGTGCGCTCTCGTCGTGTGGAGACTATGATCATCTTGTGCAGCGACTCTTCGCGCTGATGCTCGTGGCCCTCTCGACGCTCGCCTCCGGCGCCTGCTCGCGCGCGGGCTTCGGGCTGACCCCGGCCGCCAGCGAAGCGGGCGCAGACACCACGGTCGATGCGCCCGCGCCCGATCTCGACGCCGCGGTCAGCGCGCGCGACGCCGACGCGGCTGCGGTTGGCGACGCCACCTTAGATGCGGACCCGTTTCCCGGTTTTTCGATCACGAGCTTCACCAGCAGCTGGACACTATCGGGAAGCGCCGCCGTGCTGTGGCAGTGTACGGGAAGCGCTCCGGCTGGTTCGTACTACGAGCTGTGTGTCGCGAGCGATCCTTCGCAGGTGAGCACGCCGCAGGCGAGCTGTATCGGGCCCGGCGCCGACCCGAGCCTCGCCGACCTGACCTGCGGCGGCACGACGTCCTCGCGTCTGGGCACCGTCTACGGTTTGCCATCCAGCGCGCCGTCCTACGTGCAGCTGCGGCTGGTGGGCAGCGGCGGACAGACCCTGCGCCAGCCGGCGCTGCGCGTCGACCCCGCGCCGCTGCCGAGCAAACGGCTCGTGATCTTCGAAGACACCCTCGAGGGGATGGCGATCTACAACAGCGCAGCGAGGCTCATCACCACCAACACCGCCAACGGCAGCGGCGCGCTCGAGGTCGAGACGCCGGCTGGCGCGTGGACCGAGTTCGGCGTGCGCGAGCTGGTCCTCAGCAGCGCGCTCGCCGATCTGACGGACACGCGCCTCGCCAACGCCTACGTCGAGCTCTACATCGAGCACACGGGCACCGGCGCCAGCGGCTCGCTGGTGTGGGTCTTCTTCGGCCTCGGCGAGGACTGGCTCGACTTCACGCCGCCCGCCGGCTACGCCTACGCCGACAACAAGCCCGGCTATCAGCGCATCCAAGTGCCGCTGCGCCTGTTCTTCCTGCGCAGCACGGGCCAGAAGATGACCGTGGCGCAGCTTCGCGAGAGCGGTCGCTTTGTCATCGGAAGCCGCTGGAGCAGCACGGGACGGGCGCGCCTCGATTCGGTGGCGATCTACTATTGAGGAAGGCCCCGTCTGGCCTTGGAAGACAGTGAGCGCGCGCTGACGGCGCGCCGAACATGACCGAACCGCTGCTTCGTATTCGTGACCTGCGCGTGCGCCTGCCCGATGGGCGCGCGCTCTTCGACGGCCTCGATCTGACCCTCGAGCAGGGCGAGGTCGTGGCGCTGCTCGGCGGCAGCGGCGCCGGCAAGTCGACCTTGGCGCGCGTGCTGTTCGAGCGCGACGATCTGATCGATGCCGGCTTCGAGGTCGCGCCGCCCGACGCGATCGAGCTCGGCAAAGGCGCGAGCCTCGGCCTGGTGCCGCAGCGCGGCGCCGCGTTCGATCACCTCGATGTCGCCGGCAACATCGCGCTCGCGCTGCGCCGCCGCGTGGAGGGCAGCGGAGACAGCGAGCGCGCCGGCCCCGACAGCGTCGCGTCGTGGCTCGCCGCGGTGGACCTGCCCGCGGAGATGGGCGCCTCCGGCACGGAGGTGTCGCGCCTTTCGGGCGGCCAGGCGCAGCGCCTCGCCGTCGCACGCACGCTCGCCAGCGGCCGCCGCGTGCTGTTTCTCGACGAGCCATCCGTCGGCCTCGATCCGCTGCGCGTCAAAGGGCTCGCGGAGCTCGTGCGCCAGACGGCGAGCCAGCGCGGCGCCGCCGTGCTGGTGGTGACGCACGATCTCTCATTCGCGCAGCAGGTCGCCGACCGCCTGCTCTTTCTCGATCCAGCGCGCGGCAAGCTCGTGCCGCTCGGCGCCGAGGAACCGCAGGTCCTCGAGGCCGACGTGCTCGACAAGCTCGAGGCCGGCGAGGCCGCGACACGCGCAGCGGACGACGAGCGGCGCGCGCCGCCCCGCCGCCTGGCGTCTCTCGGTCGCCGCGCGCTCGGCTCGCTGCTGATGCCGGCCGCCGCGTTGCTGGCGCTGCCGCGCGCGCTGCGCCACGCCGGCGACACGCTGCGCGTGCTGTTGCGCGTGCTGCGGGCGTCGCTGCTGCGCCCGCTGCCGTTCTATCTGATCGTCAGTGTGCTGCTCGGCTACACCGTGCTGTACGTGATCTCTCGGGCGCTGCCGGTGGGCTTGCGCGCCGCCAAGGCGGTCGAGCTGGTGGGCGGCAGCTACATCCTCGCGCTGGCGCCACCGGTGTGCGCGTTCCTGTTCGTCGCCACCAGCGGCAGCGCGACCAGCGCATGGCTCGGCAGCATGGGGCTCACGCGGCAGATCGCCGCACTCGAGGCGCTTGGCATCAGTCGCCGCGACTATCTGTGGGTGCCGTGCTACTTCGGGCTGCTCGTCGCCTTCGTGCTCGTCGCGGCGACCTTCGCCGGCGGCATGGCGCTCGGCGGCTACTGGCACTGCGTGCAGTCGGGCGTCGCCGATCCGTGGCCGCTGCTGCTCGGCGATCTGCTCGACCCCGAGCCCAACCGCGCGGTGCTGCGTTCGCGCGCGCTGTGGCTGTGCGGCATCTACGCCTGCGGCGTCGCCGCCGAGGTGGTGTTCCGCAGCACGCTGCGCAAAGACAGCGCCGACGACGTCACGCGTGCCATGACGGGCTCGGTAGTGATCGCCACGCTGTGGGTGGTGGCCCTCGAGCTCGTCACCGCGATGTGGGTTTTCCGTCGATGAGGCTGCGGCTGCTCGCCATCACGCTGCTGCTGCTCGGCGGCTACTCGGCGCTGCTCGACTTCGTCGGCGCCGCCCCGGGGGTCGATCTGCGCGTGGTGCTCGTACCCGGCGCCGCGCCGCGCGCTGCACCGTGGCAGCGCGCCCGCAACAGCGCCAGCGGCAG